>JBEBKH010000021.1:0-27754 GCA_040079575.1 Chakrabartia sp. | reverse complement strand
CAGCGCGGTGTGCACAACGACTGCGTCGAGCATGTCCGGTGCGCCATTGGAAAGAATCGCCAGGCGATGGGTGGCCCCTAGCGCCGCCAGCGCGAGGGCGCTGCCTGTCATCAAAAGTTTAATATTCGTCTTCATTTTGGTCTCATTTCTAAAATGGCGCCGGATACTCAAAAATCCCGCAGACGCCCGTTACGGGATGCTTTCAGCGGACAATGCCGCGGAAACTTAATTTTCCAGTGGCACCAACCGGCACAGCCTGTTTCATCGCCCAGCGAATGTGGGTCACATCCTCAGGGCGTGCAGCGCGCCAATTTCCGTCACTTTCCTTAACTTTCAAATGGCTCAACATATCCCAGTCGCGGCCACCATTGATCGAAACCTGCGCCATTGCGTCCGGTGTTCCTTGATAGGAAACCGCGCGCGGCAAAGGGTTTGTAACAATGAAATTGGCGGCGGGAGCTGCGCCCGTATTATGGTAGCTCACCACAAAGATAAGCCGATCCCCCGGCAGGACAATTTTGGGTTCCTGCAGGGTCGCTTTGGAGCGGCCTTTGGTGTCAGTGACCATTTTTTCAACAAACACATTGCTTTGCAGGGCAACGGCATTGGTGGCCATTGCGGTGGTCGGCAGTGAGAGTGCGAGAAGGAGAAGAAAATGCCTCATTGGTTATTCCTTAATTCACGCGAACTTTAAAGGTTATCGTTCGCGTTTGTCCCGATGGCACCGCGCCCGCCCTTACAGTGACGCCGGTGCCGGTATATTCCCCGGCATCATCGGCCGCTGTGTCGGACAATACGGCAGCTTCAAGGGTGAGAGTGCCCACTTGATAGGTTGTGTTGGCTGGCACAGCATCGCTGACCACAACATTGGTCAGTGTTCCCGATCCATTGATTGTCGCCACAAGCGTATATGTAATGATCGATCCCGGGACGACCTTCGTGCCGCCAAACGGATCCAGCACGGTTTGGCTTTTTAAGAAGCTGATCGTGGCGTTTTGAACAACGTAAAATCCGTCATCCACGCTATCTGCGCCTGTCGCACCAACGACAGCATCACCGCCGCCCTGACCTGCACCTGCAAATGAAGTGCCCGGCGCGCCGGTGCCTGTGACAGCAGCGGCTGTCAGTGTCACTTGCCCGCGATCGCCATTGGCGACACCAACAGGCGTTGTGGTTAGGACAAAAACGCGGGTTGATGCGTCTGGCGCCAAAATGGGATCGTTGACGCCTGCGGTGTAGACCGTATCGATACCGGCATCATAAACACCGTTATTGTTGGTATCGATGACAACGGATGTTGTTGTGGGATCAAATTGATCGCCGCCAAGCGTTGAATTTGGTGTCAGCGTGAATGCTTCTGAACCATTGCCGTTGTTCGTGACAATGAAACTCAAAATCTGATTGGTTGATCCAGGGGTTGTGGTGATGTCACCCGCATCTGCAGAAGCGACAGTAACGTCGAGCAATTCATCAACGCGCAGATCAACTTGGTTGGAATTGACGGTATTGGAATTGCCACCTGTGTCATTGTAGGTTGCAGTTGCCGTATTGCTGATCGTGGATCCAGCAGCTGTCCCTGCGGCAAATGCAGGCGCTGCAAATCCAATGGATGCCGTGGCAATCGCCAACGGCACCGCGTGCGCCAAACGCACATTTAGAATTGACCAATTTTTACTCATACTCATGACATTTCCAAAACGTTGTTTTCCTACGCTCCAGATTTGGTTAAGGGGAGGCCATCAATTTTTTGCTGTCAAAAAAGAGATTAAAAATCAGCCTGATACAGAGGAAATCGATAATTTCAGGGGAGTCAGTGGGTGCGAAAAATTGTACAAAAAACATAATTTGACGTCAAAAATGCACCACTTTGGAGTTAAATACAGTCTGAAAAATTAACCTTTGAACACGGATGAAAGGTGCAGTGACGTCAAAAACAAATGGCGTGACTATGTTATTCTTTCACATGCCTTGACAGGGTAGGGGTGCTCGCCTAACTGCCGCGCCTCAAGCACTCATGCGGGTGTAGCTCAGTTGGTTAGAGCGCCGGCCTGTCACGCCGGAGGTCGCGGGTTCGAGTCCCGTCACTCGCGCCATTATACTGGATCAGTATGATGGCGCTTCCGCTTTAATCTCAGCGAAATCGCCCAATTTCCATCCAGCTTAACAGCGGGCGGACCGGAAAAATCCAGGCAATGCCCGCGATCATGTAAAACAGCCCCTGCAACAACACATGCCATTGCCCAACAATCGATGCCAAACTGGCAATCAGGACCGCCCAGAGCGCGATAATCGCCAATATGAGCAGCATGCCAACGGGTTTGCGGTAACTGGGGTTCATGGGCTTATTCCTGAGATGTGGGGGCCTTTAAGCGACTGTGCGTGGCCGTGATCCATTCGGCTTCGGTCAGCACGGCGTCAAGCGGTACATCCCAAGGGTCGGCGGGTATCGATACAACCTCTTGTGCGGACCATGCTATGCCAATCCGCAGGGCATCAGGCCAGACGGCAAAGGCGCGGTCATAATGACCAGCCCCTTGTCCCAAACGGTTGAGCGCCCGGTCGAAGCCGACCAAAGGCGTCAGGATGATGTCGGGGGTAATGGCATGACTGTCTTTCAGTGGTTGTTGAAAACCAAATGCGGCCTGTTGCAATGTCTCTCCAACCGACCAAGTGCGAAAGACAATCTGGCTGTCCTTGTTGGCAATGAAGGGCAGGGCGGTTGTACATCCCGTCTGCGTTGCAAGCGACAGCAATGCGGTGACATGCGCCTCACCACCCACCGCACAATATCCCGCGACACAGATGCCAGATTCAAAAAGTGACGTCACTTTTTGAAGCGCCGCATTTTCATATGAAATTTCGTTAGAGAGTCGTTTTTTTACAAAATCTTGGCGTTGTTTTCTGAGAAAAATTCTCAATGCAGATTTTGACGACATTGTGTCATATGCCCCTTGGGTTGGCGGACCCACCTTGGCCGTTTGCTGGAATATCCTCTGACGCCGTAAACGTCAGGTGGGGACCATGTGTGCCAGACCAGGATCCGACCAGGGACAGCCCCCTAGGAAGATGAATCGCCTCAGGGATGTTCTAATGCGCGCACCAGGCAGTATCCGCCAAGCCCAATCTAGGCGTGCTGGCCTGCATTCTCAAGGGTTGATGCAAGGGATTCGAGGCGGGTAGCAATTTCTTCTAACAATTCCGCAGTGTCGCCGGCTTCGACTGGCTCTTGTACAGGTAAATTACCGCTTTTGGTATCTTCCAGCTCGTCCGCCAGCAACAGCGATGCAAGCAGCAATTGCCGCACTTCGCTCACGCTGCCGACAGCGGCTTTGGCTTCAATGGCTTTGGTATTCACAATTGCAGCGATGGCGCGCACATGATCTTCTTCGCCGTCGCGACACGCCACGGTGTAGCTGTTGCCGCCAATATCAAGGGTGACCTGCGCCATCAGCGTTTCGCCTTCGCAATGAGTGCATCAAGATCAGAAAGCGCTTCTATCGCATCATTTTTGAGCGACGCATGGCGTTTTTCCAGCATAGCGAGTGCGGTTGATGTTGCGCTATTTGGCGTGCGAACTGGCGATGTTGCCGCTTTCTCAATACGTGCTAATGCCGCGCTGATACGCGTCTTCGCTCTGTCTGACCTATCCCCATTCATGGCGCTAGGTTTAGCACGACAATGTCGCGGAGCAAGCATTATGGCAAAGCTTTGGTTGACGCCTGCGCTCTGGCGCGACAAGAGGGCCGCGTTTGGGGCGCGCGAGTCGATGCCCCGTAGCCCACACCATCCTTAAAAGGATCGCCATGACCGTGAATCAACAGCACCTCGCCAATGCCATTCGGGCGCTGGCGATGGACGGCGTGCAAGCCGCAAATTCGGGCCATCCCGGAATGCCAATGGGCATGGCCGATGTTGCCACTGTGCTGTTCACAAAATATCTAAAATTTGACGCAAGCGCGCCGAAATGGGCGGATCGTGACCGCTTTGTTCTTTCGGCCGGGCACGGTTCAATGCTGGTTTATGCGCTGCTTAATCTGACCGGTTATGCGCGGCCAACAATGGATGACATCCGCAATTTTCGTCAATTGCACAGTCCTTGCGCTGGCCACCCTGAAAATTTTGAGCTGGAAGGCATTGAAACCACAACCGGACCGTTGGGGCAGGGGCTGGCCACTGCCGTGGGTATGGGGATTGCAGAGCGTCATTTGAACGCTGTTTTCGGCGATGATTTGGTCGATCACCGGACGTGGGTGATTGCGGGCGATGGTTGCTTGATGGAGGGCATCAACCACGAAGCCGTGGGCCTTGCTGGTCATTTGGGGCTTGGGCGGATGATTGTCTTGTGGGATGATAACCGCATCACCATCGACGGCGCGGTCGATTTGTCGTCGTGCGAGGATATCCCCGCGCGTTACACCGCATCGGGATGGCATGTCGAAAGTTGCGACGGTCATGATGTCACCGATATTGCCCGCGCCATTGACGCGGCATTGACGGATAATCGTCCCTCACTCATCGCTTGCCGCACGATTATCGGCAAAGGCGCACCCAATAAACAGGGCACGTCCGCGACCCACGGCGCGGCCTTAGGGGCTGACGAAGTCGCGGCAGCACGCGCTGAATTGGGCTGGACGTCACCCGCATTTGAAATTCCTGATGATATTAAAGCTGCTTGGATGGACGCTGGCAAACGCAGTGCCACCGTCCATGCGGATTGGGATGCACGGCTGGCGGCGCATCCACAGCGCGCAGAATTTGAACGACGGATGGCGGGCGTGGTGGGTGATAGTGCCGCGATGCAGACCTATCTGACGTCACTTGTTGAGACCATGCCAAAGGTTGCAACACGCAAAGCGTCCGAAATGGCGTTGGAGGTTTTAACCGCTGAATTTCCAGAAATGCTGGGCGGATCGGCGGACTTGACGGGATCAAACAATACCAAAACAAAGTCCACCAAATCTCTGACAAAGCAAGACTATTCTGGTCGCTATGTCAATTATGGTATCCGTGAATTCGGTATGGCTGCGGCAATGAACGGTATGGCGCTACACGGCGGGATTATTCCTTATGGCGGCACATTCCTGGTGTTCAGCGATTATTGCCGCGCCGCGATCCGCCTGTCCGCGCTTCAGCAGACACGGGTGATCTACGTGATGACGCATGACAGTATTGGCCTTGGTGAAGACGGGCCGACGCATCAGCCAATTGAACATGTTATGAGTCTGCGGATGATGCCAAACCTTGATGTTTATCGTCCTGCTGATGCTGTCGAGACAGCCGAATGCTGGGCATTGTCGGTTGCGCGTTCGGATGGCCCTTCGCTGCTTGCTTTGTCTCGTCAGAATTTGCCCGCAATCCGCACGGATGTGTCGCAAAATATGTGTGCAAAGGGCGCTTACCGTGTTCGCGGGGCGGCCTCTGCGCGGAAAGTCGTTCTGCTTGCCACCGGATCAGAGGTTGAATTGGCGTTGAGCGTCGCGCAAGGCCTTGAAACGCAGGGTGTTGGTGCTGACGTGGTGTCGATGCCCAGCTGGCGGCATTTTGACGCGCAAGACGCATCCTACCGCGCCGAAACACTGCCTCACGATGCCTTGATCGTTTCGATTGAGGCGGGTGTGACGCTGGGCTGGCAGAAATATACCGGCCAAAATGGCCTGAACATTGGCATCGACAGCTTTGGCGCGTCAGCCCCGATTGAGGCGCTGTATCCACATTTCGGCCTGTCGGTTGATAAGATTGTACCACAAATCCTTCAAAAACTTGACGCATAACAGGAGTAAACCATGACGAAAGTTGCCATTAACGGTTTTGGGCGCATCGGTCGCCTTGTTGCGCGCGCGATCCTAGAGCGCCCTGATTGCGGACTTGAATTGGTTGCGATCAATGATTTGGCGGATGCAAAGTCCAACGCACTGCTGTTCAAGCGCGACAGCGTTCACGGACCGTTTCCGGGCACCGTAGAGGCGGACGGCAACGACATTATCGTCAATGGCAAACGTATTCATGTGACGGCCGAGCGCGATCCAGCGAATTTGCCCCACGCCGCCAACGGCATCGATATTGCGCTGGAATGCACAGGTTTCTTTGCCGATGCAGAGGGTGCTGGAAAGCATATCACGGCAGGAGCCAAGCGCGTTCTGATCTCTGCGCCAGCAAAAGGCGTTGATTTGACCGTGGTTTACGGCGTCAATCACGACAAGCTGACCAGCGCGCATAAGATTGTGTCCAACGCATCATGCACCACCAATTGCCTCGCACCTGTGGCAAAGGTTTTGCATGAAGCGATCGGAATTGAACGCGGGTTTATGACCACGATCCATGCCTATACCAATGATCAGAAAATCCTTGATCAGATTCACCCTGACATGCGCCGTGCGCGGGCCGCCGGCATGTCGATGATCCCGACGACAACGGGTGCTGCCCGCGCGGTTGCAGAGGTTCTGCCAGAATTAAAGGGCAAGTTGGACGGATCGGCGATCCGCGTGCCAACCCCCAATGTCAGCCTTGTCGATCTGACCTTCACCCCTTGCCGCGATACGACGTTGGCAGAGGTCAACGGCGCGCTGAAGGCGGCGTCCGAAGGCGCGTTAAAGGGCGTATTGGCGTTCAGTGATGAACCGTTGGTGTCGATCGATTATAACCACTGCGCCGCCAGTTCGACGGTGGATAGCCTAGAAACCACAGTGATGGAGGGCAAGCTGGTGCGTGTTGTCAGCTGGTATGACAATGAATGGGGCTTCTCAAACCGTATGGTGGACACAGCAGGCGTCATCGCAAAGCTGATTTGAGGAGCGGTAAATGGCCTTCCGCACGCTAGACGATATGGGTGATCTGACGGGCAAGCGTGTGCTTGTCCGGGAAGATTTGAACGTTCCGGTACAGGACGGAAAAATTACCGATGTGACGCGGTTACAGGCAACAGTGCAGACTTTGTCTGAATTGTCGGATCGCGGTGCCATTGTCCTTGTTCTTGCCCATTTTGGAAGGCCAAAGGGCAAAGTGACGTCAGATTTATCGCTTGCGCCGATTGTTCCGACATTGGCTGATGTGATCGGTCGTCCTGTGACATTCATCGAAGACTGTCAGGGGGAGGCGGCACTCGCAAAAGTGAACTCACTTGCCCCTGGCAGCATCGCGGTGCTTGAAAATACCCGCTTTCACACTGGCGAAGAAAGTAATGATCCAGCGCTTGTTGCAGAGATGGCAAAGCTGGGCGATTTCTATGTGAATGATGCCTTTTCCGCCGCTCACCGTGCCCACGCCTCAACCGAGGGGCTGGCGCATGTTCTTCCTGCTTTTGCCGGGCGCGCGATGCAGGTGGAGCTTGAAGCGCTTGAAAAGGCTTTGGGTGCACCTCAGAAGCCCGTTGCGGCGGTTGTAGGTGGGGTAAAGGTTTCATCGAAGCTTGATGTCTTGCGCCATCTTGTCGCGCGTGTGGATCACCTGATCATTGGCGGGGGCATGGCGAACACATTTTTGGCGGCGCGCGGTGTGGATGTCGGTAAATCCTTGTGCGAACATGATCTTGCTGCGACGGCAGAGGCCATATTGGTGGCAGCAGAAGCGGCCAATTGCACCGTACATCTGCCCTATGATGTAGTCGTCGCCAAGGAATTTCGCGCCAATCCTCCGGTGCGAACGGTTAATGTGCATGAAGTTGCGGCTGATGAAATGATCCTAGATGTAGGACCAGCAGCGGTCGAGGCGCTGGCCGATGTCCTCAAAAACTGCCGCACTCTGGTGTGGAACGGCCCCATGGGCGCGTTTGAAATACCGCCATTTGATGCCGCAACGGTTGCGCTTGCCAAGACGGCAGCAGCACTGACGCGTGAAGGGTCATTGGTGTCAGTCGCGGGGGGCGGAGATACGGTTGCTGCACTTAACCATGCTGGCGTTGCAGGGGATTTCACCTTTGTCTCGACGGCAGGTGGTGCGTTCCTTGAATGGATGGAAGGGCGCATATTGCCCGGTGTCGCGGCGTTGGAAATTCAGGGTTAACGGGCGATTTAGGGTGGTCAAAAGACCGTAAACGCCTTTATCGGCCACTCAAACGAATGCGTAAAGGGAGTTAGAAAAATGACGGCGATAGTCAGGGACATTCTCAGAAACTATGAAAGCGACAATGCGGGGACAAAAGCCAATTTATACCGTATTTTGGCGCAAGGTCGCCTTGGCGGTACTGGCAAAGTCATCATCCTGCCCGTCGATCAGGGCTTTGAACACGGCCCCGCGCGCAGTTTTTCGGTCAATGAGCCTGCTTATGACCCCCATTATCACTATCAGATGGCAATTGATGCCGGGTTGAACGCCTATGCAGCACCGCTCGGAATGCTCGAAGCCGGTGCCGACACATTTGCCGGGGCTATTCCAACGATTTTGAAGGTCAACAGTTCGAACAGTTGGTCGACATCGGTGAATTCTGCATTGACCGGATCGGTCGAAGACGCGCTGCGCCTTGGCTGTTCAGCGATTGGTTTTACGATTTATCCCGGATCGGACGATGTGTTCGGTATGATGGAACAAATTCGCGAAATGTCCGCAGAAGCAAAATCCGTGGGGATTGCGACCGTGATTTGGTCCTATCCGCGCGGGGGTGATGTTTCAAAGGCAGGTGAATTGGCGCTCGATGTCGGGGCTTATGCCGCGCACATGGCGGCTTTGCTCGGCGCGCACATCATCAAAGTGAAATTGCCCAGTGATCACATCGAACAAAAGGATGCGATCAAGGCGTATGAAGGCTTTGACAGCTCGACACAGGCCAAGCGTGTATCCCATGTGGTTAAAAGCTGCTTCAACGGACGCCGTATTGTTGTGTTTTCTGGCGGCGCGGCCAAGGGGGCAGACGCAGTCTATCAAGATGCCCGCGACATACGTGATGGTGGTGGGAATGGATCGATCATTGGCCGCAACACATTCCAACGCCCACGTGATGAAGCGCTGGCGATGCTCGACAAGCTGGTCCGTATCTACAAGAACGAGGAATAGCCAGAGGCCAAGAAAATTGGGCCTTTAAGGCGCGGATTTTTTGTGGGTTACGCTTGGGACTTACTTATAAGGCAAATCGGCTTATAAGGGGGCATGGATATTCTCGATGAAAATGCTCTTGACCCTGACTTTGGCGACCGCTTCGAACGCGGGCGGCGTCCGGACTGCCAACTCTATCTGATTTCACCACCCAACCTTGATTTGGATTTCCCAGAAAGGTTGGCGCGTGCTTTTGATGGAGGCGCGGTCGCGGCGTTTCAATTGCGGCTGAAGGGGATGGATGATCATGCCATCGCTGCGCTTGCTGAACCTTTGCAGAAGCTGTGCAGCGACCGTGATGTAGCTTTTATCATCAATGACAGCATCAGCCTGGCCAAGCGTTTGGGGGCGGACGGCGTGCATTTGGGGCAAGGCGACGGTGACCCCAGAGAAGCGCGCGATATTTTGGGCCGTGATGCCCAAATTGGTGTGACGTGTCACAACAGCCGTCACCTTGCCATGGAGGCAGGTGAGGCGGGCGCAGATTATATTGCTTTCGGCGCATTTCACCAAAGCGGCACAAAATTGGTGGAATATATTGCCGATACGACACTTTTGGAATGGTGGACCACAATCAGCGGCGTCCCCTGTGTTGCGATTGGTGGGATCACAGTCGAAAATGCGCCGCCCATCATCGCTGCAGGCGCGGATTTCATCGCCGTTAGTGGTGCTGTTTGGGAAGCCGTTGGACGGGAAGGCGAGGCTGTGGCGCAATTCGTTGCATTAATGGCTTAATCACACCCGACTTGCCGCCATCGTCGCCTTGCGCTAGGGGCGCTGATCGCTCTTTCCCATACACTTAGGTGGTCACATGAAAATCAACGCGGTCGAAATTCGTCCCGGCAACATCCTTGAATATGAAGGCGGCATCTGGCGCGCTGTCAAAATTCAACACACGCAACCCGGTAAGGGCGGCGCCTATATGCAGGTTGAAATGAAAAACCTGATTGATGGACGAAAGAACAACGTCCGCTTTCGTTCGGCCGAAACGCTTGAAAAAGTGCGGCTTGAAACCACTGATTTTCAATTTTTGTTTGCAGAAGGCGACACGCTGACCTTCATGGACAAAGGCACATATGAACAAACCACGCTTGACGCAGGAATCCTCGGCGACGCGGCGGCGTTCCTGCAGGACGGCATGGATGTCGTCATGGAATTGTGGGAAGATCGCCCGATTTCGGTGCAATTGCCCGACACGATTGAAGCATTGATTGTTGAGGCTGATGCGGTGGTAAAGGGCCAGACGGCGTCATCATCCTATAAGCCTGCGGTCCTTGAAAACGGCGTACGGATCATGGTGCCGCCCCATATTGGTGCTGGCACGCGCATCGTTGTCGACGTTTACGCGCAAGAATATGTGAAGCGGGCGGAATAGGCACGATGGTATCCCATTCAGGTCTGATGACGATTATGGACCGTGCCGCGCGCAAAGCGGGTGCGAAACTGCGTCGTGATTTCAACGAAGTTCAACATTTGCAGGTCAGCCGCAAAGGCCCTGCGGATTTCGTGTCAAAGGCCGATCAACAGGCCGAACGCACCATCTATGACGAATTGCTTCACGCACGCCCCGATTGGGGATTTTTGATGGAAGAAGGCGGCGAAATTCCGGGGCTTCCTGATAAACCGCGCTGGATCGTTGATCCGCTCGACGGGACATCAAATTTTCTCCACGGTATCCCTCACTTTGCCATCTCCATTGCGGTGGAAGAAACCATGGCAAACGGGAAGAAGGAAATCACGTCGGCCTTGGTCTATCAACCACTGACGGATGAGAGCTTTTGGGCTGAACGGGGCAGGGGCGCTTGGTTGCAGGATCAACGTCTGCGTGTGTCGGCGCGGCGTGATATGTCAGAAGCGCTGATCGCGACCGGCATTCCGTTCATGGGGCACGGAAATTTTGCGCAGTGGACCCGCATTTTTGGTGCGGTCGCCCCTGAAGTTGCCGGTATCCGCCGTTTCGGCGCAGCGTCACTCGATCTCGCCTGGGTGGCTGCTGGGCGCTATGACGGGTTTTGGGAGGCGGACCTCAAACCGTGGGATGTTGCAGCGGGCATGTTGTTGATCCGTGAAGCGGGCGGTTTCGTGACCGATTTTCGCGGCGGAGACCGCTGCATTGAGCGCAGTGAATTTCTTGCAGGCAATGATGCGATGCATAGCAAATTGCACAAATTGGTGGCAGGCGCGCTGCGTTAAACCCGCCTGCCACTTCATTCGCTTGATCAGCGGCCAATATGTTTTTCAAAACTGGCCATTGTGCTGGTCCAAATGCCCAAATTGGTTTGAAACAGTTCTTTGCTGATGCCGCCATTGCCAAATGTGTCATTGAGCACGAGATCAAACGCCAGTGCAGAGCTGCCATCGCTTGAAATGTAGCCACGTGCATAGCGTTTTTGTTGTGACCAAGCGTTCATCACCTCCAAGGTGGATTTGTTTTCATATCTTGCCAGAAATTGGAGTGAGCGACACAGCTCCGCTTTGAAGCAACCATAAAATAAGATCGCATAATTGGATCCCTCGGCGCTGCTGATGATCATCGGGTCACCGCCGCTATCCTTTTGGAGTTCGGCTCTATATCCAGAATTTTGTAGGGCACTTACGACTGAAGCAGGGTCTGTCGCATTGACCGTTTGGGCATGTGCGGCCTCTGAAAAGCTGAAAAGTGCCGCAGCTGAAATGACGAATTTTTTTAACATTGCGCTATCCTTATGGCTGATGATTCAGTGGCCGGAATGTGACCAGGAAATGGACTTTTTGCGTATGTGATGCGTGAAAGGCATCTGTCTTGGACAAATTGGACGCTTTACCCGCGCATATATTCAAAAAAGGGATCTGGGCGCGCTTGCGAAGCCGCTTTGGCTGGCCTAAAGCGCCTTCGAATCCGCACCATTTGTGACGGGCGCAGGGAGTGTTTCATGGCATCAGTTGCCGCCGGATATTTGCCGATTTTGCTGTTCCTTGGAATCGCTGTGATCCTGTCGAGTGCGTTTGTGTTTTTGCCGATGGTCGCATCGCGCTTTACCGGTACACACAATCCGACACCGGAAAAATTGAGCGAATATGAATGCGGTTTTCCGGCGTTTGAAGGCAGCCGTGCGCAGTTTGACGTGCGGTTTTATCTGGTCGCAATTTTGTTTATCATTTTCGATCTGGAGGCTGCATTTCTCTTTCCTTGGGCGGTCAGCCTTCAGGAAACTGGCTGGGCAGGCTGGACTGGCATGATGATATTCTTAGGTGAACTTGCGCTGGGCCTTGCCTATGCGTGGAAAAAGGGAGCGTTGGAATGGGAGTAGACCTCACCGCCGCTCCGCCGCCCGGCACCCTCCCTGACATTTCGTTTTTCAACGACATCAACGGTGAATTGCAGGACAAGGGCTTCCTTGTCGCATCGACCGAAGACCTGTTTACATGGGCGCGCACGGGGTCGCTCTGGTGGATGTCATTTGGTCTGGCATGTTGTGCGGTGGAAATGATCCACGTCAATATGCCGCGTTATGATCTGGAACGCTTCGGCGTTGCTCCGCGCGCTTCACCGCGTCAGTCCGATGTGATGATTGTTGCTGGAACGCTGTGCAACAAAATGGCGCCCGCATTGCGCAAAGTTTATGACCAGATGTCAGACCCGAAATATGTGATTTCAATGGGATCCTGCGCGAACGGTGGCGGCTATTATCATTACAGCTATTCGGTCGTCCGCGGGTGTGACCGTATTGTGCCCGTGGACATTTACGTCCCCGGTTGCCCGCCGACAGCAGAGGCATTGCTGTACGGAATCATGCAGCTGCAACGCAAAATTCGTCGCGTCGGGACCGTTGAACGGTGAAGCATTCCGCGCCCAAATATACCACCAACATTGGTGTCGCCGCAACGATCACAAAGGCGTTGGGCAAGGATATGCTCGCGCTGACTGAGGCGAATGGCGAAATCGCTGTCACTGTAAAGCGCGACGCATTGCTCGGCTGTATGATGCAGCTGCGCGATACGTGCGATTACCAACAATTGATGGAGATTGCGGGGGTCGATTGGCCTGATCGCGATCCCCGTTTTGAGGTGGTTTATTGCCTGCTGAGCCTCACCAAAAATCACCGCATCCGCGTGCATGTTGCGACCAACGAAGATCAGCCGATCCCTTCGCTTACGGGCATTTGGCCGGTCGCAGGCTGGCTGGAACGCGAAGTGTTCGACATGTACGGCGTGCTGTTTGAAGGCAATACCGACCTGCGCCGCATCCTCACCGATTACGGCTTTGTTGGACATCCCCAGCGCAAGGATTTCCCGCTGTCGGGCTATGTTGAGCTGCGTTACTCAGAAGAGCATAAGCGGGTCATGTATGAACCTGTTCAGCTCGCACAGGATTTCCGGAGCTTTGATTTTATGTCGCCGTGGGAGGGTGCCGATTACATCCTACCCGGCGATGAAAAGGGGGCGAAATGATGCTGAATCAGCGCACACCGTTCGCACTGAGCCTGTCGAAGTGCTCCCTTTCTTTGAGTGTGCCAAAAGGAAGGGAAGGCTTCGACAAGCTCAGCCCGAACGGTTTTTGGCCGAACGGTTTTTGGCCGAGCGGTTTTGGGAGTGCTAGCCTATGACCCTGATCCAAGAAACCGCTCCGACGACTGGCGATGAAACGATCGACAATTATACGATCAATTTCGGGCCGCAGCACCCCGCCGCGCACGGGGTTTTGCGCCTAGTCATGGAACTTGACGGGGAAATTGTTGAACGGCTCGATCCTCATGTGGGGCTGCTCCACCGGGGCACTGAAAAACTGATTGAACATAAGACCTATCTTCAGGCTTTGCCCTATTTCGACCGGCTGGATTATGCGTCGCCGCTGGCGATGGAATATAGCTATGTGCTGGCGATTGAGAAATTGCTCAACCTTGAAGTGCCACTGCGCGCACAATATCTGCGGGTATTTTTTGCCGAACTGACGCGCTTTGGCAATCATATGATGAACATCGGCGCACACATTATGGATGTCGGCGCGATGACGCCGTTTCTGTGGCTGTCCGAACTGCGTGAGGATTGCTACGGCTTTTTTGAACGGGCATCGGGCGCGCGGATGCATTGCGCTTATTTCCGGCCCGGCGGTGTCCATCAGGATGTGCCGTTGAAACTGCTCACTGACATTGCCGACTGGCTCGACACACGCGTGCCGCGCTTGTTTGAGGATGCGGTCAGCCTCGTCACCGACAACCGTATTTTTAAGCAGCGCAATGTCGATATTGGTTTGGTGTCACGCGAAGATGCAATCAAATGGGGCTTTTCCGGCCCGATGATCCGGGGCGCCGGTATCCCGTGGGATCTGCGCAAATCGCAACCCTATGATGTGTATGACCGCATGGAGTTCGACATTCCGGTTGGCACCAAAGGCGATTGTTATGACCGCTTCATGGTCCGCGTTGAAGAAGTGCGGCAGTCCGTGCGCATCATGAAGCAATGCTTGCGCGATATGCCCGAGGGGCCGATTGCGTCGGATGATCGTAAAGTGGTTCCCCCCAAACGCGCCGAAATGAAGCAGAGCATGGAGGCGTTGATCCATCATTTCAAACTCTACACCGAAGGATTCAAGGTGCCTGCTGGATCGGTGTATGTCGCGACCGAAAGTCCCAAGGGGGAGTTTGGGGTTTATCTGGTGAGCGATGGGAGCAACAAGCCCTACCGCTGCAAGATCCGTCCTACCGCGTTCAGTCATTTGCAGGCGATGGATTTCATGTCGCGCGGGCATATGCTGGCGGATACGACCGCAATCTTGGGCGCGCTCGATATTGTGTTCGGGGAGTGTGACCGATGATTGATCGCCGTGAATTCGCGGTCGGGGCGAGCGTTCTAACTGCCATTGCCGCGTCTGGAGCATCGGGCTGTTCTCCAGCACCATATTATAAAGATAATGGCCAAGGTCTTTTCGCTGCGTTGCGCGACAAAGATGCAACTGCTGTAACAAAACTCATGGATCAGTCCGTTCAACTGGTAGTGATTGATGCCGACAAGGGGATGCAGGTTTTTTCCGGCCCTCTGTCCGTTTCAGAATTTATTTTCTCCCTTATCTTTAGCAAGAATTATCATTTTGCACCGAACACGTCTGGAAAATATGAAGCTGACGATGAGATATTCGCGTGGTTGCAAACTGATAGTTTTGGTTGGGAACGTGCGGCGCTTTGGAGGCCCGTAGCTGTTGAAGGAGGCGTAAATTATTATGCTAATGATGGGTGTGGTGATTTTGAGACAGACTCGTTCAATGTGTTTTTGAGCGGTAGCCCGATTAAAAATATCGCCCTTGTCCGTGATCGGTTAGCAGAGCCGTGGATTTCGAAGGCCAGAGCTTATGAAGCAAAGGCTAGAAGTTGATGGCTGAAGCACCAACAATCCCCAATGAAGCCGAAACCCGCGCCAAGTGGGGTGGCTTTGCATGGACTCCCGCGAACAAGAAGACCGCTGCGATGTATATCGCGCGCTATCCTGCCGGGCGTCAGCAGTCCGCCGTTATGGCGCTGCTTGATCTTGCCCAGCGGCAGGTGGGGGCGGAAACCAAGACGCAGGGCTGGTTGCCCGTGCCGGTGATCGAATATGTCGCGGGGCAGCTCGGCATGCCCTATATGCGCACCTATGAGGTCGCGACCTTTTACACCATGTATAACCTCGCGCCGGTGGGCCGTTATCATGTGCAGGTGTGCGGGACGACGCCGTGCATGTTGCGCGGGTCCGACGATGTGCTGGCCGCTTGCAAGAACCGGGGTCTTGTGAAGGGCGGGACGACGCCTGACGGGCTGTTCACGCTGACTGAGGTTGAGTGCCTTGGCGCGTGTGCAAATGCGCCAATGGTGCAGATCAACGACGATAATTTTGAAGACCTGACCTACGATAGCATGGCCGCGATCCTTGAGGCGCTGGCGACGGACAAGCCGGTGAAGGTGGGGCCGCAAATTGATCGCCAGACGTCTTGCCCTGAAGGTGGCCCGACCACTTTGTTGGAGTTTGTGAAGTGAAGGCTCCAATGATTCAATCTACCCTCGTTGCCCTGAGCCTGTCGAAGGGTTGTCCTTCTTCTACGCGCCGGAGCATCAAGAAAGGGCAGGGCTTCGACGTGCTCAGCCCGAACGGTTTTGGGGGAACCCTCTGTGCTTAACGACAAAGACCGCATCTTCACAAACCTCTACGGCTTTCAATCGCCGAACCTTGTTGCCGCGAAAAAGCGTGGCGATTGGGATGGGACGAAGAAATTGCTCGCCGCTGGCCCTGACGCGATCATTGAAAGCATCAAGGCGTCCGGTCTGCGCGGGCGCGGCGGGGCTGGTTTCCCGACGGGAATGAAGTGGAGCTTCATGCCCAAAACGCCGACCGACAATCGCCCCAACTTCCTCGTTATCAACGCGGATGAGAGCGAGCCGGGCAGTTGCAAAGACCGAGAGATCATCCGCCATGATCCGCACAAGCTGATCGAAGGCGCACTGGTTGCTGGCTTCGCAATGCGCGCGCGGGCGGCGTATATTTATATCCGCGGCGAATTTATCTTTGAAGCCAAGGTGCTAGAGAGCGCTGTGGCGGAAGCCTATACGGCAGGGCTGATCGGCAAGAATGCTTGTAAATCGGGCTATGATTTTGATGTGTTTGTCCACCGGGGTGCAGGTGCCTATATCTGCGGCGAAGAAACCGCGATGCTCGAAAGCCTTGAGGGCAAAAAGGGCCAGCCGCGCCTGAAACCGCCATTTCCTGCCGGAGCGGGGCTATATGGCTGCCCGACAACGGTGAACAATGTTGAGAGTATTGCGGTTGCGCCAACGATCCTGCGCCGCTCACCCGAATGGTTCAAATCCTTCGGCCGCGAAGGCAATGCGGGGACGAAGCTGTTCCAGATTTCGGGCCACGTCAACACGCCGTGCACCGTTGAAGAAGAAATGGGCATTCCGTTTAAGGACCTGATCGAAAAGCATTGCGGCGGAATACGTGGCGGGTGGGATAATCTGCTCGCGGTGATCCCCGGCGGATCATCCGTGCCTTTGGTCCCCGCCGCGCAGATCATGGACGCGCCAATGGATTTTGACGGGCTGAAGGCGCTTGGTTCGGGCCTTGGCACGGCGGCGGTGATCGTGATGGACAAGTCAACCGACATCGTCCGCGCCATTTCGCGGCTCTCCTATTTCTACAAACACGAAAGCTGCGGCCAATGCACCCCCTGCCGCGAAGGCACCGGCTGGATGTGGCGCGTGATGGAACGGATGCGGACGGGTGATGCCGATGTGTCTGAAATCGACACTTTGTATGACGTGACGAAGCAGGTTGAGGGGCACACCATCTGTGCACTGGGCGATGCGGCGGCGTGGCCGATCCAGGGCCTGATCAAGCATTTCCGCCCAGAGATGGAGCGGCGGATTTTGGAGCGGGCTGGTGGAGAGATGTTGGAGGCGGCGGAATGAAGCGTAATTTATTGGCCGTAAAAATGCCCTTAGCATTACTTAGTGTTGCTGCATTTTTGTTCTCGGTTCCAACTCTTGCTCAATTGAAACCGGAGTCTCAACTAGGCTCGCGCATTCCAACTAAGCCGACGGCAATGGATCCCGCGCGTGCTGGTTTGGTGAAGAAGGGTTTCGCGAAATGCTTATATAGAAAGAGTATGGTCAAAACATCATTTGTTCTTGAAAATAGCGATCCTGTGACGATTGATTATAAGACAGCCCAAATTTCAGAAACCAATCTTTCAAAAGAACTCGGCATGGAATTTTGTCTCGGAGAGCAAGTTGGTATGACTCAACTGGGAATTGGCCTTAAGTTTTCGCCTGCTTTGTTAAGGTCTATGCTTCAGGAGGAAGCCTATCTTGCTAAATTTCAAACTCCTCCGAAATTACCTGCGGATAGTGTTGAGGATGTAAAACGTAAATATGTGTCGACGGGAGATGCGCTGAAAAGTGCAAAGGGTTTAGGCGGTTTTTCTGACTGTTTGGCATTTCGTGACACATTAGGATCTGACGCTATTCTTCGTACAATGCCTGATGGAAAAGAGGAAATGGCTGCGGCGCGCGCACTCGCCCCTTCACTTGGCGCTTGTCTTGTTCAGGGTCAAACTATCGCATTAAGGCCAAGTAATATTCGAGCATTCGTGGCTGATGGTCTCTGGACCCGTTATGTGCGTTACCTAAATTTAGGGCAGGCTGTGACAAAATGAGTAATTTCAATGCCTAAACTAACCGTAGACGGCCTCGAAATCGAAGTTCCCGCAGGGGCAACCGTGCTTCAGGCGTGCGAGCTTGCGGGCAAGGAAATTCCGCGCTTTTGCTATCACGAACGGCTGTCCATCGCGGGCAATTGCCGCATGTGTCTGGTTGAGGTCGCTCCCGGGCCGCCTAAGCCGCAGGCGTCTTGCGCTCTCCCTGCCTCTGAAGGCCAGATCATCAAGACCAATTCGCCGATGGTGAAGAAGGCGCGTGAAGGGGTGATGGAGTTTTTGCTCATCAACCACCCGCTCGATTGCCCGATTTGCGATCAGGGCGGCGAATGCGATTTGCAGGATCAATCGGTCGCCTACGGGCGCGGCGCATCGCGCTATCCCGAGAATAAGCGCGCGGTGACCGAGAAATATATGGGGCCCATCGTCAAGACGGTGATGACACGCTGCATCCAGTGCACGCGCTGCATCCGCTTTGCTGAGGAAGTGGCGGGGATCGAGGAAATCGGTGCGATTGGACGCGGGGAGGGGATGCAGATCACCTCTTACCTCGAACGCGCGGTGACGAGTGAGCTCTCTGGGAATGTCGTTGATCTCTGCCCGGTCGGCGCGCTGACGTCCAAACCCTATGCGTTTGAAGCGCGGCCGTGGGAGCTTAAGAAAACGCCGAGCATTGACGTGATGGATGCCGTTGGCACCAACATCCGCCTCGATGCGCGTGGCCGCCAAGTGCTGCGCGCGCTGCCGCGGATCAACGAAGATGTGAATGAGGAATGGGCTTCGGATAAGACCCGCCACGCGGTTGACGGGCTGATGCACATGCGGCTGGATAAGCCCTATGTGCGTAAAGCTGGCAAGCTGGTCGCGGCGACGTGGGAGGAGGCCTTCAAGGCGATTGCGGCAGTGAAAGCGGGGAAATCCGTTGCGGCGATTGCGGGCGATCTGGTCGACTGCGAAACCATGTTTGCCGCACGCGCACTGGTCACATCGCTGGGTGGATCACTGTTTGAAGGGCGGCAAACTGGCCTTGCCTATGACACGTCATCGCTTTCTGCGGTCAATTTCAACACCGGCATTGCGCATATCGAAAATGCGGATGTGATCCTGTTGGTCGGCAGCGACCTCCGCCGTGAAGCGCCCCTCGTCAACACGCGCATCCAAAAGGCGGTGCGCAAACGCGGTGCCAAGGTGTTTGCTATCGGCCCTGAAACGGATTTGACTTATAAGGCCGAATGGATTGGTGCATCGCTTCAGTCGCTGACGAGAATGCCAAAGGCTTTGTCTGATGCGCTGAAGAGCGCCGAGCGGCCTGCGATTATCGTTGGCGGCGGCGCGCTGCGCTATGACGGTGTTCACGGTGCGGCATTGGCCATCGCCAAAAAGTATAAGCTGGTGCGTGAGGGATGGAACGGGTTCAACGTTCTTCATTTTGCTGCCGCGCGGATGGGCGGGCTGATGCTCGGTTATGCCTATGACGGCGGGATCAAGGCGCTGGCCGCGAAGAAACCAAAGCTGGCATTTTTTCTGGGTGCGGATGAGGTGAATTACGCGCTCTTCGCCGACACATTCAAAGTCTATATCGGTCACCACGGGGACGCGGGCGCGGCAGTGGTGGATGTGATCCTGCCCGGTGCTGCCTATACCGAAAAATCGGGAACCTATGTGAACTTGGAAGGCCGCGTTCAGCGCGGCGAACGCGCGGTGTTTCCGCCAGGGGACGCGCGCGAAGATTGGGCGATCCTGCGTGCGCTGTCCGATGTTATGGGCAATGCATTGCCGTTTGACAGCTTGGACGCATTGCGTGTGGCCATGGCACAAGCCGTTCCCGCACTGGGTGTAGAGGGGCTTGCGGGATATGCGTGGTCCGCGCCTGATCTGCCCGCCAAGCCGACGGATGACGTCGCCAATTATCCGATTGCGGATTTCTACCTGACCAACGCCATCTGTCGTGCATCAGAGACGATGCGCCGCTGTTCAAGCGAGCTGGTGCACGGCGTCGACTATGCGGAGGCAGCCGAATGAACGACATCGGCTTCACAACATGGATGCAATCGACCTGGCTGGGTGATGCTGGTGGTTATCTGATGGCCAACATTGCCTTGATCCTGCTCATCGCGCTGCCGCTAATGCTGGCTGTAGCGATGATCATTTATGCCGACCGGAAGATCTGGGCGGCAATGGCATTGCGGCGCGGGCCGAATGTGGTGGGGCCGTTGGGCCTGCTGCAAAGTTTCGCAGACGGTCTGAAGGTGTTCTTGCAGGAAACCATCATCCCGAGCGCGGCCAATCGCGGCCTGTTCCTGATTGCGCCGATCCTGACCTTCACCGTCGCGCTGATCGTGTGGGCGGTGATCCCCTTTGGTGCGGGGATGATGTTGGCGGACATCAATGTCGGTCTGCTCTATATTCTCGCGGCGTCGTCGCTTGGCGTTTACGGGGTGATCATTGCGGGCTGGGCGTCCAAGTCCAAATATCCTTTCTATTCCGCGCTCCGTGCGGCGGCGCAGATGGTCAGTTATGAAGTCTCCATCGGCTTCATCCTGATTTCGGTGGTGCTCTGGGCCGGAACGTTCAACCTGTCAGGCATTGTTGAGGCGCAGCGCAGCCATGTGTGGATCATCAACGGCTTTGGGTTGAACCCCTTGCTGTTTCCCATGGCGGTGATGTTTTTCATCTCAAGCCTTGCCGAAACCGCGCGCGCGCCGTTCGATTTGACCGAGGCGGAAAGTGAACTCGTCGCGGGTTACCAGACCGAATATAGCTCGATGTCCTTCGCGCTTTATTGGCTGGGCGAATATGCCAATGTGCTGCTGATGTGCACGTTGAACGCGGTGCTGTTCTGGGGCGGATATTTGCCGCCGGTCGATTGGGAACCGCTTTATATGGTGCCGGGCATCATTTGGCTGTTCGCCAAAATCCTGTTCTTCTTCTTCCTGTTCAGCTGGGTCAAAGCGACCGTGCCGCGTTACCGCTATGACCAATTGATGCGGCTGGGTTGGAAAATCTTCCTGCCGATCTCGCTGTTCTGGGTGTTTTTGGTGAGCGGGTATTTGATGCTGACGAGGTATGGGGGATGAGTGTTCTTACTCTTGCTATAATCGCCGCGACACCCGTGTCTTTGACGCCACTGTTTTTTCAATGTGAGATTTTGACGACCCTTCCGCTTCCTCAACCAGCCGTCAATGTTTCAATGGTCGCGGCGGGAATGAACTGGGAGTTTGATGGCGCGTTTGCAAAGCTTACTGGAACTCGTTTTGCGACGTCGAATCGTGACACTGAAGGTCTCAAGCTCCAAGGGGCGGTTGAAGGTTCTCCAAATGCTCGTTTTGAAGCATTGATCGTCATCACGGACGACAGCTTAGAGCGATTTGCGCTGGACTGGCGTGTCGTGGAGACTCGAGGAAATGCTGGAGAACAAACACTCGAAGCGTCCGGCGTGGGGGCATGCAAGCGGATTTTGCCAGCGGAATCACAGAACGAGGCATTATGAAACAGATCGCCCACCTCATCAAATCCTTCACTCACGCCTGTCATGCTGAACTTGTTTCAGCATCCACCGCAGTGTCAAACTCCGTCTTTGGGCATCCCGCCCCACGATGGACCCTGAAACAAGTTCAGGGTGACGGAGGAGTGTGGGCATGAGCGCCATCATCCACCTCATCAAAACCTTCACCCTGTGGGAGTTTGTGCGTGCCCACGCGCTGACCTTGAAATATTTTTTCAAGCCCAAGGCGACGATCAACTATCCGTTTGAGAAAAACCCGCTTTCCCCGCGTTTTCGCGGTGAACATGCGTTGAGGCGTTATCCCAACGGAGAAGAACGCTGCATCGCGTGCAAGCTGTGTGAGGCGGTGTGTCCCGCGCAGGCGATCACCATCGAGGCTGAACCGCGCGAGGACGGATCACGCCGCACCACGCGGTATGACATTGATATGACCAAATGCATCTACTGCGGTTTTTGCGCAGAGGCGTGCCCAGTCGATGCCATCGTCGAGGGGCCAAACTTCGAATATGCGACCGAAACGCGTGAAGAATTGCTCTACGACAAGAGTAAACTCCTCGACAATGGTGACAAATGGGAACGCGCAATTGCCGCAAACCTTGCCGCCGATGCGCCGTATCGATAGGGGGCGGCACCAATGATCCAAACCCTTGCTTTCTATCTGTTTGCCTTTGCAGTCATTCTGTCGGGCGCGCTGACGATCCTGTCGCGCAATCCGGTGCATTCGGTGTTGTGGCTGATCCTTGCTTTTTTTAACGCGGCTGGCCTGATGCTGCTTGTCGGCGCAGAATTTATCGCGATGCTGCTGGTCATTGTTTATGTTGGTGCGGTTGCGGTGCTGTTCCTGTTTGTGGTGATGATGCTCGACATTGATTTTGCCGAACTGCGCAGTGGATTTACGCGTTATGGCCTGTTCGGGCTTTTGATTGCGCTAGTGTTGCTTGGTGAAATGGTGATTGCGGGCGGTGCTTGGTCTGCGGGCAAGATCGAACTGGCGCAGCGGATCGCACCGACGCCAGCCGATATGCCCAACATTCAGGCGATGGGTGCGCTTATTTACACGCGTTATCTGTATATTTTTGAAGCAGCGGGGTTGGTTCTGCTGGTCGCGATGATCGGCGCTATTGTGCTGACCCACCGTGAACGTTCAGGGTTGCGGCCACAGAATATCAGTGATCAGGTGAAACGGCGTCCGCAAGATGCGACACGCAATGTCACTGACCAAGCCGTTGGCGCGGGGGTTGAGCTATGATCGGTTTGCACCATTATCTCGTGGTTTCGGCAATCCTGTTCGTGATGGGCGTGCTTGGTATTTTCATCAACCGCAAGAACATCATCATCATCCTGATGGCGATTGAGCTCATCCTGCTTGCGGTCAACATCAATCTTGTCGCGTTCAGCGCCTTTTTGGGCGATTTGGTGGGGCAGGTTTTCGCCATGTTCGTGCTGACCGTTGCCGCCGGAGAGGCCGCGATTGGGCTTGCCATATTGGTGATTTATTTCCGTGGGCGCGGGACAATTGCGGTTGATGATGTCAACCGGATGAAGGGGTGATCTCAGCGTGAATTCTACCATCCTCATCGTATTCCTGCCGCTGCTCGCCGCGATTGTTACAGGGCTGGGCAACCGGATGCTGGGCAACACCGTGGCGAAGGTCATCACGACCGGCGCTCTGTTTGTGTCATGCGCGCTCAGCTGGCCGATTTTTCTAGCCTATGTGGCAGGTACGGCGGTGCCAGAGGTGGTGCCGGTGCTCGATTTCATTCGTTCTGGCGATTTGAACGTCAATTGGGCGCTGCGCGTTGATACGCTGACGGCTGTGATGCTGGTTGTTGTCACCAGCGTGTCGAGCCTGGTTCATCTGTATAGCTGGGGCTATATGGCGGAGGATGACAGCCAACCGCGCTTTTTCGCTTATCTGTCGCTGTTTACGTTTGCGATGCTGATGCTGGTGACGGCGGACAGCCTTGTGCAGATGTTCTTCGGTTGGGAAGGGGTGGGGCTTGCCTCCTATCTCCTGATCGGATTTTGGTATCACAAACCCAGCGCAAACGCGGCCGCGATCAAGGCCTTTGTCGTCAACCGCGTGGGGGATTTTGGTTTCTCACTGGGTATTTTCGGCGTGTTTCTTGTGTTTGGGACTGTCTCGATCCCAGAAATTTTGGCGGCCGCTCCCGGCTATGCGGGGTCGACGATTGGTTTTCTGGGATATCGCGTCGACACGCTAACCTTGCTTTGCATTCTGCTGTTTATCGGCGCGATGGGCAAATCGGCGCAGCTTGGCCTGCACACATGGTTGCCCGACGCGATGGAGGGGCCGACACCTGTTTCCGCGCTGATCCATGCAGCGACAATGGTAACCGCCGGCGTGTTCATGGTTTGCCGCCTTTCGCCGCTGTTTGAAACAAGCCAGACCGCGCTCAATGTCGTGACCTATGTAGGGGCGGCAACCGCCTTGTTCGCGGCGACCGTGGGCACGACCCAGACCGACATCAAACGCGTGATCGCTTATTCAACCTGTTCGCAGCTTGGCTATATGTTTTTTGCCGCTGGGGTCGGCGCGTATAACGCTGCGATGTTCCATCTGTTCACCCACGCTTTCTTTAAGGCGTTGCTGTTCCTCGGCGCGGGGTCGGTGATCCATGCGATGCACCATGAACAGGATATGCGTTATTACGGGGCCTTACGTAAACATATCCCGCTGACCTTCTATGCAATGATGGCGGGAACGCTGGCAATTACCGGTGTCGGCATTGCTGGCATCTTTGGCTTTGCTGGTTTCTATTCAAAGGACGCGATCATTGAGGCTGCCTTTGCCAGCGGCACGACATCGGGCGGGATCGCCTTTGCTGTGGCGGTGTTCGCGGCACTTTTGACAAGTTTCTATTCGTGGCGGCTGATTTTCCTGACCTTTTACGGAAAACCGCGCTGGGCACAGTCTGAACATATTCAACATGCGGCGCATGATGTGCACCACGATGATCATGCACACGCCCATGATGATGGGACAGCAGGGTATCATCCGCATGAAAGCCCACTCTCCATGCTGGTGCCGCTCGGCGTGCTTGCCATTGGTGCGGTATTTGCCGGTTTTGTTTTCCACGGTCCGTTCCTCGATGCCGAACAGGGGCGCGCGTTCTGGAAAGGCAGCGTCGCTTTTGACGCACATTTGATGCACGCAATGCACGATGTGCCGCTCTGGGTGAAACTCTCTGCGACATTTGTGATGTTGCTCGGTTTCGGCATCGCGTGGCTTGCTTATATCAAGGACACGACAATCCCCGCACGCTTTACGTCGACTTTCCGTGGACTTTATGCCTTCCTGCTCAACAAATGGTATTGGGATGAATTGTACGACATGCTGTTTGTGAAACCATCCTTTTGGCTGGGGCGTTTGTTTTGGAAAACCGGCGACCAAGGAATTGTTGACCGCTTTGGCCCCAACGGCATTGCCGCGTTGACTATGCAGGGCAGTCGCCTCGCCGCGCGGCTTCAGTCTGGATATTTGGCCAGTTATGCCTTTGTCATGCTGATTGGGCTAGCGGCGCTTGCAACTTGGGCGATGACACGGTGAACGGCTTTCCTCTCAAAAACGTTTGCCCTGGGCTTGTCGAAGGGTTTTCCTTCTTCGAATTGACTGCACAAACAAAAGGGCAGGGCTTCGACAGGCTCAGCCTGAACGGAATTCGGATATGAACGGCTTTCCCATCCTTTCGGTAATGATTGCATTGCCCCTGATCGCTGCCGCCATCAGTCTGTTCTCAACTGCAGAAAAAGCGCGCTGGATCGCGCTTGTTACGACATTGGTGCTGTTCGCTCTCGGAATTGATCTGTGGGTTCAGTACGACATTGGCGGGGCACAGTGGCAGTTTGTCGAAAATGCGCCAGTCTTTGGACGCTTTGCTTGGGCGCTGGGGATTGACGGTATAGCACTGATGCTGATCATGTTGTCGGTGTTCCTGATGCCGATCTGCATCCTCGCCAGTTGGACAGCCATCGAAAAACGCGTGCCCGAATATATGGCGGCGTTTTTGTTGATGGAGGCGCTGATGATCGGCGTGTTCTCCGCCCAAGATTTGTTCCTATTTTATATCTTCTTTGAAGCTGGCCTGATCCCAATGTACCTGATTATCGGCATTTGGGGCGGGGCGGAACGCATATATGCCAGCTATAAATTCTTTCTCTACACGCTGCTTGGATCAGTACTGATGCTGATTGCAATGCTGTGGATGGTCAATGATGCCGGGACGACGGACATCCCCACGCTGATGCACTATCCGTTCGCACCCGAAGCGCAAACATGGCTGTGGCTGGCGTTCTTCGCATCTTTTGCAGTGAAAATGCCGATGTGGCCGGTCCACACATGGCTGCCCGATGCGCACGTTCAGGCACCAACGGCGGGGTCAGTGATCCTTGCAGGCGTATTGCTCAAAATGGGCGGATATGGTTTTCTTCGTTTCTCTCTGCCCATGTTTCCAGAGGCTTCTGCGCAATTGGTGTGGGTGGTGTTCGGCCTGTCGATGGTTGCGATTGTATACACTTCGCTCGTCGCTTTGGTGCAAAGCGATATGAAAAAGCTGATCGCCTATTCAAGCGTCGCGCATATGGCGTTTGTCACCATCGGGCTGTTCACGTTCAATCAGCAGGGCATCGAAGGTGCGATCATGGTTATGCTTGCTCACGGTCTCGTGTCAGCAGCGCTCTTCTTGTGTGTCGGTGTGATTTATGATCGGCTCCACACACGCGAGATTGACCGTTACGGCGGGCTTGCCAACAACATGCCCTATTACGCGCTGTTTTTCCTGTTTTTCACGATGGCAAGTGTCGGCTTGCCAGGCACGGCAAATTTTGTCGGGGAATTTTTGGCTCTGATTGGCGCTTATAAAGCGAACAGTTGGGTGGCGACGGTGGCGACGACGGGGATCATCCTCGGCGCGGCCTATATGCTCTATCTTTATCGCCGCGTGGCATTTGGCGTTTCTAAAAATGCCGATGCGGCTGCGATGGCCGATATTTCGGCGCGTGAATGGCTGATGCTTGCGCCGATTGCGGCGGCAACATTGTGGATGGGCGTTTACCCAGAAAGCTTTATGGCTCCGATGCGCAAGGATGTCGTTACGTTGCTCGCGCGGATCGCGCCAGCCGCCCCCGCTGGCGACGCACATTTGAAAATGGGCAAGCCTGCGCCTGCCGGAAACGTCCATGAAGAGGCGCACCACTGATGTCTGTTATGACCTCCCTTGCGTTGACCGCGCCTGAAATCATTCTGTCGACCGGCGGTATTGTGTTGATGATGGTCGCGGCGTTTGCGGGTGATAAAGCAACACGCCTGATCAATTGGGCCGCAATTGCGCTGTTCTTTGCGGCGACACTCAGCACATTGGCTCTGTCTGGTGATGCGTTCGATGGGCTTTACCGCGCTGACGCTTTTGGCAATTTTGCAAAAATACTCATCTATCTTGCGGCGGGCGTCGCGATTGCGCTGTCGCCGCGTTTCTTTGAACATGAAGACCGGCTGCGTGCCGAATATCCCGTGTTGATCTTGTTTTCTGCGGTCGGCATGGGGATGATGGTGTCTGCGACCGATCTGCTGACGCTCTATGTTGGTCTCGAACTGCAAAGCCTTGCCGCCTATGTGCTGGCGAGTTTTATGCGCAAAGATATGCGCTCTGCCGAAGCTGGCCTGAAATATTTCGTTCTCGGTGCACTCGCGAGTGGTATTTTGCTTTACGGAATTTCGCTGCTTTACGGGTTTTCGGCCACCACCAGCTATGTTGGTGTTGCTGCGGGTCTAGCGGGGGGCGTCAGTATAGGTGAACTCTTTGGGATCATCTTTATACTGTCCGGGCTGGCGTTCAAAATTGCAGCTGTCCCGTTTCACATGTGGACACCCGATGTTTATGAAGGCGCGCCGACGCCTGTGACAATTTTCTTTGCCAGTGCACCAAAGGTTGCGGCGATGGGTCTGTTGGTTCGTGTTAGCGTGGTTGCGATGGGGCCGGCAACGTCTTCATGGCAACAGATCCTCATCTTTATGGCGCTTGCTTCAATCATTCTCGGCGCAGTGG
>JBEBKH010000020.1:0-29394 GCA_040079575.1 Chakrabartia sp. | reverse complement strand
ATCGCCACGCGATGGTGCCGCCTGAAATGCCGACCAAGCTGCTCGTAATCGGATCAGGCGCAATCGGCATCGAATTCGCCAGTTTCTATAATGATATGGGCGCGGAAGT
This sequence comes from Chakrabartia sp., assembly GCA_040079575.1. GTDB lineage: Bacteria > Pseudomonadota > Alphaproteobacteria > Sphingomonadales > Sphingomonadaceae > Aquisediminimonas. Next base: position 29,285 of record JBEBKH010000020.1, on the reverse strand, counting down.
AACCGTTGTTGAAATGCTTGACCGCGTCGTGCCGGTGGAGGACGTTGACGTGTCCGACTTCCTTGAAAAGGCGCTGACCAAACAGGGCATGACGATCCTGACAGGGGCGGGGGTGGATAGGCTTTCCGCTACGGCGACCGGTGTTTCGGCAACGATCAAAACCAAGGATGGCAAAAGCGCCGAACATATGTTTAGCCACGCCATCGTCGCGATTGGTATCGTGCCCAACACCGAAAATATCGGCCTCGAAGCATTGGGTGTGAAGACCACCAAGGGGCATATCGATACCGATGCGCTGTGCCAAACCAACGTGCCCGGTATCTGGGCGATTGGCGATGTCACCGCGCCGCCCTGGCTCGCGCACAAGGCCAGCCATGAAGGCGTGATTGCTGCTGAGGCGATTGCAGCCAGCCAAGGAAATAAGGAGGTCCATCCCCATGCGATGGACCCACTCAACATTCCAGGCTGCACCTATTGCCATCCCCAAATTGCCAGTGTCGGTTTGACCGAGGCGAAAGCGATTGCGGCGGGGCATAAGGTGAAGGTCGGCAAATTCCCTTTCATCGGCAACGGCAAAGCCATCGCGCTGGGAGAAGCCGAAGGGTTCATCAAAACGGTGTTTGACGCCGCCACTGGCGAATTGCTGGGTGCGCATATGATCGGCGCGGAAGTGACCGAGCTGATCCAAGGTTATACCGTTGGCAAAACGGCGGAATTGGTTGAAACTGACTTTATGAACACCGTCTTCCCGCACCCGACACTGAGCGAGATGATGCATGAAAGCGTACTCAGCGCCTATGGGAAGGCACTGCACTTTTAATGTTGTTGCTGCGGAATAAGCGCGCACTCCATTTTTCCAATGGTGGCAATGCTTTGGCCGCATTTGCTTCCATGCTGTTTGTGGTTGCTGGGTTCGCGATGATTTGGTTCACTGCGTTCAATGAACCGCAGAGCGCCGAAATTATTTACACAGGCGGTAATTTGACTTCTGGCCCGCTGATATTTCCTGTGCCGCCGCGCGATACCAGTAGAGATAATGTGACGGCTTTGGGAGGCGTCGCTGGGATCATTATGGGGCTGTTGCTGGGCGCGCGTGCGCTTTTCCGGTTGTTTTCAAACCGCTCTGCACTTGCCATACTGGGTGATAAAATTGAGGTTCATCCCAGTTTTATTACTGCACAGCGCTCCATTCCTATTGCCGATATCGTGTCTGCAGCAGTTATGACCGTCGCCGATGCAAAGACGGACCGGGACCGTTTCTTTGATGCTTTTGCGCCGCTCGGTGCGAAGTTTGCCATGAAAAAAATGCAAAAAAGGAAGGTGTTGATCATCAGATATAAGAGAGAAGGCAATGAAAAGTCGTCGCTCAAGCTGCCATCCCAATTTATCGCAGGGGGTGACGATGCTCTTTCTGTTTTTTGCAATGAATTGAACGCGGATATCAAGCTTCGTGCGCGCTATGCAGCGTCATCATCACACGCCACATGATGGAACGAACAGGTCTGAAATTCATAGTGGCGGCCATGGCAGCTTTGCTTTTGTGCTCCGCCACAAATGCGCAGCAAGCACCGCCGCCTCCACCGCCACCAAGGCCACCGCCGCAACTTGCGCCGCCACCACAGTCACCGGCACAAAATGGTCAACAAATGCCGCGCCGACACACAAAAGGTGACGGGATGGCGGATAAGATTGCGTGGTATAAGACGGTGGGTGTTGGCGAAGTCGATGAAGTGACCGATCCGGTGATCACTGGTTATGGCAATGATGCGCTTTGGGAATTGGCTCAACAACCTGCTCCAGAATCGGCGCGTCAATAAAAACCCTCTATTCTCTATGCCAGCACTCTGCCATCACCGGAATATTGAGAAAATCAAAATCGCAGATCGGGGAATTTTATGCACGCAATCAAAAGTGTGAAGATATCGGCTTTCGCGTTGGCGCTGGCCCTGACAACGCCTGCTTTTGCCCAAGAACAGGCGGCCTCTCAAACCACTGTGATCACTGCTGCGCATATGGTGGATGTGTTGACTGGAAAAATTGTCGATTATCCCGCTGTCTTTGTTGAGAATGGCCGGATCACATCGATTGCGGATGCGCGGCTGATCAAATGGGGCGCGCATGTAAAGCATATCGATCTGGGCGATAAAACGATGCTGCCCGGCCTGATTGATATGCATGTCCATCTCGACTCGCTGGCCGAAATTGGCGGTTACAATGCGCTTCAATATACCGACAGCTTTTGGACCATCGCTGGGGTGCGCAATGCAAAGGCGATGGTGATGGCGGGCTTTACCACGGTCCGCAATGTTGGATCATCTGGCTATAATGATGTCGGGCTGAAGCAGGCAATTGATGAAGGCTATGCGGTGGGACCGCGCATCGTTCCTGCGGCCACGGCACTTGGCGCGACAGGGGGGCACTGTGATGAAACCTATTTCCCCCCGTCATTTGCGCGCAAGGGCGTTGCGGTTGGTGATGGTCCCCAAGAACTGCGTCAAAAAGTGCGTGAACAACGCAAATACGGTGCGGAAGTGATCAAAGTGTGCGCGACGGGCGGTGTTTTTTCACGCAACACCGAACCAGGGCAACAGCAGCTGTCAGAGATTGAATTGGCAGCGATTGTTGATGAAGCCCATCAATGGGGCCTGAAGGTTGCGGCACATGCGCACGGTGGCGCAGGCATAAAGGCCGCGATCAGGGCAGGCATTGATACTATTGAACACGCAAGTTTGGTTGATGATGAAGGCATTAAGCTTGCGGTGCAGCGTGGCACCTATTTCAGCATGGATATTTACAACACAGATTACACCCAAGCCGAAGGGGCAAAGAACGGTGTTCTTGAGGACAATCTGCGGAAGGACCGTGAAATTGCTCAGATCCAGCGCGATAATTTTCGCAAAGCCCATAAGGCTGGGGTGAAAATGGTGTTTGGGTCTGATGCAGGGGTGATGCCGCATGCCTTGGTCGGTGCGCAGTTCAAGACGATGGTCACATACGGCATGACGCCACTTGAGGCGATACAGGCTGCAACCCGCAATGCGGCGCAAGCGCTGGGCCGCGAAAAGGATGTCGGCGCAATCGCAGTGGGACGTTATGCAGACATTATCGCCGTGGACGGTGCACCGCTGACCGATGTGCGGCAGCTGGAAAGCGTTGATGTGGTGATTAAAAGCGGTGTGGTTGTCAAAGGCGATAAGGAATGAAGGACACTCGTCGCGCTACCGTTTATGCTCTGTGTGCTTTGTTGTTTGCGCTTGCAGTTGGGCTGGGGTTCGCTGTGATCCACGGCATTGGTGATCCTCTTGACCTTGCGGTGTTCAATTTTTTTGCTTTGCGTGAGGGGCGCTCGCCTGAGGCGCTGATCGGTTTTGCAAAATTTCTGACGGATATTGGCAGTGCGGGACAACGCGGGTTAATCATCGCCGCCTTCGCCGCCCTATTGTGGTGGAAAAAACGACCGCGCGCTGCGCTTGTGATGTTGGTTGTGCCAGCACTGGCGGGGGTAACATCCACGATATTAAAAGAAGCATTCGGGCGGCTGCGCCCTGCGCTTGTGCCCCATCTTGATACTGTATCCAGCCTGTCTTTCCCCAGCGGCCATGCTGTTAACACCGCGGCGATTTTCCTTTTGGCGGCGTTGCTATTGCCGGGGCAGCGCCAGGGCTTGCGATGGATATTTGCCGTTGGCGGCGTGTTGATGATCGGTTGGTCGCGTTTAGCGCTGGGTGTGCATTGGCCCAGCGATGTGATCGGGGGATGGATGATGGGATTGGCGTTCGCGTTGGCAGGGCATCAAATTGCATTGCGGTTGGAGACGAGGAAATGAGTGGAGGATCAACCAAGGTCATCCTCGCCGCACTTGCCGCAAATGTGGGGATTGCAGTTGCGAAATTTGTCGCAGCCGGGATCACAGGGTCGTCGGCGATGTTGACGGAAGGTGTGCATAGCCTTGTCGACAGCGCCAACCATGTGCTGTTGCTATACGGGCAGAAACGATCTGGGAAACCTGCCGATGCGATGCATCCGTTGGGTTATGGTCGGGAGCTCTATTTTTGGAGCTTTGTCGTTGCGATCCTTGTGTTCGCGCTTGGCGCGGGGGTTTCCGTTTATGAGGGCATTCTCCATATCCTTGAGCCTGAACATGCTGGCAGCCCGATCATCGCCTACATCGTTCTTGCCATTGCTTTTGCCCTAGAGAGCGGATCGACATGGATTGCTTTGAAGGCCTTTAATATTGCGCGCGGCAAACGCAGTATGTGGAAGGCCATTCGCGATTCCAAAGATGCGCCGACGATTGTTATCCTTCTCGAAAATGGCGGTGCTTTGGCAGGGATCGTCATTGCCGCAGTTGGCATTGCGATATCGCAGTGGACCCATAATCCTGCCTGGGACGGCGCGGCTTCGGTTTTAATTGGTTTGCTTTTGGGGTTGGTCGCGGTCGTGCTGGCTATTGAAGCAAAGGGATTGCTGATCGGTGAAAGCGCAGATCCAGAATTGATTGAGGCTTTACGTTTGGCGGCGCTTTCAAGAAAAGGGGTAAGCGGGATCGGAGATGTGATTACCGTTCACCATTCCCCCGATCAGATCGTGGCGATCATAGAGGCTGATTTTGACAACACCCTGATGGCATCTGATGTCGAACGTCTGGTGGATGAAATTGAGGCAGATGTTCGTTCGCGTTGGCCCAATGTTAGTCATCTCTCTGTGCGCCCGCGCGCATTGATTGCTAAGGGTTTGCCGATTTAGGTCCGGCCCCATTGACGCCGCGTCGCAACACGCCTAATGGCGACGACGTCTGACGGGACAGAGTGGCGCGAAAGCGGCATGATTGCTCGGTGAATCAGACATTAAATAGAGCTTGAACATTGTTTGCGCTGGTGAAGGCCTGGGAAGTTGCTTGCAACTGCCGGGGTCTTTTTGTGTTTTCTGGCAACAGAACCCACCGTTGGCGCAAAGATAAGTAACTTCAAAAAGGTGAAGGGCTTCATGCCAACAATTAATCAGCTGGTCCGCAAGGGCCGGGACCCTCAGAAGGCAAAATCTAAGGTTCCCGCAATGGAGCAGAACCCACAAAAGCGTGGTGTCTGCACTCGTGTTTATACAACGACCCCGAAAAAGCCGAACTCGGCTTTGCGTAAAGTTGCAAAGATTCGTCTGACCAACCAACGCGAAGTCATCAGCTACATCCCGGGTGAAGGGCACAATCTTCAGGAGCACTCCGTGGTTCTGATCCGTGGGGGCCGCGTTCGCGATCTTCCCGGTGTGCGTTATCACGTACTTCGCGGCGTTCTGGATACCCAGGGCGTCAAGGACCGCAAACAATCGCGTTCGAAATACGGCGCGAAGCGTCCCAAGTAAAAGGATTAGGCAGATATGGCACGTCGTCGTCGCCCCGAAAAACGGGTTATTTTACCCGATCCCAAATTTGGTGATCAGGTCCTTTCAAAATTCATGAACAGCGTGATGCTGGATGGTAAAAAGTCCACAGCAGAAGGCATTGTTTACGGAGCGCTTGAAACCGTTGAACAGCGTGCAAAGAAGGATCCGATTCAGGTTTTTCATGATGCGCTCAACAACATCAAGCCAGGCATAGAAGTGCGCAGCCGCCGCGTTGGTGGTGCGACCTATCAGGTGCCTGTTGAGGTTCGCGCTGAACGTGCGCAGGCTCTTGCTATCCGTTGGTTGATCACCGCAGCACGTAGCCGCAGTGAAAATACAATGGCAGCGCGCTTGTCAGGTGAATTGCTTGATGCTTCCAACAACCGTGGCAACGCGGTCAAGAAGCGTGAAGACACTCACCGGATGGCCGAAGCCAACCGCGCATTCTCACATTATCGTTGGTAATTAGAGGCCAGCGGGTCATTCCGCTGGTCCCAACACACTCTCGGAGTAATTGTTATGGCACGCAGCCATCCACTCAGCATGTATCGCAATATTGGGATCATGGCGCACATCGACGCGGGCAAAACCACGACGACTGAGCGTATCCTGTACTACACAGGAAAATCCTACAAAATCGGCGAAGTGCATGAAGGCACAGCAACGATGGATTGGATGGAGCAAGAGCAAGAACGTGGGATCACGATCACGTCTGCTGCCACGACTTGCTTCTGGAATGATCACCGCATCAACATCATTGATACGCCGGGTCACGTTGATTTCACGATTGAAGTTGAACGTTCGCTGCGCGTTCTTGATGGTGCCGTTGCTTGCTTTGACGGTGTTGCCGGCGTTGAGCCGCAATCTGAAACCGTATGGCGTCAGGCAGAAAAGTATAAAGTGCCGCGCATGTGCTTCGTCAACAAACTTGACCGCACGGGTGCAAACTTTGAACGCTGCGTTGAAATGATCAAGGATCGCCTCGGCGCGCGTCCATTGGTTCTGTATTTGCCAATCGGTATCGAAGGCGGTTTCAAGGGCCTCGTCGATCTGGTCAACAATAACGCTATCATCTGGCTTGAAGAATCGCTTGGTGCGAAGTTTGAAGTCACTGACATTCCAGCTGACCTCGCCGATGCCGCTGCTAAAGCGCGTAACGAACTGATCGAAACCGCTGTTGAACAAGATGATGTGGCGATGGAAGCCTATCTCGACGGTACCGAGCCCGATGCTGCGACGCTGAAAGCGCTGATCCGCAAGGGCACACTCAACTTCTCGTTCGTACCGGTGCTGTGTGGTTCTGCGTTCAAGAATAAGGGCGTTCAGCCTTTGCTTGACGGCGTCATTGATTATCTGCCTTCACCTTTGGATATTCCACCGGTTGAAGGTTTGAAGCTGGACGGCGAAACGCCAGATACACGTGCCCCCTCGGATGATGCACCGTTTTCGGCGCTTGCGTTTAAGATTATGAACGATCCATTCGTTGGGACGCTTACTTTCGCGCGGATTTATTCGGGGAAGCTTGATACGGCTTCGGTTGTTCTGAATTCGGTTAAGGACAAAAAGGAAAAAGTTGGCCGCATGCTTTTGATGCATGCCAATGATCGCGAAGACATTCAAGTTGCCTATGCCGGTGACATTGTGGCTCTTGCGGGGCTTAAGGACACGACAACAGGTGAAACCCTTTGTGCCCTGAACGCACCGATCATTCTTGAACGGATGGAGTTTCCAGACCCCGTTATCGAGGTTGCTGTGGAACCTAAGACCAAAGCTGACCAAGAAAAAATGGGCGTTGCACTCAACCGTCTTGCTCGCGAAGATCCCTCATTCCGCGTAACATCGGACCATGAATCAGGTCAAACGATCATCAAGGGTATGGGTGAGCTTCACCTTGAAATCTTGGTTGACCGTATGAAGCGCGAATTCAAGGTTGAGGCCAATGTCGGCGCGCCGCAGGTGGCCTACCGCGAATATCTCGGCAAGAAAGTTGACATTGATTACACCCACAAGAAGCAGTCGGGTGGTTCGGGTCAGTTCGGTCGCGTGAAATTCACAGTGACTCCGGGCGAACGCGGCACAGGCATCATCTTTAAGGATGAAGTCAAAGGCGGGAATATTCCGAAAGAATATATTCCATCGGTTGAAAAGGGTATGCGCGAAACCGCTGCCTCTGGTTCACTTATCGGCTTTCCGATCATCGATTTTGAAATCTCGCTCTATGACGGTGCTTATCATGACGTCGATTCGTCGGCGCTGGCATTCGAAATTGCGGGTCGTGCAGCTATGCGTGAAGCGGCGCAAAAATCAGGCATCAAATTGCTTGAGCCAATCATGCGGGTTGAAGTCGTTACCCCAGAGGATTATCTGGGTGATGTGATTGGTGATATGAATTCACGTCGTGGTCAAATCCAAGGGACTGACACACGGGGGAATGCACAGACCGTTGAAGCAATGGTGCCACTGGCCAACATGTTTGGTTATGTGAATCAACTGCGCTCGTTCACACAAGGACGCGCGCAATACAGCATGCATTTCTCGCATTATGACGAAGTGCCAACAAATGTTGCCGACGAAGTGAAGGCAAAGCTTGCGTAAGCGCGCAAGAAAAACTAAGGCGCGCACCTGAATCAAGGTGCATCCTTGAAATCAATTTGAAGACTGACAGAAAGAACGAGGGTTAAAGACATGGCTAAGGCTAAATTTGAGCGGACAAAACCGCATTGCAACATCGGGACCATTGGTCACGTCGATCATGGCAAAACCTCGTTGACAGCAGCGATCACAAAGATTTTGGCAGAAACTGGTGGCGCTACATTCACCAGTTATGACAATATCGACAAAGCTCCTGAAGAGCGTGAGCGCGGTATCACAATTTCAACAGCGCACGTTGAATATGAAACTGCAGATCGCCACTATGCGCACGTCGATTGCCCAGGTCACGCTGACTATGTGAAGAACATGATCACCGGTGCAGCGCAGATGGACGGCGGTATTCTGGTTGTTTCGGCAACGGATGGTCCAATGCCACAAACGCGCGAGCACATCCTGCTCGCGCGCCAGGTTGGTGTGCCTCAGCTTGTTGTGTTCATGAACAAGTGCGATCTGGTTGATGATCCTGAAATCATCGAACTGGTTGAAATGGAAATCCGTGAATTGCTCTCAAAGTATGACTTTGACGGTGACAACATTCCGGTCATCCAGGGTTCGGCGACTTGCGCACTTAACGACACCAATCCGGAATTGGGACGTGAAGCTGTTCTGAAGTTAATGGCTGCTGTTGACTCGTTCATTCCGCAGCCTGCACGTCCACTCGATTTGCCATTCCTGATGCCAATTGAAGACGTGTTCTCAATTTCAGGTCGTGGTACGGTTGTAACTGGTCGTGTTGAACAGGGCATCGTCAAGGTTGGTGAAGAAGTTGAGATCGTTGGTCTCAAGGACACCAAGAAGACGGTTGTGACTGGCGTTGAAATGTTCCGCAAGTTGCTCGACGAAGGTCGTGCTGGCGATAACATCGGTGCACTGATCCGCGGCGTTGGTCGTGAAGAAGTTGAGCGCGGCCAAGTGCTTTGCAAGCCCGGCTCGATCAAGCCGCACACCGACTTCACATCAGAAGTTTACGTTTTGTCGAAAGAAGAAGGCGGTCGTCACACACCGTTCTTTGCGAACTATCGTCCGCAATTCTACTTCCGTACAACCGACGTGACCGGCGAAGTTGTTCTTCCTGAAGGCACCGAAATGGTTATGCCTGGTGATAACGTGCAACTTGGCATTAAACTGATTGCACCAATCGCAATGGAACAGGGCCTGCGCTTCTCGATCCGCGAAGGCGGACGGACCGTCGGTTCCGGGGTTGTTGCTTCGGTCACCAAGTAATATAGACGTTTGCAATCACCCGATTCTCTGAACAGGGAATCGGGTGATTGTTTTTATTTTTGCCCATGAAAATGGGTCGGCTCTTTCGCATCGGTAGTGGACATGGAAACGCAGAATATTCGTATTCGCCTTAAGGCTTTTGATCACCGCGTATTGGATCAAGCAACAGGTGACATCGCAGACACAGCAAAGCGCACTGGCGCTTCTATCCGTGGCCCAATTCCGTTGCCCACGAAAATCGAAAAATTCACGGTAAACCGCGGACCGCACGTCGACAAAAAGTCGCGTGAGCAGTTCGAGGTGCGCACGTACAAGCGGCTGCTCGACATTGTGCAGCCGACCCCGCAGACGGTTGACGCTTTAATGAAGCTTGATCTCGCTGCAGGGGTTGATGTTGAGATCAAACTGGCCTAGGGCCACGTTCTCAAGGGATACCGCACAGATTCGCACCTCGGTGTACTGTGGCTGCGTCCCCCGTCATTTTCCGCTTGAAGAAGTGGGAAGACCAGCCCGGACGGGGTGATGCATTACATTTTAGGGCTGACACGCCTCTCGGAAATGGTTCCGTGAGGCCTCTGTTGTTTAAAGGAGCATGATCATGCGCACTGGCGTGATCGCGAAGAAAATGGGCATGACCCGTTTTTTCCAGGACGATGGACGGCATGTGCCGGTCACCGTTTTGGCGCTAGAAAATAATCAGGTGATTGCACACCGTACAACTGATCGTGATGGCTACGTCGCGGTTCAGCTTGGCGCGGGCGTTGCAAAAGCCAAAAATGTTGCCAAGCCTCAGCGTGGTCATTTCGGTAAGGCCGAAGTTGAACCAAAAGCGCGGGTTGTTGAATTTCGTGTTGCCGAAGATGCGCTTGTCGCTGTCGGTGCGGAAATCGCTGCGGATCATTTCGTTGCGGGTCAGATGGTCGATGTTTCCGGTCATACACAGGGTAAAGGTTTTGCCGGTGTTATGAAGCGTTGGAACTTTGGTGGTCTGCGCGCAACCCACGGTGTTTCGGTGTCTCACCGTTCACATGGTTCGACTGGTCAACGTCAGGATCCAGGTAAAGTTTTCAAGAACAAGAAGATGGCCGGCCACATGGGCGACCGTCAGCGCACCCAGCAAAATCTGGAAGTTGTGTCGACGGACGTTGAGCGTGGCCTGATCTTCATCAAAGGTTCGGTCCCTGGTTCCAAGGGTGGCTGGCTCACGATCAAAGATTCGGTCAAAATCGCACTTCCAAAGGATGCGCCGTATCCGGCCAGCCTGAAGAGCGATGCTGCTCCAGTTGTTGAAGAAGCAATCATCGAAACGCCGGTTGAGGCCGTTGTGGAAACGCCAGCTGTTGAAACCGCTCCGGTTGAAGCTGCTGCACCCGCAACTGCTGAAGTCGCCAACACAGAAAATGGGGAGGGCTAAGCCATGAAGCTTAAGGTTCAAACCCTCGACGCCAAGGGCAGCGGCGACATCGAACTCGCAGAAGATGTGTTCGGCGTTGAGCCACGCGCAGACATTTTGCACCGTGTTGTTACGTGGCAACTTGAAAAGCGTCGCGGTACAGCGCGCGGAACGCGCGAACGTTCAGACGTCGCGCGTACCGGTAAGCGTTTCGGTAAGCAAAAGGGCGGCGGTACCGCACGTCACGGCGATCGTCGCGCACCAATTTTTGTTGGTGGTGGTAAAGCTCACGGCGCCCGCGTTCGTGATTTCAACCCATCGCTGAACAAGAAAATCCGTGCGCTCGGCCTGAAAATGGCGCTGTCGTCGAAAGCGAAAGCTGGCCAGTTGATCATCATGGACAATTTGACCGTGAAGAATGGTAAGACCCGGGAACTCGCTGGCAGCCTTGTCAAGCTTGGATTTGGTAAAACCGCTCTCGTCATTGACGGTGATCTGGTTGAAACAACGTTCGTTCATGCTTCGTCAAACTTGGTGGGGATCAACACGCTCCCTGCGATGGGCGCAAATGTTTACGACATTCTGAGAGCTGAAACGCTGGTTTTGACCCGTGCGGCAGTTGAAAAGCTGGAGGCGCGGTTCAATGGCTAAGAAGCAAATCGCTGCGGCTGACATCCGTCACTATGACGTGATTGTTGCTCCGCACATTACCGAAAAATCGACCATGATGAGCGAGCATAACGCGGTTGTATTCCGTGTCGCTGGCAGTGCTACAAAACCACAGATTAAAGCTGCGGTTGAAGCGTTGTTCAGCGTCAAGGTGACAAACGTCAACACGCTCAATCAAAAGGGCAAGACAAAGCGTTGGAAGGGTCAACCTTACACGCGGTCAGATTTCAAAAAAGCGATCGTGACACTGGCTGAAGGCCAGTCCATCGACGTGACGACGGGAATTTAAGGCCATGGCACTTAAACATTATAACCCGACGAGCCCCGCGCGCCGCGGTCTTATTCTGGTGGATCGTTCTGCGCTCCACAAGGGTAAGCCTGTTAAGGCGTTGACCGAGGGTAAGCGCAAAACGGGTGGGCGCAATAACAAGGGCCATGTCACATCGCGCGGCATCGCCGGTGGTCATAAGCAACGTTATCGCATCATTGATTTCAAACGTCGCAAATGGGATGTTGAAGCAACGGTTGAGCGTTTGGAATATGATCCAAATCGCACAGCCTTCATTGCTTTGGTCAATTATCCTGACGGTGAACAGACCTACATCATCGCGCCGCAACGTCTTGCACCCGGTGATAAGGTGATCGCTGGTAAGAAAACCGACGTGAAGCCTGGTAACGCAATGGAACTGGGACAAATGCCCGTAGGTACCATTGTTCACAACGTAGAAATGAAGCCCGGCAAGGGTGCGCAGATTGCGCGTTCGGCAGGGACATATGTTCAGGTTGTTGGCCGTGATAAGGGCATGGTGATGGTCCGTCTGAATTCAGGCGAGCAACGCTATATCCGTTCAGATTGCATGGCCACGGTCGGCGCGGTGTCGAACCCAGACAATTCGAACACCAATCTTGCCAAGGCTGGTCGCAATCGCTGGAAGGGCATTCGTCCTTTGACACGCGGTGTTGCAAAGAACCCAGTCGACCATCCGCACGGCGGTGGTGAAGGCCGGACCTCCGGTGGTCGTCATCCAGTGACGCCATGGGGTAAGCCGACAAAGGGTGCGCGTACGCGTTCAAACAAATCAACTGACAAGATGATCATCCGGTCACGTCACGCGAAGAAGAAGAGGTAGTCATGGCTCGTTCCGTATGGAAAGGTCCGTTTGTTGACCTACACCTGCTGAAAAAAGCAGAAACCGCTCAGGAAGCCAATGCGCGCGCGCCGATCAAAACATGGTCGCGTCGCTCAACGATCCTTCCCCAGTTCGTAGGACTGACCTTCAATGTCTATAATGGTCGCAAATTTGTGCCCGTTTCGGTCAATGAAGATATGGTCGGCATGAAACTCGGTGAATTTGCGCCAACGCGTTATTTCCCCGGTCACGCCGCTGACAAGAAGGGCAAGCGCTGATGTCAAAACCAGTTTCTCCCCGTAAGGTTGGTGACAAGCAGGCGCTTGCGGTTGGGAATACCATCCGCGGTTCTGCTCAGAAGCTTAATCTCGTCGCTGCTCTCATCCGCAACCATAAGGTTGGTGATGCGCTGAACATTCTTCAGTTCTCAACCAAAGGTATGGCGATTGATGTGCGCAAGGTATTGGCTTCGGCCATCGCCAACGCAGAAAACAATCATAATCTTGACGTTGACTCTTTGGTCGTGACCGAAGCGAGCGTTGGGAAGTCGATTTCGATGAAGCGTTTTGCAACCCGTGCGCGTGGTCGTTCGACCCGTATCGTGAAACCGTTCAGCCGCATCCGTGTGGTTGTCAGCGAAGTGCAAGAGGAAGCATAAGTCATGGGTCAAAAATCCAATCCAATTGGCCTGCGCCTCCAGATCAATCGCACCTGGGATAGCCGCTGGTTCGCCGAAGGCAAAGACTATGGTCGTTTGCTTCTCGAAGATTTGAAACTGCGTAAATTCATCATGAAAACAATGCCACAAGCAGCGATTTCTAAGGTGGTGATTGAACGGCCAGCCAAGCTGTGCCGCGTTTCAATCTATGCAGCACGTCCTGGTGTCATCATCGGTAAGAAGGGTGCTGACATTGAAAAGCTGCGGAAGCTGCTCGGTACAATGACATCGAGCGACGTGTCGCTTAACATCGTTGAAATCCGCAAGCCTGAAGTCGATTCAAAGCTTGTTGCGCAGGGTATCGCCGATCAGCTGGAGCGTCGTATCGCTTTCCGCCGTGCCATGAAGCGCGCTGTACAGTCCGCCATGCGTTTGGGTGCTGAAGGCATTCGGATCAACTGTGGTGGCCGTTTGGGCGGTGCTGAAATCGCCCGGACCGAATGGTACCGTGAAGGTCGCGTTCCCTTGCACACACTTCGTGCGAACGTCGATTATGCCGAAGCTGAAGCGCATACCGCCTACGGCGTGTGCGGGATCAAGGTTTGGATCTTCAAAGGTGAAATTCTTGGCCATGATCCAATGGCGACAGACCGGCTTATGCTGGAGGCTCAGACCTCCGGTGTGCGTCCGGCGCGCTGAGGGTAGGATAGAAAATGCTACAACCAAAACGCACAAAATTCCGCAAGGCTCATAAGGGCCGCATCCACGGTGATGCAAAGGGCGGTACTGACCTGAACTTTGGCTCTTACGGGTTGAAGGCAATGGAACCAGATCGTTTGACAGCGCGTCAGATCGAAGCGGCCCGCCGCGCGATCACACGCCACATCAAACGTCAGGGCCGTTTGTGGATCCGTATTTTCCCAGACGTTCCAGTGTCGGCAAAACCGGCGGAAGTTCGCATGGGTAAAGGTAAGGGGTCTCCTGAATATTGGGCCGCACGTGTCAAACCAGGTCGCATCCTGTTTGAACTCGACGGTGTTCCAGGGCCCATTGCTGCGGTGGCATTCAGTCGCGCTGCCATGAAACTGCCAATCAAGGTTAAGGTTGTTGCCCGCCTTGGTGACTTCTCACATTTGGGAGCTGCATAATGACCAAGATTGCAGACCTTAAAGTCAAGACTGATGATCAGCTTGTCGAACAGCTTGTTGAGTTGAAGCGCGAAGCGTTCAACCTGCGTTTCCAGGCGGCGACAAGCCAGATGGAAAAGCCAGCTCGCGTTCGCGTGGTTCGCCGCGACATCGCTCGTATTAAGACGCTCCAGACCCAGCGGTCCTCCGCTGCGGCTGCGGCCAAGTAAGGAAGAGCACCATGCCAAAGCGCGTGCTGACCGGAACCATTGTCTCTGACAAGACCGATAAAACGGTTGTCGTCAAAGTTGAGCGGAAAGTGAAACATCCTCTCTACGGCAAGATTATCCGTCGTTCGAAAAAATACCATGCCCATGACGAAGGGAATGTCTTCAAAGAAGGCGAAACCGTTCGAATTGAGGAATGTGCGCCGATTTCCAAGTTGAAGACTTGGAAAGTCATTGAAAAAATGGGTGGTGCTCCGGTCCCAGCCGAAATCGCAACGGAGGTCTGATCCATGATTCAAATGCAATCAAACCTCGACGTGGCCGATAACTCTGGCGCTAAACGCGTTCAGTGCATCAAGGTGCTCGGTGGATCAAAGCGTCGTTTCGCTGGTGTTGGTGACGTGATCGTTGTTTCGATCAAAGAAGCCGCACCGCGTGGCAAGGTGAAGAAAGGTGACGTGCACCGCGCTGTCATCGTTCGCACCGCCAAGGACATTCACCGTGCGGATGGTTCGACCATTCGTTTCGATGGCAACGCCGCTGTTTTGGTCAACAAGAATGAGGAGCCAATTGGCACCCGTATCTTTGGCCCAGTGTGCCGCGAACTTCGTGCGAAGAACTATATGAAGATCATTTCGCTCGCGCCGGAGGTGCTGTGAGATGGCTTCGATGAAGATCAAAAAAGGCGACAAGGTCGTTGTTCTGTCCGGTAAGGACAAGGGCAAGCACGGCGAAGTCACAATGTCATTGCCAAAAGATGGCAAGGTTGTTGTTGCTGGCGTGAACATTGCGACCCGCCACCGTAAAGCGACCCAGGCGAACCCGCAGGGTGGCCTCGAACGTCGTGAAGCCCCGCTTCATGTGTCGAAGGTTGCAATTGAAGATCCTAAAACGGGCAAGCCAACGCGCGTCCGGTTTGAAATCAAGGACGGCAAAAAGGTCCGTGTGGCCGTGAAGTCCGGAGAAGTGATCAATGGCTGACGTTTATAAAGCGCGGATGCAAGGCATCTACGAAGACAAAATTCGTGCGGCGATGACCGAAAAATTCGGTTATAAAAACGCGATGCAGATCCCACGTCTTGATAAGATTGTTATCAACATGGGTGTTGGCGAAGCGACGCAGGATAAGAAAAAGGTGGACATTGCTGTCGCCGAAATGGAATTGATTGCGGGCCAAAAGGCTGTCGTGGCCAAGGCCAAGAAATCCGTCGCGCAGTTCAAACTGCGTGAAGGCATGCCGATCGGTTGCAAGGTGACCTTGCGCCGTGAACGGATGTTTGAATTTCTTGATCGCTTGATCACAATCGCATTGCCCCGCGTTCGCGATTTCCGTGGCTTGAACCCGAAATCATTCGACGGACGTGGCAATTTTGCAATGGGTCTGAAGGAGCAGCTGATTTTTCCTGAAATCAGCTATGACAAGATCGACAAGGTGCGCGGCATGGATGTGATCGTCACCACCACGGCAAAAACCGATGATGAAGCGCGCGAATTGCTTCGTCTGTTCGGTTTCCCGTTCCCCATTGAGGAAACTCAAGAAAAGCAGGCGGCTTGATATGGCGAAACTGAGTTCCATCAACAAGAATGAGAAGCGCAAGCTGCTCGTTAAAAAATATGCGGGTCGTTACGCGCGCTTGAAAGCGATTGCGGCTGACGAAAGCAAGGACGACGGGGAGCGTTTGATCGCCCGCCTGAAGCTTGCTGAAATTCCGCGCAATGGCAATCCGACACGCGTTCGCAACCGTTGTGAACTGACGGGGCGTCCACGTGCATATTATCGTAAGTTCGGACTTTGCCGCATTCAGCTGCGTGATCTGGCCAATAAGGGCCTGATCCCCGGTGTGACAAAGTCGAGCTGGTAAGGGTTATTAGACATGGCATTTACTGATCCACTGGGTGATATGCTCACCCGCATCCGCAACGGTCAACAGGCTAAGAAGGACAGCGTCGTGACGCCGGCTTCTAAACTGCGTGCTCGTGTTCTCGACGTTCTCAAGCGTGAAGGCTACATTCGTGGCTGGTCCGAAGAGATGGTCGCTGGTCATGATGGCCTACGGATTGAACTGAAATATTTCGAAGGGCAGTCTGCGATTAAGCACATTGCTCGTGTGTCCAAGCCTGGTCGTCGCGTTTATTCGGGATCGTCCGAATTGCCACGTGTTCGCAATGGCCTTGGCATTATCATTGTTTCGACACCAAAAGGTGTTCTGTCTGATGCGGAAGCACGGGACCAGAACGTCGGTGGCGAAGTGCTTGCGGAGGTATTCTGATGAGCCGCACGGGTAAAAAGCCGGTCGCGATTCCAGCAGGCGTTACGGCGTCAATGGAAGCGGGCATCCTTTCGGTCAAAGGACCAAAGGGCACACTCACACTGCCAATGGCAAACGAAGTGATTTACGCGATTGAGGGGGACACGGTTTCCGTGAAGCCAGCGAATGAAACCAAACGTGCTCGCGCATTTTGGGGCATGCAACGGACCTTGGTCCAGAATTTGGTGACGGGCGTAACCGCTGGTTTTACCAAAACACTGGAAATTACAGGCGTTGGGTATCGTGCCAATTCGCAGGGGAGCAATCTTAAATTGCAGCTTGGGTATAGCCATGACGTTGACGTTGCAGTGCCAGAAGGCATTGAAGTGAAAACGCCTGACCAGACCACAATCGAAATCAGCGGCATGGATGCCCAAAAGGTCGGTCAGCTTGCTGCCGAAATCCGCCGCTGGCGTAAGCCAGAGCCTTACAAGGGCAAGGGTATCAAATATCGCGGTGAGTTCATCTTCCGCAAAGAGGGTAAGAAGAAGTAATGGCAAAACTGTCTCTCTTCGCGAAACGGCGTCGCCGCGTTCGTACATCACTGTTTGCAAAGCGTGGGCTGCGTCCGCGTTTGACCATTCACCGTTCTGGTCGGCACATTTATGCGCAGGTCATTGACGATAATGTTGGCAAGACACTTGTTGCCGCGTCCACCCTTGAAAAAGATGTGCGCGATAAAACGGGTGCGACTGTTGATGCGGCGACCGCAATTGGCAAAACCATTGCCGAACGCGCCAAAAAACTTGGTGTGTCTAAAGTTGTATTCGATCGTGGAGGCTTCTTGTTCCACGGGCGTGTAAAAGCGCTTGCAGACGGGGCCCGCGAAGGCGGATTGGAGTTTTAATCGATGGCTGACGAAACAGAAATTCAGGCAGCCGCTCCAGCAGCTGCTCCCGAAGGCGAAGCGCCCCGTGGACGTGGTCCCCGTGGTGGTCGCGGTGCCGGCGGCGGTAATGACCGCAGCCGTGGTGGCCGTGATGGCAACCGTGGTCGTCGTGATGACAAACGCGGTGGCGCTGAAGAAGGCGGCGAGGAACTGATTGAGAAATTGGTTCACATCAACCGTGTTTCGAAAACGGTAAAGGGCGGTAAGCGCTTTGGTTTTGCTGCACTCGTTGTTGTTGGTGATGGCAAGGGTCGCGTTGGCTTTGGTCACGGTAAAGCCCGCGAAGTGCCAGAAGCGATCACCAAGGCAACTGCTGCTGCGAAAAAGGCAATGGTTCGCGTCCCTCTTCGTGAAGGTCGAACCCTACACCATGATGGCAAGGGCCATTTCGGCGCTGGTCTCGTGACCGTGCGCTCGGCGCCGCAGGGAACCGGCATCATCGCTGGTGGTCCAATGCGTGCTGTGTTCGAATCGCTGGGTGTTGCTGACGTTGTGACCAAATCGGTCGGGACATCAAACCCTTACAACATGATCCGTGCAACGTTTGCGGCGCTTGTCGAACAGACCAGCCCGAAATCGGTGGCGCAGCGTCGCGGCAAGAAAATTGCTGACTTGCTGGGTCGTGGCGGGGCATCGGCGGCTGACGCTGAAGTCGCTGCTGAAGCTATTGCGGAGTAAGCGATATGGCCAAAATCAAAATTAAGCAGACGGGTTCACCCATCCGCCGCACCAAAGATCAACGTTCGACGTTGATCGGCTTGGGGCTAAACAAAATGCACCGTGTTAGTGAACTTGAGGATAGCCCTGAAGTCCGCGGCATGATCCAGAAAATCCGTCATATGGTAGAGGTGGTCGGCTAAGCCAACCTTACTCTGCGCGAACAAAGCGAAAGCGAGTGCACGACATGAAATTGAATGAAATTAGAGATAATGATGGCGCTCGCAAGAGCCGGATGCGCGTTGGACGCGGTATCGGTTCGGGCAAAGGCAAGACTGCTGGCCGAGGCCATAAGGGGCAGAAGAGCCGCGAAGGCGTTTCGATCGCCGGTTTTGAAGGTGGTCAGATGCCGCTTCACATGCGTCTGCCAAAGCGTGGTTTCAACAATATCTTTGCGAAAGATTATGCTGAAATCAACTTGGGCATGATCCAGAAATTGATCGATCTCAAAACGCTTGATGCGAAGGCCGTGATTGATCACGCTGCGCTGAAAGCAGCTGGCGTTGCTCGCGGCGGCAAGAATGGCGTTCGTTTGCTCGCAAAGGGTGAATTGACGGCAAAGCTCTCCTTCGTGGTGGCTGGTGTTTCAGCAGGTGCACGCGCTGCTGTTGAAAAGGCCGGTGGTTCGGTTGAAGTGATCCACGTTGTTCCTGCGGCTGAAAAGGCTGCTGCGAAAAAGAACACCGTAAAAATTCGCACGAACGTCTGATTTTGCGGAATAATTGCGATCAGGGCTTAGACAATAGCTGACGAAACACTATATGGAGCGGCGGGATGCTTAACAGCATATCCCGCCGTTCATATTTACAGGGTCTAAAACAGATATGGCATCCTCCGCCGATCAGATGGCCGCAGGCCTCAATCTTTCCCGCTTTACGCAAGCGACAGACCTCAAACGACGTCTGTGGTTTACCATCGGCGCTCTAATCGTGTTTCGTCTGCTCAGCCATGTACCGCTGCCCGGGATTGATCCGACAGCACTTAAGACGCTTTTTGATCAGACAAAGGGCGGCGTTCTTGATTTCTTCAACATGTTTTCTGGCGGTTCGCTTGAGCGGATGAGCCTGATCGCGCTTGGCGTGATGCCTTATATTACCGCGTCAATTGTTGTGCAGCTTTCGACATCGCTTTCTCCAGCACTTGGTGCTCTTAAGAAAGAGGGTGAAAGCGGTCGCAAGAAGCTCAATCAATATACGCGCTACGGCACGGTATTTTTGACGATCATTCAGGGCTATTTCATCGCGGTTGGTCTTGAAAGCTGGGGCGCAAGCGACGGCGTTTCGGCTGTGGTTGAACCCGGCATGCTCTTTCGCCTTGCTTGCGTCACGGCGCTTGTTGGGGGGACGATGTTCCTGATGTGGTTGGGCGAACAGATTACCAGTCGCGGTATTGGCAACGGCGTTTCGCTGATCATCATGGCGGGTATCGTTGCACAACTTCCTGTGACTATTGCGCAGGTTTTTGAAGGCGGGCGCACTGGCACGATGCAGCCTTTGACTGTGTTGGGCATTGGCATTGCGATACTAGCGATGGTTGCCTTTATTTGTTTCATGGAACGCGCGCAGCGCCGCGTGTTGATCCAATATCCAAAGCGACAGACTGCACGCGGCATGATGCAGGCGGATAAAAGCCATCTGCCGCTTAAGATCAATACGGCTGGTGTTATTCCGCCAATCTTTGCGTCCTCGCTGCTCCTCATGCCGCTGACCATCGCGCAATTTGCGGGCCAAAATGCGACGGGTGAGACGACCACGGGTGATATCGTGCTGACGGTTACCAATGCGTTGCAACATGGGTCGCCGTTGTACATGGCGCTTTATGCGTTTGGGATTATTTTCTTTTGCTTTTTCTATACAGCGGTTGTGTTTAATCCAGAAGAAACAGCGGACAATCTGAAGCGCAACGGCGGGTTTGTGCCGGGTATTCGCCCTGGGAAAAGCACTGAAAATTATCTGGACTATGTGTTGACCCGCATCACTGTTATTGGTGCAGGCTATCTGACACTGGTCTGTTTAGTTCCAGAATTTATGTTTTCGAGCCTTGGTATGATGACGATTGGTGGCACGAGCTTGCTGATCGTTGTGAACGTAACGATGGATACGGTGACACAAATTCAAAGCCATATGTTGGCGCACCAATATGGTGACCTCATCAAAAAAGCGAAACTTAAGAGCGGCAAGAAACGTTAATTTCATAGATCGCTCAACAGGGAAGGGCGCAAACATGAACATCATCCTGCTGGGACCCCCGGGGGCGGGGAAGGGCACACAGGCAAGCCGCTTGGTCGCTGAACGCGGCATGGTACAATTGTCGACTGGCGATATGCTGCGTGCGGCTGTCAAGGCTGGGTCGCCAGTCGGGGTGCAGGCAAAAGCAGTTATGGCATCAGGTGCATTGGTTTCAGATGAAATCGTGTCTGGCATTATCGGTGAAGCGCTTGACCAATTGCCCACCGAAACGGGCGTTATCTTTGATGGTTATCCGCGGACAGCAGCACAGGCAGTGTCACTCGATACGCTCCTTTCTGACCGGCACCGCACGCTAGATTATGTGATTGAGCTTGAGGTGAATGAAGACGCCCTTGTTGAACGCATTACGGGCCGGTTTACCTGCGCGAAATGCGGTGAAGGCTATCACGACAGTTTCAAAAAACCTCAGGTCGAAGGCGTGTGTGACACCTGTGGCACTTCCGAATTCAAACGTCGCCCGGACGATAATGAAGAGACCGTCCGCACACGTATGGCTGAATATCGTGGGAAGACTGAACCCATTCTTCCTATATATGAAGCGCGCGGGTTGCTCCGCCGTGTCGATGGTATGGCTGATATTGCCAAAGTAAATTCTGCAATTGAGGCTATTTTGGACGCTGAATAGGACATAGTTATGCGCTGTGTAGCACTTGTTTTGGCAACGCTATCGACACCGGTAATGGCTGAGGTGAAATCAGTGACAGCGATCGGTTTTGAAGTGACTAAGAAGGTGACGGTTAAGGTCCAACCGCAGAGAGCTTATGCTGGCCTTGGCCAAGTTTCTAAATGGTGGAACCCTGCACACACATATTCCGGTGATGCCAAAAACCTCTCCCTTACATTGAAGGCGGGAGGGTGTTTTTGCGAAAAAATTCCGGCTAAAAAGGCAAGCATTGAGCATGGGCGGATCATTTTTGCGCAACCCGGGAAAACATTACGTTTTCAAGGTGGCCTCGGCCCGATCCAACCCGAAGGCGCGATCGGGACAATGACGTGGACGATCAAGGCCGTTCCAGACGGAACGGAAATTACGCAATCGTATGTGGTTGGCGGCTATATTCGTGCCGGTGCTGATGTTTACGCTCCCCTTGTAGATAGGGTAATGAATGAACAGTTGGAGCGACTGGCAGCCTATTTGAACGCACCATAATCCACTGTCACAAGAGCGTCACTGTTCCGTCATTCCAGAGTCTTCGCAGATGTGCATAGCAAACCCACGCTGAAATGCGGAAAAGGGGTACGTTATGAACAGCACCAAAACATTCTCTGGCGCATCCTATGGTGATGCTGGCCAAAAGCATGCCACGTTAGTTGACGCTAAATCCTATCGCCGCCCGCGTGGAACGTTCATGTACGAATTCTTGATTTGGGCCTGCCGCAAATCATAGAAGAGGGTTTAACTGCCAAATCCCTGACCAAGGAATGACGGCACGGGCCCGTTCCAACCCTCATCACTGACATCTTCAACGGCTTTTGATGGCCCCTTCTGTCCGGCTGGTTTTGGTGCTGGTTTGTGCGTTTCCGCAACTTCGGATTTTACCGCGACGACGGGCGCTTTTTTCTCTGCACGAGGTTTTGAAACGCGCGCGGATTTCGCTGCCTTATCATCCGGTTTGGCTGCCTCAACGGCCTCTGCCTTTTTCTTACCCAGACGCGCAATTTTATGTCCGGTTAATTTTTCAATATTCTCAATGGCTTCTTCATCTTCTTTGGCGACGAACGTATAAGCGATGCCGCTTGCCCCAGCACGGCCCGTGCGACCAATGCGGTGGACGTAATCATCGGGATGCCAAGGGGCATCGAAATTAAAGACGTGGCTGACGCCTTTGACGTCAAGCCCGCGTGCGGCAACGTCTGATGCGACGAGGATGTTGATTTCACCCGATTTGAAAAAATCGAGCTCTTTGATCCGTGATGCCTGATCCATGTCGCCGTGGATCTCACCTGCCTTAAATTTACTGCGCTTCAACGCGGAGGCGAGATCGCGCACGGTCGTTTTGCGGTTACAGAAAATAATCGCGGTCGTGACTTCGTCTTGTTTCAAGAGGTCAATCAGTACGTCACGTTTTTTGCGCGCATCCACCTCAACCAGCCACTGCGTGATGTTGGTGTTGGCAGACGCAGGTCTTGCCACTTCAATTGATTTTGGATTGGATAGAAATTTGTCGGATAATTTTTTGATCGGCGGCGGCATGGTTGCAGAAAACAGCAACGTCTGACGGTTTGCCGGAAGTTTTGTGCAGATTTCTTCAATATCGGGGATGAACCCCATATCGAGCATCCGGTCAGCTTCATCGATCACCAACAGGCTACACCCGTTGAGAAGAATTTTGCCGCGCTGGAACAAATCCATCAATCGACCAGGGGTTGCGATCAAAACATCGACGCCTTTTTCTAGCGCCTTTTGCTGATCACCCATCGAGACGCCGCCAATAAGGAGCGCCATCGAAAGCTTATGATATTTGCCGTATTTTTCAAAATTTTCGGCGACTTGGGCGGCCAGCTCTCGCGTCGGCTCTAGAATGAGCGAACGCGGCATCCGCGCGCGCGCGCGGCCATGCGCCAAAATATCGATCATCGGCAGCACAAAGCTCGCGGTTTTACCCGTGCCCGTTTGTGCGATGCCAACAATATCGCGCATCATCAGCACGCTAGGGATTGTTTGTTCTTGAATGGGCGTCGGCGTATCATAGCCTGAATCAGCAATAGCACGAAGCAACTCATCGGAGAGGCCGAGATCGGCAAAAGTCATTAGAATTCCGGAATAATGGGCCGAACTTCATGTTCCGCCGAACACAAAGCGCCTTGCTCATTCTCAGGTGAATGTCAAGAAATACCGCCTATTTGGGCGGGGTCAGTGTCTTGAACTTATCAATTTCACAAGCGCCACCGGTGCGCGAATGGATGGTGTCGCGGTCTTCGCAAATGCGACCGTCTTTGGTGGGCTTCATATAAAAGCCTGAATAGAAATCAATCGATGGGCAGCCCTTTTCCAGTTTCGCACGGACCAACTGCCCACTGTGGAGCAGCAGATCGATGCTGTCAGGCTTTGAAATCATCAATCCCGCCAGCGCGGATGTAGGGATGCAGTCCGGGGCGTCTTTTTCTTTCCACAAATTTGCAGGGGGCAGACGCCTGATTGGTGCTGAAAGTGCAGGTGTAACCCGAATGACGGAACGCCTTGTGATCGTAACTTGGGCGAATTGAGATGTGGCGTTGGCAGGGGGCGGGGATGGTAAATTCGCGCTCGAGCGTAGCTCGCCGATCATCAATGCCGCAGCTGAAAACACGAACACTAACATCTGGGTGCAATCATTATCTTGGCTTTATGCATATCTGTGGTTGAACAGATGATTAATCCTCTGGCAATGGCATAAAATGATTTGAAATATTTTTATCTGGATCATGCTGTATGTCATCGTCTGAACCGCTATCTCCCTTTTTAAGGGAACAGTTTGCTCACGCATTGGGCCCAAAGGGTTTTCTGGAAGATCCTTCGGATATAGCACCGTGGTTGAAAGACTGGCGCGGTGTGTATGAGGGCAGGGCCTCGGCCATTTTAGCTCCCGCGAACGCCAAGGAAGTGCAGGCTGTTGTGCGGCTGGCATCGGAACATAACATTCCATTGGTACCCCAAGGGGGAAATACGTCCATGGTCGGCGGGGCGACACCGCCTTTGGATGGCGGCGCCTTGATTTTATCCATGCGGCGGATGAATAAAATCCGCTCAATCGAAAGTGATGCGGGGATTGTCATTGCTGAGGCTGGTGTAATTCTGTCCAATTTGCACGACGCGGCAAGCGCGGTTGGTCAGAGATTCCCGCTTACATTGGGGGCAAAGGGATCCGCAACGATTGGTGGTCTGGTTTCAACCAATGCTGGCGGAACGCAGGTGCTGCGGTTCGGCACGATGCGCAAATTGGTTTTAGGGGTCGAGGCCGTTCTGCCCGACGGCGCGCTCTTCAACGGGTTGACGGTTCTCAAAAAGGACAATCGCGGCTATGACTTAAGCCAATTATTGATCGGAGCCGAAGGCACGATTGGAATTGTCACAGCGGCAAGTTTGCGCCTGTTTCCTGCGGCTCATGACCGCGCTGTTGGCTGGATGGGGGTTGAAACACCGCAAATGGCGCTGTCTTTGCTGCGGGCGATGGAGGCGCAGTCCGGTGATGCGATTGAAAGTTTCGAAATCATACCAGATGCGTCACTGTCTTTGGTTTTACAGCATATTCCAAATACGCGCGCACCGCTTTCTGGGCGTCACCCTTGGCATGTTCTTGTCGAATATGCCGTCACCAAAGAAAGTGGTAAGACCGCACAATCGCTGCTGACAGACCTCATCGCGGGGCAGATTGATGCCAATTGCGTGCGTGATGCTGTGGTTGCGCTGAACGAAGCACAGGCTTTGGCTTTTTGGCATCTGCGCGATTCGATTTCAGAAGCGGAACGGGCGAGTGGCCCAGCAATGCAACATGATATTTCGGTGCCGATCAGCGCAATGCCAGATTTTATGATCTCCGCTGCGGCACAGGTTGAGGCCCGCTTCCCCGGCGTGACGGCAAGTGCATTTGGACATTTAGGAGATGGGAATGTGCATTTTCATGTCCGCGCACCGCAAGGGGGTGAAGGTGAAGAGTGGCGAAAAACTGTTGGTTATGCCGCAAGTCAATTCGTATATGACCTTGTTTCAGCAGCGGGAGGTTCGCTTTCGGCCGAACACGGCATTGGTCAAATGAAGCTTGCCGAATTGGTCAGGCAATCCGATTCTACGCGGCTGAATGCGTTGCGTGCGATCAAAAATGCCTTTGATCCAAAAGGGATTATGAACCCTGGAAAGCTGGTTCCGCTTGCGTCTGCGCGCGCCGCGCCATAGGGCATTTTTCAAATATTATATTACCCTCAGGAGAATCTTTATGGCGAGCGCGCCACAATCTAATTTGCCGATCTTTTTCAACGATCTTCAACCGCTGTCTTCCAATGAACATGGCGATTGGAAAGCGCGTCCCCTAGAAGCCGCGCCTTGGCTTTCTACACAGCATGCGATTCCGGTGACGGTTGATGAATTCGCAGCTGTGCAGCGTTTTTATCCGATCATTTTCTCGCTGGGCGAAAATCCGGTGCCGTTGGCGCTGATGGGCCTGAACGAAGGTGTGAACACCTTCGTCGATGATGCTGGTAAACCCATCGCGGACGCCTACATGCCCGCCTATATTCGCCGCTATCCTTATATGTTGGCGCGTTTGCGCGATGACAGTGAAGAATTGTCGCTGTGTTTTGATCCGACTGCGGGCGGCATTGGCGCTTTTGAAGATGGCGAACCTTTGTTTGAAAATGGTGAACCAACTGACGCGACCAAAGCGATACTTGGTTTTTGTGAACAGTTTGAACATGCTGGGCAGCGCACAACCGCTTTCATGAAGGAATTGGTGGATAGCGGCCTGTTGATGGACGGCGAAGTGTCAATTCAAACCGGCGAAGACACGCAGCCTTATATTTACCGTGGCTTCCAAATGGTTGATGAGGCCAAAGTGCGTGATCTGCGCGGCGATACTTTGCGCAAAATGATGCAATCAGGGCTTTTGCCACTGGTTCATGCACATCTTTTCTCGCTTGGGATCATGCGTGAAATTTTCGCACGGCAAATGCAGCAAGGCAAAGTGCCGGCTCAGGTAGAAGAAGACGCTTAAACTAGATTATTTGCAGCAAATCTTCATTTGTCACGCAAAGTGACTTGTAACTCTGCTGCAACGATCTTAGTTTAGCTAAAGATGTGAAGGTGCGTTTCCCCCTTTCGCGCCATCATGTCGGCACATCCCTCGGGATGTGTTTCCTCCCTGAACCTTGGCCACCCTGTGCTTGCACAGGGTGGTTTTTTATTCAGCGGCCTCTGCTTGTTGATCATTGCTGATTTCGCGCTCTAGCGTCTCCGCAATTGCCGTGATCATATTCTGCACGGCACGGACGTTGGCATTGAGCGCGATCATCGCGGGATCAAGATAGAGTCGGCGGTCAATTTCAATCTGAATGGCGTGAACCCCCTGATTGGGTGCACCGTGGCGTTCCAATATATAGCCCCCGGCATAAGGCGCATTGACTGCAACCCTAAGGCCATGGGCGCGGACAATTGCAACGACACATTCGGTAATTCGGGAATCGGCGCTCCGTCCAAAACGATCCCCTATGACAATGTGCGCAGGCAGGATGCCGCCATTTTTTTTTAAGCTTGGCATCGAATGCATATCGAGGAGAAGTGCAGAACCAAACCGTGCGCGCGCAGCAGCAATCATATTGGAAAGAGCCATATGGTAGGGACGGTGTATCGTGTCTATGCGCGCCGCCAAATCAGCAGCCTCAATCGGATGTGTCCAAATGTCACCGAGCATGGCCGTACGTCTGGGGATCAGCCCAAGGCCACCGCGTGCTTTCAAAGATAATATGCGCCCTGGTTGATCGGGTGCGCGCATCATGGCGGGATCAATATCATTTTCCGCACGGTTAAGATCAATCCAAAGTCTTGGTGCTTTTGCGATCAATGCTGAGAAACCGGCGTCCACAGTACCACTGACCAAGACATCGACGTGACGATCCTCCATCGACGCAAATCGGTGTGGCAGGATAGAAGTGTAGTGCGGCAATTCACTTGGGTAATCGCGCCCGGCATGGGGAACAGACAGGATTATGCGTTTCCCGGGCGAGTCAGGGCCGGCAACGAAAAATGGTGGGTAAAAGGCCGGCGTCATTGCTCACCTTCCTAGGCCAAGCAGAAAATTGTGCAATGCGCGGAAAAGAACATGAATTCTCTGGAAAATATTAAGAGATTGGGTCTATTCAGGCACCTGACCATGGAAGGGCGTCAAATACGCCGAGAGGGAATTATGATCCGCATTCTTCTTGCTGAAGATGATGATGTGATGCGCCAATATTTGGTGCGGGCTTTGGAACGCTCGGGCTATGCCGTGACAGGTGTTGATCGTGGGACAAAGGCGCTTGCGCTGGTGCAAGCGGGAGAGGAATTTGACCTGCTGCTCACTGACATTGTGATGCCTGAATTGGACGGTATAGAACTCGCCCAAAAAGTGACGGTTTTGAAGCCAGATATGCGCGTGATGTTCATAACCGGTTTTTCGGCTGTGACGCTCAAGGCGGGACAATCGCTGCCAAATGCCAAAGTTTTGTCGAAACCATTTCATCTGCGCGATCTGGTGATGGAGGTTGATCGGACATTCGAAACCGATGTTGCTTCGGGCCTGAGTTAAGGCAAGATCAGCTTTGATCAGGAGAGCCTTGCGCCTTTGTGATTGCCCCGCTAAGGACCGCGCCTAGGCCGTTACGATCAGGCGTCTTAGCAAACTTGTTTTGTCACGATGATCAAAAGTGTGGGCGTGTAGCTCAGTGGTAGAGCACTGTGTTGACATCGCAGGGGTCGCAAGTTCAATCCTTGCCACGCCCACCATTTTTCCCATATTTTCGCCTTATTTGGGCAATATTGAGTATTAGTAAAGCGCGTTGCTGTACGTTAATATATGTACTAGTACCCTGTTCTAATGACGTTATATTGAAATCGTCACCTTTGCTGATGATGCGAGAAAAATAATAACCATGCAAATTCAGACCAGCCCAGAACGGATCATTGTTGCAGATGATCATCCTATTTTTCGCCAGGGACTGTGCCGCATCATTCAAATCTCCAACCCAGAGGCGGAGTTGACTGAAGCAGGGTCGATGGATGAGGTTATGGCCGCCTCGTCTGTTGGTAAAACGCCTGATATATTCGTATTGGATCTTCTTTTTCCTGGGATGCGTCCCAAAGAAACCATTCCAAATTTGCGTCAAAGCTATCCAAAAGCATCGATTATCATCGTCTCAATGGTTGATGATGATCGGACGATTTCCGAAATAATGGCATTGGGTGCCGATGGATTTATTGGAAAATCAGTCTCATCGGATCAGATGATCACTGCTTTTTCGGATGTGCGTGATGGAAAATTTGTGGTCATGTCAACAACGGAAGGTTTGCAATTTGGACTGATGACCGGATTGGATGTCTTGCGGTCCATAACGCCGCGACAACGCGAAGTTCTCAATCTTCTTGCGTTGGAAAAATCGAACAAAGAAATTGCGCGCAGCCTGAATATTTCTCCCTTTACAGTCCGCATCCATGTGTCGGCGCTGCTGAAGATGATGAACGTCAAAACCCGCGCTGAGGCCGCAAGCCGCGCTGCTCGCCTTGATCTGGATTAGGGTCTGACTCCAAGGGGTCTAGTACATCATCATGCTCGACGATGTTCATGTTAGACTGCACAATGATTGTCATTTAAAACTCTGGAAATGGGGGCTTTCTGATGTCATCTGCTCTGATCCTTGCGACCGCTTTGGCGTCTGCATCCGGCGGCGAAATCAAGGTTTTTGAAGATTGGATCGTTGGTTGCGACAACGTCCGCTCCTGTCGTGCTTTGGTTTTGATGTCGGAAAACGAAGGCGATGATAATCTGATCATGATCATAGACCGTGATGCGGGGCCGCTTGCTTTGCCAAAGATATCGTTGACAGCGCGTGTCCTCCCTGCGGCCAGACCCGTGAAAATGACTTTGGCATTTGATCAGGAGAAAAAGCATATCCGGTTAAACGGGGCCGAAAATGACCTGACCGTAACCAAAGCAAA
>JBEBKH010000019.1:0-30390 GCA_040079575.1 Chakrabartia sp. | reverse complement strand
CTATTCACCGTGGCGATGCCACGCTTCCATAGTCTTTCCTCGCATCTCATCACTTCTGAATGCCATCACGAACGCGTATTTAACAGGTCCTGACCCTAGTGTCGTAACCCTAGCTTAGGCGCAGTGCGCGGCCGGTTTTACCAAGTGCTTGGCGATCATCAAGCGCAAGGGAATAACGGCAAGAACACCATAGGGTCGTCAAGAGCAC
This sequence comes from Chakrabartia sp., assembly GCA_040079575.1. Taxonomy (GTDB): domain Bacteria; phylum Pseudomonadota; class Alphaproteobacteria; order Sphingomonadales; family Sphingomonadaceae; genus Aquisediminimonas. The sequence continues at coordinate 30,182 of JBEBKH010000019.1, read as the reverse complement.
GGGGATAAGTAGCGGCAATTGGACGGGTGTTGGCAGGATATTGATCAACAAGGCAACGATCAACCCGACGGCGGCAAACCCCATACTGCGCGCGGCGACGCCCAAAAATGGGGGGGCGAAAGGATGAATGTCGTCATAACGGTGGAGTTGCCACAGCGGCAACGCGGATGCTGCGACCAAACCGATCCCAACGGCCAGTGTAATGCCGGTTAATCCCGCATCCGGCATAATCGCCCAACCAATCAAGACCGCAAGTCCAAGGCCGACGATGCTCCCGACCAATTGGCTTTTATAACCCGCAATGACTTGCTGGATGGGAACCGCCGCGCCGCTGATCGCTTCTGCAATACGCGCGATGATCAATATGGTGAGCGCGGGCAGGGCAATCAGGGCCTCTTCACCAAAAATGCGCAAAATCGCCGGTCCGCCTGCGGCCATCACCGCGCCCAGGGGGATGGCAAGGGCGAAGGAAACCCGAGTCGCAAAGCCGTATATATCGCGCACGCTGTCCCTGCTGCCGGTTGAGGCCTGCGATGCCAGTGGGGAAAGGACGTAGGCAAACGCAGTGCGCACAAGCTGCACCACGCTAGAAATTTTGCGCGCAATCGCGAACAGACCGCCTGCGGTTGCACCGGCAGCACCAGGCAATAATGTATTGAGGGCGAGGGTCGGTGCATCGCCGAAAAGCCGCGCAACAACGTTTGCGGGAAGAACAGACAGTCCCGCCTTGAGCGTGTCATGCCAAACGCTGTCGATCAACGGTCCATCTGTCATCAGTTTCAAATCATAATGGCGCGCGAGCAAACGAACACACAGGATACAGATGACGGACAGCGAAAGGATGTGCGCATAAAACAGCGCCATAGTCGAAAACCCAGCTGCCCAAAGGGCAGCGGCGATTGCCATCCGCACGATCTGTTCCCAGAACAGGCGTAAGCGTACCTCCGCCCCGAACACGCGGCGTGCACGCAGCGCCGACGTTGCAATTTCAATAAAGGCCCAAAGCGGTAACGCCCAAATGAAAAGGCCGATGGCTTGCGCCAAATGCCGCTGATCGGCCTCTGCTGCATTAAACACATGGGTCAGCGATCCCGCGTTCAAACTGATGATCACTGCGATAATGAGGCATGGTCCCACCCCCATAAGGAGTGCGGCGCGGAGCGAGGCCACGGCGTCACGTTCGGTTTTTGCTTGAGGAACGGTGCGTTGCAGCGCTGATGTCATCCCCAAATCAGCGACATTTTCAATCAGGTTAATGGCGGCCCACAAAACAGCATAAAGGCCAAAACCAGTGAGCCCGAACAGCAAAACGTATAGCGGTTGGGCAACGACATCAATCACTCCGCCCAGCCGCGCGAGCAGGGTCGTACCCGCGCCCTTGGCCACGTCGCGGCTTGTCACTGCGTCCGGTTCAATCGTCAAAACTGTAGCGCCCCACCTTTATTTTGCACGTCTATAGCAGCGCTTTGTTCAGACGGCGAGAGCGTGATTGCGGGGTGAAGTTTTTTTGGCATTGGAGGTTGAGCCTGCGGTGTCATAGGACTATCGCCATTTGCACAACACATGAAGGCGATGGTCAATGGCTGAATTCAGGCTCCCAAAAAACAGTGTCGTTAAAAAGGGTGCGGCTCACAAATCCGAAACGGCAGGGCGGACCAAAAATTTCAAAGTCTATCGCTATGACCCCGATAGCGGTGAAAACCCGCGCTATGATAATTTTGAGGTTGATCTGGATGAATGCGGGCCGATGGTGCTTGATGCATTGATCAAGATGAAATCAGATCAAGACCCCAGCCTGACCTTTCGTCGTTCTTGCCGTGAAGGGATTTGCGGATCCTGTTCTATGAATATTGATGGCACCAATACGCTCGCCTGCACAAAGGCGATTGATGAGATTAAGGGCGATGTCCGCATTACCCCGTTGCCGCATATGGAGGTGATCAAGGATCTGGTCCCTGATTTCAAACATTTCTATGCGCAATATGCGTCTATCAAGCCGTGGCTGCAAACCGTAACGCCACCGCCATCGGGCAAAGAACGCCTGCAATCGCCCGAAGACCGTGCAAAGTTGGACGGTCTGTACGAATGTATCTTGTGCGCATGCTGTTCGACGAGCTGCCCCAGCTATTGGTGGAATTCAGATAAGTTTCTGGGTCCGGCGATCCTGTTGCAGGCATACCGTTGGCTGGCCGATAGCCGTGATGAAATGACCGGCGACCGGCTTGACGAATTGGAAGATCCGTTCCGGCTTTACCGCTGTCACACGATTATGAATTGCTCAAACGTCTGCCCCAAGGGCCTGTCACCGGGCAAGGCGATTGCCGAAACCAAAAAAATGGTTGCAGAACGCGCGCTGTAAACGTGGATACGCCGGCCTTTCGCAATGAACCTGATCCCGATCATCCGGGCTGGCTCAGTTGGGAATTGATTGATGAGCGCCGTTTTAACGGACAGGTGCTTGGCAAGATGCTGGTGCGCAGGGACAGCGACACAGTGGCGCGGTTGCGGATGTTTCCGGAGCTTAAACATTCGAACCTATCGAACAATGTCCACGGCGGTGTGACTCTTGCTTTCATTGATGTCGCTCTGTTCGGCGCGTCGCGGATGTTTGGGTTGATTGAGGCCGGAACCGCTGTGACACTCGACCTGTCGACCCAGTTTATCGGTTCAGGCAAAATTGACACCCCGCTCGATGCAGAGGTTGAATTGCTCCGTGAGACGGGCCGTTTGCTGTTTCTGCGCGGGATTGTGATGCAGGGTGACAACAGAATTGCGGCATTTGCGGGGACAATCCGGAAACCCACAAAAAGGTGAAAGTGGCGGCCCGCTATGAAGCCCTTGTGGCAGCTGGTGAGCTTCGTGCTGATCCAGAACAGGCAAGTGCGGCCCAGCGGCTTGACCGCTTGCAAACAGAATTAGAAGCGGTGCCGCCGCGCGGTAGCATCCTATGGCGCCTTGGCGGAAAAAAACCGCCATCGCCGCGCGGTCTATATCTTTGGGGCGGGGTTGGGCGCGGTAAATCCATGCTGATGGATTTGTTCCACGATAGCCTTGCCATCAACCGCAAAAGGCGTGTGCATTTTCATGAATTCATGCTTGAAGTCCATGATCGGCTGCGTGTTGAACGGATGAATGAAAAGGGCGATCCGATCCAGCCGGTGGTCGCGGCGATTGCGGAGGAAACCCGCAGCTTGGCGTTTGACGAAATGGTCGTGAACAACAGCGCCGACGCGATGATTATGTCACGACTTTTTGCGGGTTTGATCGATCAAGGGGTCACGTTGGTCACGACATCGAACCGGATTCCTTCAGACCTTTATAAGGACGGCTTGAACCGCGAACATTTTCTGCCCTTTATCAGGCTGATTGAAACACGTTTGGATGTGCTGACACTGAATGGCCCGACTGATTACCGTATGGAACGGATGGCGGGGGTTAAAACCTGGCATGTGCCAAATGGCAGCGCTGCGACAGCGGCGGTCCGGGATGCTTTCTTTAAGTTGACAGATTATGCGCCTGAAGATGCGGCCCATGTGCCAAGCGCGGAACTGGCGCTGACGGGAAATCGTACCATTCATGTCCCCAAAAGCCTAAAAGGGGTGGCGGTTTTTTCGTTCAAACGGTTGTGCGCCGAAGCGCGCGGTGCGTCGGACTATCTCGCCATTGCGCGCCATTACCATACCGTTTTCATTGTCGGCATTCCGGCACTGGGCCCAGAAAATCGGAATGAAGCCGCACGTTTTGTGACCCTGATTGATGCGCTATACGAACATAAGGTCAAACTGATTGCGACGGCGGATGATGTCCCTGCGGCCCTTTATGCTGCCGGGGACGGTCGGTTTGAATTTGACCGCACCGTGTCACGCCTGATGGAAATGCAAAGCCATGACTATCTTGCACTGGGGCATGGCGAAGCGTGAAATTTCGGCTTAGGGTGTTCTAACTGCTGCTTGAGGAGACCGTGATGCGTCGTTACATTCTTGCTTGTTCCCTACTTGCTTTTGCTTCCGCCGCCACGGCGCAAACAGCTGGGAATAAATGGCATGCGCAGGGGCGCGAAATTTTTCGGACGGCGATTGAAATCCCCTCCGTCACGGACCGGCCAGAAGAAGTGAAAAAACTGGTCGCCTATATGAAGGCAACATTTGAGGCAGGGGGCCTGAAAAACGTTGTGGTCAAGGACCATGACGGCACACAGTCGATGATCGTGCGCTGGTCTGCGGAGGGTAAACCCAAAGCAAAGCCGATCCTGCTCTTGGGTCATCTGGATGTCGTTGATGCCAAGCGCGAAGATTGGCCGCGCGATCCCTTCACTATGGTGGAAGCCGATGGCTATCTTTACGGGCGCGGTGCGGTTGATATGAAAAACGGCATTGCCGCGATCACCAATGCGCTGATTTGGCTCAAGGCCGAAGGGTTTAAGCCCAAACGGGACATCATTGTGCTGTTCACCGGCGATGAAGAAACCGGCGGCAACGGCGCAGCACTTGCCGCCACAACGTGGCGCGCAGAGGTTGACGCCGAATATGCGCTGAACGCCGACGCTGGCGGCGGCGCATTTTTGAAGGATGGGACAGAGCTTGGTTTTGGCCTGCAAACGTCTGAAAAAATGTATCAGGATTTCACCTTTACGGTGCGTAACGCCGGTGGACACAGTTCGCGCCCGCGCCCTGACAATGCAATTTATGAACTGTCAGCCGCGTTAAAAGCGTTGGAGGCGCACCGTTTTACATCGCAACTGAATGAAACCACGCGCGCCTACCTCAATTTCCGACAAAAGCGTGAAAAAGGGACGCTGGGCGATGCCATGCGGTCGTGGCTTGCCGATGAAAAGAATGGTGCTGCAGCAGACGTGATTGAAGCCGATCCGACAGAAGTTGGTATCACCCGCACACGCTGCGTTGCGACACGCTTAGAGGGTGGGCATGCCAATAATGCTCTGCCTCAAATGGCGCGCGCCACGGTCAATTGCCGGATATTGCCGGGCCTTACCGCGCAGGCGGTTCAGGCAGAGCTGCAAAAAATTACAGGCACAGGCGTTGTTATCGAACCCATCCAGCTCGCGCGTCCATCCCCCGCGTCGCCGCTGCGCGCGGACGTTGTTAAGGCCTTTACGGAGTCGATCCGTAAGCGCCATCCTGCAGGAGAAGTTGTGCCACAAATGTCCCAAGGGGCAACCGATGGCTTGTCCTTCCGGTCAACGGGCATGCCGGTTTACGGGGTGGACGGCACGTGGATTATCACGCCAGAGGATGAACGCGCGCACGGGCGCGATGAACGTATTCCAGTCAAGGCTTTCGACGAAAACCTCGACCATTGGCATGATTTGGTAAAGGCGCTCGCGGGCTAGGCGGCTTCTTTTGCCAGAACACGGTTGAAAATTTGAACGAAAGTTTCGGCGTCCTGTGCGCCGGGGATCATATATTTGCCATTGATGACAAAGGCGGGAACGCCGGTCACGTTCTGGTCAACCCAATAGGCAATTTCTGAAGCGACGGCGGCGGAAAACCGTTCCTCGTCCAGAACTTGACGTGCTTCATCGGGGTCAAGACCAACGCTGGCGACAATTGCCAATAGGATTTCTGGGTCCGAAACATTGGCCTGCGCGGTGAAATAGGCATTAAAGAGCGCAAGTTTGAGATCGGTCTGTTTGCCGCTGTCCGCCGCCCAGTGGAGCAATTCATGCGCCTTGCGCGTGTTGTAAATGCGGCTGTCCTCAGAATAGCGGAAATCTATGCCCAGTGTTTCACCAATCGCAAGCAAGCGGTCGCGGTTGGCGCGGCTTTGTTCGGGGGACGCACCGTAGCGTTCTTTCCCGTAATCGCGTAAATTTTGCCCTTCTGGTGCCATTCCGGGCACCAGTTCAAACGGATGCCATCTGACAATGGCGTCTGCTTTGCCGTCCAATTGGGTGATCGCCTGCTGCATTTGTCGGTATCCAATAATGCACCACGGGCACACGACATCAGAAACAATGTCTATGGTAAGTTTGGCGGGGGGCGTCATCATCATAATATCCGTCATATTTTCCTGCTAACGTCATTAACGAAGAAGCGCTAAAAGTAAAATATAGGCCATTATTGCTATTGCGAATGATACGCATAAAAAGTCTTAAGAATGAAGATTTAGAAGGTTGTTCCAATAACCGAATCAGCTTAAGCGCGGTCATAATTCCTTATTTGACCCCGGAAGGACATATAGAGTCATGGCACGCAAAAAGATTGCGCTTATCGGCGCGGGTAACATTGGCGGGACACTCGCCCATCTCGCGGCGCAAAAGGAGCTGGGCGATATCGTCCTGTTCGACGTGGTTGAAGGCGTGCCACAGGGTAAGGCGCTCGATCTGTCGCAGTGTGGCCCGGTTGAAGGCTTTGACGCGAAGATCACTGGATCGAACGATTATAAGGACATTGCAGGCGCGGATGTGATCATCGTCACCGCCGGTGTCGCCCGCAAGCCCGGCATGAGCCGCGATGACCTGTTGGGTATCAACCTGAAAGTGATGAAGGCTGTTGGCGAAGGCATTAAGAACAATGCCCCGGGCGCCTTCGTGATCTGCATCACCAACCCACTCGATGCGATGGTGTGGGCGCTGCGTGAATTTTCCGGCCTGCCGCATCACATGGTGGTCGGCATGGCGGGCGTGCTTGATAGCGCGCGCTTTAGCCATTTCATTGCTGACGAATTTCAGGTTTCGGTGCGCGATGTGAATACATTCGTGCTTGGTGGCCACGGCGACACGATGGTGCCGGTGGTGCGCTATTCAACCGTCAACGGCATTCCTGTGCCAGATCTCGTCAAGATGGGGCTTTCCAGTCAGGAAAAGATCGACGCCATTGTTAAGCGCACGCGCGGCGGCGGCGGGGAGATCGTTGCTCTGCTCGGCACGGGTTCGGCCTTTTATGCGCCAGCCGCCAGCGGCATCGCGATGGCCGAAGCCTATCTGAACGACCAGAAGCGCATCCTGCCATGTGCCGCTCATGTCAGCGGCCAATACGGCCTTGATGGGCTTTACGTCGGTGTTCCGGTCATGATCGGCGCAGGCGGCGTCGAGAAGATCGTCGAGATCGCACTTGATGATGACGACAAGGCGGGGCTGCAAGTTTCGGTCGATGCGGTCAAAGAACTGCTGGTCGCGTGTAAAGCGATTGATCCCACGCTCACCTGATCTCTATCACTCCAGCGTATGCGGAGCCATCAAGGAACCTGATTAATGTCGATCCTCATCAATAAAAATACGCGTGTCATCACCCAAGGGATGACAGGCGCGACCGGCACTTTCCATACTGAACAGGCACTTGCTTATGGTTCACAGATGGTGGGCGGCGTGACGCCGGGCAAGGGCGGGACGACGCATATCGGTTTGCCGATGTTCAACACCGTCGCGGAAGCCGTGCAGATGACACAGGCGGATGCCACTGTGGTTTACGTGCCGCCGCCCTTTGCTGCAGATTCGATTTTGGAGGCCATCGACGCGCATGTGCCGCTGATCGTCTGCATTACCGAAGGTATTCCGGTTTTGGACATGGTCAAGGTCAAGCGCGCGCTGTCGGGTTCTAAATCGCGTCTGATCGGTCCGAATTGCCCCGGTGTGTTGACCCCCAATGAATGCAAGATCGGCATCATGCCCGGCAGCATTTTTTCAAAAGGCTCGGTCGGTGTTGTGTCGCGTTCGGGCACACTGACCTATGAAGCCGTGTTTCAGACCACAGCCGAAGGTCTGGGCCAGACGACAGCGGTTGGCATTGGCGGCGATCCGGTGAATGGCACGAACTTCATTGACGTGCTTGAACTGTTTCTCGGCGATGATGCGACCACTTCGATGATCATGATTGGCGAAATCGGCGGTTCGGCCGAAGAAGAAGCAGCCCAGTTCCGGATCGATGAAGCGACACGCGGGCGCAAGAAACCGATGGTTGGCTTTATCGCTGGCCTCACCGCGCCTCCCGGGCGGCGTATGGGCCATGCTGGCGCGATTGTTTCAGGCGGCAAGGGCGGTGCGGAAGACAAGATTGCGGCCATGGAGGCTGCGGGCATCCGCGTGTCGCCTTCGCCTTCAGAACTTGGCACGACACTCGCGGCATTGCTGAAGGGCTAACCTCACTTTTCTCCCCAAGGAAAGCTTGTCATGGGTTTCGAAAACCACGAATTTGACCAAGAAGAGCAAGGCCCCAGCTGGGCGCGGTCAAACTGGCCGCCGCTCGATACTGACGCCCTGACGGCAGCGCTTGACCCGACCCAGATGGCGGTTGAGATTAAGGCGGCGGCGGCCAAGGCAGGCAAGCTGCTCGATGAAACTGCGGTCGTGCTTGCGGCGGGCGATTCCATCCGCGCGATGATGTTGATCCGCACCTACCGCGTGCGCGGGCATTTGGCCGCGAACCTAGATCCGCTTGGCCTAACCAAGCAGGATATCCCGCCCGATCTGACGCCGGAATATCACGGATTCACTGGGGCGGCACTCGATAAGCCCGTCTATGCGGGCGGGGCACTGGGTCTCGAATGGACGACGGTGCGTGAACTGGTTGATGTTTTGCGCGCCAATTACTGCGGGCCGGTGGGTCTGGAATATATGCACATTTCCGACGTTGAAGAACGGCGGTTCTTGCAGGAACGGATGGAAGGCAAGGACAAGGCCATCCAGTTCAGCCCTGAAGGCAAAAAAGCAATCCTCGCCAAGGTGATCGAGGCGGAGCAATACGAAAAATTCCTTGGCCGTAAATATGTTGGCACCAAACGCTTTGGCCTTGATGGTGGCGAAGCGATGATCCCCGCGCTTGAAGCGGTGATCAAATATGGCGGATCACTGGGCGTGCGTGAAATAGTCGTCGGCATGCCGCACCGCGGCCGTCTCAACGTCCTCGCCAATGTCATGGCAAAGCCGTATCGGGTGATCTTCCACGAATTTTCTGGCGGGTCGTCAAATCCCGATCATGTTGGCGGATCAGGCGATGTCAAATATCATTTGGGCACCAGCACGGACCGTGAATTTGACGGGATCAAAGTGCATATGTCGCTCGCCCCCAACCCGTCGCATCTGGAGGCCGTTGATCCCGTCGTGCTCGGCAAGGTGCGCGCGATCCAAACTGATCGTGATGATCTGGCCGAACATTTGCAGGTGCTGCCTGTGTTGCTTCACGGCGACGCAGCATTTGCGGGGCAGGGGATTGTCTGGGAATGCCTCGGCTTTTCGGGTGTGCGCGGCTATAATACCGGCGGGTGCATCCATTTTATCGTCAACAATCAGGTTGGCTTTACCACCTCGCCGCAATTTGCGCGCTCATCACCTTATCCGTCTGATGTGGCGAAGGGGGTTCAGGCCCCTATCTTTCACGTCAACGGAGATGACCCCGAGGCTGTGACCTTTGCGTGCAAAATGGCGATTGAATTCCGCCAGCGTTTCCACCGCGATATTGTGATCGATATGTGGTGCTATCGCCGCTTTGGCCACAATGAAGGCGATGAACCCAGTTTCACACAGCCGCTGATGTATGCCAAGATTAAGGGCCACCCCAGTGTCAGTGATGTCTATGCGCGCCGCCTGATCGATCAGGGCGTGATCGACAAAGACTGGTCCGCCGAACACGCCATGCGCTTTGTTGCCCTGCTCGAAAGAGAGTTTGAAGCGGGCAAAAATTATAAAGCGAATGAAGCCGATTGGTTCGGTGGGCGTTGGGCAGGATTGAACAAACCGGCTGACCCTGAAACGGCGCGCCGCAATGTCGAAACCGGGATTTCAACAAAGTTGTTCGACGGTTTGGGCCGCACGCTGACGACCGTGCCAGAGGGCCACACGATCCACCCAACCTTGGGCCGCGTGCTTGATGCCAAGCGGGCTATGTTTGCAAATGGCACTGGATTTGACTGGGCAACAGGGGAAGCATTGGCATTTGGATCTCTATTATCCGAAGGCTACGGTGTCCGTCTTTCCGGTCAAGACAGTGGGCGTGGCACGTTCAGCCAGCGTCATGCGGTGTGGGTCGATCAGGGGACTGAAGCCAAATATATTCCGCTTTCAACGCTCAAACACGGCCGGTTTGAGGTGCTCGATTCGACACTGTCCGAATTTGGCGTGATGGGTTTTGAATATGGCTATGCGGGCGCGGATCCCAAGGCACTTGTGCTATGGGAAGGCCAATTCGGCGATTTTGCCAATGGCGCACAGGTGATGATTGATCAATTCATCGCGTCGGGGGAATCCAAATGGCTGCGCGCCAACGGCCTCGTCCTGCTGCTCCCCCACGGCTATGAAGGGCAGGGCCCCGAACATTCGTCCGCGCGGTTGGAACGTTATTTACAGCTTTGTGCAGAGGATAATATTCAGGTCGCCAATATCACGACACCGGCCAATTATTACCATTTGTTGCGGCGTCAAATGCACCGCTCCTTCCGTAAGCCTTTGATCATCATGACACCGAAATCTTTGCTCCGGCATAAGCTGGCGGTGTCCACGGCTTCTGAATTTCAGGGGGCCAGTCATTTCATGCGGATATTGTCGGACACCAATCCGCCAGCGGATACAGATGTGAAACGGCTTGTACTGTGCAGCGGTAAGGTCGCCTATGACCTGATCGAGGCGCGCGATGCGGCGGGTGACACCAACACCGCCATTGTTCGGATTGAACAGCTTTATCCGTTTCCAGGGGAACCCCTGACCACACGCCTTAAGCGCATGACGCATTTGGAAGAGGTTGTTTGGGCACAGGAAGAACCAAAGAATAACGGCAGCTGGTCCTTCGTAGAACCCTATATTGAGAGCTGCCTTGCCGACGCTAAAACTGGCCCGGCGCGCGCGCGCTATGCGGGGCGGAAAGCAAGTGCATCTCCTGCCACCGGCCTTGCCAAAAGACATCAGGCGGAACAGGCGGCCCTTGTTGCTGATGCCCTTGGCCACAATGTTCGCGGCGAAATTCGTCGCCAGAGAAAGGGTTGACCCTCCCCATGACAACCGAAGTAACCGTGCCCGTATTGGGCGAATCGATCAGCGAAGCAACGCTTGGCACGTGGCTTAAAAAACCTGGCGAAGCGGTCGCGCAGGACGAAGCGATTGCGAGCCTTGAAACCGATAAAGTCGCGGTTGAAGTGCCGTCTCCGGTTGCAGGGGTGATGGGCACACAGTTTGTGAAAGAGGGCGACACAGTGCAGGTTGGCGCAGTGATAGCGGCGATAGAGGCTGGGAATGTCGCCGCTTCGGTCGCTTCAGCTGCGCCCGTTTCTGCTCCGGCCCCTGTTGTCGATGCGGTCGATGCAGCGGGTGATCTGACATTGTCTCCCTCGGTCCGCCGATTGGTGCTTGAGCGCGGGGTTGATCCCTCAACAATCCGGGGCACGGGCAAGGATGGTCGCCTGACCAAGGATGATGTGATGGCCGCTGCGACGAGTTCAGCGCCAGTTGTAGCTGCTGCGCCTGCTGTTTCAGCAACCAGTACGCGCCCCGAAGAACGCGTCCGCATGACGCGTCTGCGCCAAACGGTCGCAAAACGCTTAAAGCAGGCACAGAATGAAGCCGCACTTCTGACCACATTCAATGATGTGGATATGAGTGCGGTGATGGCCGCGCGCGCAAAATATAAAGACCTTTTTGAGAAAAAGCACGGTGTCCGCCTTGGTTTCATGGGCTTCTTTGTGAAGGCCGCGTGCATGGCTTTGCGCGATATTCCTGCGGTTAATGCATCGATTGAAGGCGATGAGATCGTCTATCACGATTATGCCGACATTTCGGTTGCGGTCAGCGCGCCGAACGGCCTTGTTGTTCCGGTGATCCGCGACGCACAGGATATGTCGGTCGCGACGATTGAGCGCACCATTGGTGATTTCGGTGCGCGTGCCAAAGCGGGCAGCCTGACAATGGACGATATGAAGGGCGGCACATTCACCATTTCCAATGGCGGTGTGTTTGGTTCACTCATGTCAACACCGATCATCAACACCCCGCAAAGCGCAGTGCTTGGCCTCCACCGTATTGAAGATCGTCCGGTTGTGCGTGACGGGCAAATTGTGATCCGCCCGATGATGTATCTGGCGCTCAGTTATGATCACCGCTTGATCGACGGGCGTGAAGCGGTCACGTTCCTTGTTGCGCTGAAGAATGCGATTGAAGACCCGACGCGATTGTTGATTGATTTGTAAGGAACGCTGTGATGACTGATACCACTTATGACGTCCTCATCATTGGTTCTGGCCCAGGCGGCTATGTCGCGGCGATCCGTGCGGCGCAGTTGGGGCTGAAAACGGCGTGTGTTGAAGCGCGTGAGACGCTGGGTGGTACTTGCCTCAACGTTGGCTGTATCCCGTCAAAAGCGTTGTTGCATGCGTCCGAGCTTTATGAAGAAGCGCATTCCGGTGCGTTGGCGAAATTCGGCGTGGATTTCAAATCCGTGTCGCTCAACCTTGATCAAATGCATGCTGAAAAGGCGTTGGCGGTCAAGGAATTGACGGGCGGCATTGAATTTCTGTTCAAGAAAAACAAGGTGACATGGCTCAAGGGCGCGGCGGCGTTCGCCGGTCCGAACAGCGTCACTGTTGCGGGCGCGACGTATACTGCAAAGAACATTGTCATAGCGACAGGCTCCTCAGTAACGCCGCTACCCGGTGTCACCGTGGACCAAAAGGTTGTGGTTGATTCCACTGGCGCGCTGGCGCTGCCCAAAGTGCCCAAGCATATGGTTGTCATCGGCGGCGGTGTGATCGGGCTTGAGCTGGGTTCGGTCTGGCGGCGTTTGGGCGCACAGGTGACCGTGGTTGAATATCTCGATCAGATCCTTCCGGGCATGGACGGCGAAGTCCGCAAGGAAGCTGCGAAGATATTCAAGAAACAAGGCTTCACGATCCGCACCAGCACAAAGGTGACGGGGGTTGCGGTGAAGGGCGCAAAGGCGACGTTGACCGTTGAACCCGCCGCTGGTGGTGCGATTGAAACCATCGAAGCAGACTGCGTGCTCGTTTCCATTGGTCGCCGCCCTAACACCGAAGGTCTGGCGCTGGATAAGGCTGGCATCACCCTTAACGCGCGCGGTCAGATTGAAACTGATCACCGTTTTGCGTGCACCGTTCCCGGCATCTGGGCTATCGGTGATGTCATACCCGGGCCAATGCTTGCGCATAAAGCCGAAGATGAAGGCATTGCGGTTGCGGAAAATATCGCAGGCCTCACCGGTATTGTGAACCATGATGTGATCCCCGGCGTTGTCTATACCTATCCCGAAATCGCCGATGTTGGCCTGACCGAGGAAGAGGCTGCGGCGAATGGCGAGATCAAGGTTGGCAAATTCCCATTCATGGCAAACAGCCGCGCCAAGACCAACCGTGACACCGAAGGCTTTGTGAAAATCATTGCTGACGCAAAGACCGATAAAGTTCTTGGCGTTCACATCATCGGTTCACTTGCCGGAACAATGATAGCCGAAGCGGCACTCGCAATGGAATTTGGCGCGACATCCGAAGACATCGCCTATACCTGCCACGCCCACCCTACGCACACCGAAGCGATGAAAGAAGCGGCGATGGCGGTGCGCGGTAAGCCGATCCATATGTGATGGTGATAGGGGCTCAAGCTTCACAACTCGCCCCTGCGCTCATCGCTTGGCTCGATCTGTTTGGCATCGCTGTTTTCGCTGCATCGGGCGCGCTGGCGGCCGCACAGCGGGGGCAAACGCTTGTGACATTCTCATTCTTCGCGCTCGTCACCGGCGTTGGCGGCGGCACGGTGCGTGATCTTTTGATCGGTGCACCAGTGTTTTGGGTGCATGATGCGCGCTTTGCCGCAGCCTGCCTTGTCACCGCATTGTTGGTTTGGGTAACGCCCGCGCGGGTCTGGAGCCCGCGTGCGCTTGATTGGTTTGATGCGCTTGGGCTGGCGGTCTATGCCGTGTTCGGTGCGGCAAAGGCGCTCAGTTTTGGCATTTCACCATTGCCGGCGGTGATGATGGGTGTGATTACGGCGTGCGTTGGCGGCATCATCCGCGATGTTTTGGCGGGAGAACCCTCCATCCTGCTGCGCCCAGAAATTTATGTGACGGCTGCCGCCCTTGCAGCAGGATTATTTGTCATGCTCGCATGGCTTGGCGTTCCGCTGTTGATCGCAGCAATCAGCGGTGCTCTTGCCGGGTTTGCCCTGCGCGGTTTGGCGATTGCGCGCGGCTGGTCGATCCCCGCCTATCGCGGCTGATCAATTGCGGATGACGCCTACTTCTGCATAGGGTTTGATTTCATCGGGTGGTGATCCCGCCTCAGACAATTCACGCTGCCACAGGCCGATATCGCTCCATTGCCCGTTCTTGAAACAGACTTCCCGGTATTGCCCCGCACGGCGGAACCCAATGGATTCGTAAAGCTGGATCAACTTGTCATTGGGCGTCATCAACGTGCAGATGGCTTGTGTATAATTTTGTTCGGTCAGGGTTGCGATCAGCGCGATCAGCAATGACCGGCGGATCCCTTGCCCTTCCAAATCACCTGCGACGTAGACCGCCACTTCAACCCCGAAGCGGTGTGTTGCGCCAGGACGAAAGGGCTTTGCATAGGCATAACCCAATATGACATCGCCTTCTGCTGCCACGATCCAAGGGTAATTGCCTTCACCCGCTGCAATTCGTGTTTTCATTTCGCGGGTTGAGGGGGCCTTTGTTTCGAACGAGACTGCGTTGGTCACCACATAGGGCGTGTAAATTGCAGCGATTGCTTCAGCATCATCTGGGGTTGCGGGGCGCAGGGTGGTCATGAAAATACCTTAGCGGAAAGGAATGAATAAAAGCTTTGCCAATTTTGTGTCGGCGCAGATGCAGGGCATTCCATGCACCGTACCTGAACGGCAGGGCCAGATATGATGCGCGTGGCATCGTGAAACCCGGTTGTGACATAGGCCTGTTGTTGGCGAATCAGCCGCGTGAAAATATCCGTGCGATCAACCGGGGCCTGTGCATGCACCATACCACTCAGCAACCCCGACAAGAATGAAGGTTCAGGCTCCAAATAGAGCCGCTGCACAGAATCGGGCTCAATTTTGGCGCGCTTTGCGGCCTCCGCAATGGCATCATCGAGTGAGCCAAAGCGGTCGACCAAACCAATTTGACGCGCAGTGCCACCGTCCCAGACGCGGCCCTGGCCAATTTCGTCAACGCGCGCGACGGTCATTTTGCGGTTGGCCGCGACCAAGGATGTAAAGCGGCGATAAATATCCTCAATGCCCGATTGGATCAGACGGTCAGTGGTCTCGTTGGTGCCGCGCAGGACATCGGGTTGGCCCGATAGTGGGGTTGTCGTCACGCCGTCTGCGCTGATCCCGACCTTTGGAATGACCTTTTCAAAGGTCGGGATAATGCCGAAAACACCGATTGATCCGGTGATCGTAGACGGATCAGCAAAGACCACATCCCCCGCCATCGAAACCCAATATCCGCCCGACGCCGCGACATTGCCCATCGATACGACCACGGGCAGGCCCTTTGCCTTCGCTTGTAAAATGGCGAGGCGGATTTTTTCGGATGCTAACGCCGACCCGCCGGGTGAATCGACGCGGACAACAAGGGCTTTCAAATCTTCATCGGCCACAGCGTCAAGGATCAGGTTGGCAATCGTATCCCCTCCGGCCACGCCCGACGGGGCATTACCATCAACAATTTCCCCAGCAATGGTGGCGATGCCAATTGCACTGCCGCGCATTGAAGGTGGGTTGGCAGCAAGGTAATCGTCAAATTCAGTCGCGTTAAAATCGTCCGCGCGCGTGTCAGAATCTGCTCCAACAAGCGTAGCGACCCGCTTCGCAAAACTTGTATAATCACCCAGTTTATCAACGATGCCGTTGGCGAGCGCAGTTTTGGACATGTCGCCCCCGCTCGCGGCCGTCAAACCAGCTGGGTCAGCAATCATGGCTGCCAATTTCGCTTTGGGGCGGGCTTTGCCGACTTCATCCTGCCAGTTTGCCCATAAAGCACCGGTCAGTGCTTGTGCCGCCTGCTTTGCTTCGGGTGATTGATCGGCACGGACATAGGGTTCGATGAAGGATTTGAATTTCCCCACGCGGTAAACATTGGCTGTTATGCCGATCTTATCGATCAGTCCTTTGAAATAAGGTTGGGCACCGCCAGGGCCGGTAAACAGCGCAGCACCCATCGGATCAAGCCATATTTCTGATGCATGCGCCGCCAATTGGTAACTGTCATCGCTATAGCCCGTGGCAAAAGCGTATATTGGTTTGTTGGCCTTGCGCACCGCAGACAAAGCCTCTCCAACCCGGCTGAGTGCTGCCTGACCACCGCCCGAAAACCCATCAAGGTCAAGCACGACAGTTTTGACATCATCATCTTTGGCAGCGGTTTCGAGAACATGTACCACATCGCGCAGCAGATACTGACCATTGGCAGCGACAGTGCCGGTCAGAAATTCTCGCGGGTCAAGCGCCTGTTTCTGTTCAACAATGCTGCCATTGAGCGCAAGGACAAGCGCGCCGTCACGGGATTTCGCAGGGTTGGGGCTGGAGGACAGCAGCGCATAGAGCGCGCCAAAGAACAGCAGCATGAAAATAAGGACCAAAGCATCCTTGATGGTCACCAAAACATGCCATGCGCGCGCGATAAAACTCACAGACTATTCCCCGTTGACCAAATCATTGCAGCCCCGCTAGCCGTTTGGGCCGTGACTGTAAATCATTGGTGCACTTACCACCGGATCAGTGGGGGTACCAAGAGCCTGCCGATAAGTGCGGAGAGGGCGACAGACAGACTATACCAGAGACCGATATAGTAGATGCCGGTTTCAGGGCAATGGAGGCTGAACGCAAAAGTGC
Organism: Chakrabartia sp.; assembly: GCA_040079575.1. GTDB lineage: Bacteria > Pseudomonadota > Alphaproteobacteria > Sphingomonadales > Sphingomonadaceae > Aquisediminimonas. The sequence goes on along the minus strand of JBEBKH010000019.1, from coordinate 13,399 downwards.
CAAAGCTGCCAGCGGCAAGCCCGGTCAGCCATCCCGCTTGCGTCAAGGATGTGGGAGCACCTTGCCGAAGCCAAAGCGTTAAGGTGCCGCCGATCAGTAAGGCAGATATGAAACTTATTCTCAAGCAATACATGCCCAGCGTCATATGAAGTGCCTCAAGAGACACAGGCGTCTCAATCACTGCCAGAACAAGCGCTGTCATTGGGAAGAGTGCTGCCATTGCCAATGCCCATCGCCAGCCCGTACTGTTCCGCCCGACGGCGGGACGTGCCGTTGCAATGGTGGCCAACATCGTCGCAACGCCCAAAAGTAAAAGGACGCCCGCCCGCAGCATAGCCATAGGATGCATGTGACCCGCCATAATATCGGCACGCAGTCCGTAAACGGATGCGATTGAAAACACCGCGATCATCGTCATCAGCGCGGTCAGGGCAACAGGCTGCCATATGTGCAGACGCCGGACGGGTTGCAGGTCATTGACCAGTTCATCAATGTCAAATGTGGTACGCATATTCATTCCTTTTCGACCATCGCGGCCAGTTTTTTAAGGCCGCGGTGGACATTCACTTTAATCAGAGGTTCGGATTGACCACAGCGCTGCGATGCCTCCGCAGTGGTCAGCCCTTCAATTTTGACGAGTTGGAGTGCGGTTGCTTGACCCGGTGGAAGAAACGCCAACATGCGTTCGATGCTGATTTGCGCAATGACGGCATTGCCGGTCGGATCAACTGATAAAGTATCATCCAGTTCAGTTTCATTGGCGCGGTAACTGCGGCGCAATTGATCGACCCAGCGATACCGTGCGATCGCCGCGAGCCACGGCAGGAATGGTCGCGCTGGATCATAGCTTGATCGCTTTCTGTGCAATGACATCAGTGTCTCTTGAACCAGATCATCAACCAGCGTTGGACAAATGCGCCGCGCAAAATAGCGGGCCAACCAAATTTGGCATTCGGACAGCACCGTGCGGTAGGCAGATTGGTCGCCGTCCTGCGCCAATGCCATCAAACGGCTTAAGCTATTGTCATTTGCGATCATTGCTCGCGGTGTAACACATAGCGATCCACTGACCATGCGCCGCCGCCGCGAATGATGATCACCAGGAGCAGCGCAACCCAAAGGCTGTGTTGCGGCCACCACGCATCTGGATAAACCAGAAACTGGATCACCAATGTCATTCCGATAAGCCCCAGCGCTGCGAAGCGAGAGAATAGGCCAAACACCAGTAATATGGGCAGTATATGTTCGCTGATGGCCGCCATTGGCGCGGCAATTTCTGGAGGAATGAGGGGAAGCTGATATTCGTCGCGAAACAGGTCGATGATTTCGGGGCGCATCGTAAACCAACCGTCCATTTTTGATCGCCCACTCGACCAAAATATCTGCGCGGCGGCAATACGGACGAAGAGCAACCCTGCGGCTTCGGGAATGCGGGCAAGCGCATGATCAAACTTTTGGATCATTTTCAGCATGATTGGTCTTTCATCCATATTGCGCAAATTTCGCCACAAAACTTAAGCTTTTGCGCTCAGTGTGCCGTTCCCCTTTGGCGTTTTGGTTTTCAGGCAGGTGCCAACAGGAACCAGTTTCCACGCATTCCCTTGATAGTCCTTTGTTGATGTTCCAGCACAGCTTGTGCCTGGGCCCGCCGCACAGTCATTCTTGCCGGCTTTTGAGATTCCAAAACATTTTTCGGTGGCTTTTTTTGGGGTCGCAGCCTCCGCTGTATGGAGCGCTCCGGCGGCAATTGTGGTCATCAACAGCGCGGTTAGGGCATAAGCAGGATTAAATGGCATTTGAAGAACTCCGATTCAAAAATAAAGCAGATCCTCGACAAGGTGGATCGAAAACCAGTTCGCGACAGCAGTGAAAATGGTTACAACAAAAGTGATTTAATCCGGTCACCCTGTTGTAACCAAGTGAGGCGTGAACCCGAATATGGTTATGCCACGTTGGCTTCACCCCTTTCCCTGAAGGAAATGACCATGTCATCACTCGTAAAATCCGGCGGCATTACAACCGCTGCTGTTATGTTCGCTTTCGCAACGCTCGCCAACGCAGCGCCGGCGCCAGAAGGAAGCACTGGAAAAGCAATTTCGGGTACTGAGACTGTCCATTGCTACGGCGTGCACAGCTGCAAAGGCAATTCAGATTGCAAAACAACTGGTAACGAATGCAAGGGTCTTAACGTCTGCAAAGGGCACGGCTTCAAAGCGATGACAGCCAGCGCTTGCCTCAAAGGTAACGGCACAATCGGCGATATTGGCTGATTTGGAGATATATTCAGGCAGGGGCGCGAACACACGCCCCTGCCTGAACGCTCATCCTATGATCCAGACACTCGCAATATTTGAAGGCTTTGGCCTTGGACTTCGGAAGGAGCATTATGCCGATTTCGACCAGCGTGATGTGCCCGTCGATTTTGTTGAGGTGATTTCCGAAAATTTCATGCTTTCTGGTGGCAGACCGCTCCACACACTTGATGCGATGCGCGCGCGATATCCTGTCGCACTCCACGGGGTTTCGATGTCTATTGGGTGCGCAGAAGGTTTGAACCAAGACTATTTAATAGCGTTAAAAGCATTGGCCAAACGCGTCGATCCGCTTTGGGTTTCGGATCACCTTTGCTGGACGGGAACCGGCGGGTTTAACACGCACGACCTTTTGCCAATGCCCTACACTCATGCTGCATTAGATATTGTGTGTGACAATATAATGCACGCGCAGGATGTTTTGGAACGCCCCCTACTGTTTGAAAATCCGTCGAGCTATATTGCTTTTCCCAATGCAGATATGACGGAATGGGACTTCCTTGCCGCAATGTGTGAGAGGACAAATTGCTATTTGCTCCTTGACGTTAACAATATCTACGTCAGCGGGATGAACCATGGTTTTGATCCAGTTGATTTTCTTGATGCTATTCCTGCCGAGCGTGTCAGGCAGATCCATTTGGCCGGTCACAGCGCTGGCCACACTCTGTTGATCGATACGCACGATGCGCCTGTCTGTGACGCGGTGTGGCGGCTTTACGCGGAAGCATGCCAACGTGTGGGACCGGTCGCAACGATGATCGAGCGGGACGATGAAATCCCGCCGCTGGATGCGCTTCTTGCTGAGCTCGACGTCGCACGCGCTTCTGCTCACTCTGCGAGCGTCAAAGCGTGATGCATCCCCACGCCCTTCAGCAAGAATTCTGCAAGCGCATTCTCGACACGGTCACACCCGATCCAAAAATATTTGGGCCTGATGCCGAAGCGCGTGTTGGCATTTACCGCAATGCCTACCGGGCGCGGTTGATGTCATGTTTGCGGAGCAATTATGAAAAAACCTGGAGCTGGATTGGTGATGATGCGTTTGACACCGCTACGCGCCAACACTGCATCTTAAATCCCCCGCAGAGCTGGACACTGGACGATTATGGCACTGGGTTTAACGAAACGCTGGGCAGCCTATTTAAGGAAGATCCAGAGGTCGCCGAACTGGCACACCTGGAATGGGCGATGCAGCGCGCCTTTGGGTCGGTTGATGAAGCGGTGATTGATGTCGCCACGGTGCAGGCCTTTGTCGCCGCGCACGACGGTTTGGATCATATGCGGATGGCGGTCGTGCAAAGCCTTTTCATCTTCCCCATCCGCACGAATTGCGCGGCAATTTGGCAGGACATTGCCGACGATAACCCGCCGTCGCCGCCCAGTCTTTTGGAAGCGCCCGCTTATTTACGGGTGTGGCGAAAAGGCTTTTCTCCGCATTTTCGAACGATTGATGCTGACGAAGTCACTGCTCTTAACGCATTGGCACAGGGTGAAAGTTTTGGCGACATATGCAGCTATTTTACAGCGACATCGGATGCTGAGCGCGCGATTGTGAAAGCAGGAACGATGCTGGGTCATTGGTTGGGTGACGAGCTGATCTCAACTCTGGTCTGATCACCTCTTCCTGCAACATTGTCCGATCCAGCCTATCCGCCTATGTCGCATCCATGAACGCAATCACGGTTACCCCCGAAAAAAATCAAAAGCTTTGGCGCACAGAATTTCGGGCGATGGCCCTGCTCGCCGCACCGCTGATCCTGTCGAACCTGACGATGGCGTTGATCAATGTCACGGATGTTATTTTGTTGGGGCGGTACAGCGCGCATGCACTTGCGGCGTCGGCACTGGGCGTTAATCTCAGCATGGCATGTGCTATTTTTTGCATGGGGGTGATCACAGCATCAGCACCAATGATGGCGACAGAGATTGGCCGCAACCGCCATTCGGTGCGCGATGTACGGCGCACTTTTCGTCAGGCGATGTGGGTAGCGATCACCGTCACGATCCCCGTTTGGGTGTTGCTTTGGAACGCCGAAAGTCTCTTTTTGATGCTTGGTCAAGAGCCCACATTGGCGCGCGATGCTGCGCTGTTTGTCAGTGCGTATCAGTGGAACATTCTGCCTTTCCTGTTTTTCGTTATCCTCCGCAATTTTGTGTCTGCTCTTGAACGTCCGGTCTGGGCATTGGTGATTAGTTTGGTTGCGGTGCTGGTCAACGGCGTCCTGAATTGGGCGCTGATTTTTGGAAAATTCGGGTTCCCCAGTCTGGGGCTATGGGGAGCAGGAATTGGCAGCACAGTGACAGAGGTGATCATGTTTGTCGGCATGGCATGGGTCGTCAGCGTGCATCCAAAATTTAAGCGCTACCATTTATTTGGGCGCTTCTGGCGCGTGGATTGGGTGCGTTACAGAGAGATTTGGCGGCTTGGCTTACCGATCGGCGTGACGATGGGGTTGGAAGGGGCTGTGTTTACAGGGGCGGTGTTCCTGATGGGGTTAATCGATGCCGATTCCGTTGCGGCCCATGCGATTGCCCTACAGATTGCGGCATTATCATTCATGGTGCCCTTGGGTCTTGCTCAGGCAACGACGGTGCGCGTCGGAATTGGTTATGGGCGAAAGGACGCAGCTGCCATCCATAGAGCGGGCTGGACCGGATTTGTGTTGGGCGTTGGATTTATGGCCGTGATGGCGTTGCTGATGTGGGCGATGCCGCGACTGTTGGTCGGTGCATTTCTTGATGCCAGCGATCCTGCCAATGCCAAGGTGTTAAGCCTTGCGGTTTCCTTTTTAGCGATTGCCGCAATTTTTCAGATTGCCGACGGCGCGCAAGTCGTCGGTGCAGGTATGTTACGCGGTCTCCATGACACGACAGTGCCGATGTATTTTGCGCTATTCGGATATTGGGTGATCGGCATTGGTGCAGGGGCTGGGCTTGCCTTTTGGGGTGGCATGGCCGGGGTCGGTATCTGGATTGGACTGGCGGTGGGTCTTGCAATTGTTGCGGTGCTGATGGTTTGGCGGTGGGCCTTGCGGGCACGGATAGGGTTAATTCCGCTAGCGTCATAAAAATACCGCCTGCGCGCCTTGACGCTGTCATACAGCCTACCCATATGCGTCTCGTTAGCAGTCACCGAGCGTGAGTGCTAATAGCGATTCGTAAAGTCTGTTCCGCACTGGCGGGGCAGCACAAAAAGAGGAAATGCATATGAAATTTCGTCCCCTGCACGACCGCGTGTTGGTTCGCCGCATTGAAGCGGAAGAAAAAACCGCAGGCGGGATCATCATCCCCGACACCGCCAAAGAAAAGCCACAAGAAGGCGAAATCGTCTCAGTTGGTGAAGGCGCTTATAACGAAGATGGCGACCGGATTAAGCCTGACGTCAAAAAAGGCGACAAGATTTTGTTCGGCAAATGGTCTGGCACCGAAGTGAAGATCAACGGTGAAGACCTGCTGATCATGAAGGAATCCGATATTCTTGGGATCCTTGGCTAAGCCAAAAGCGACTCAATGGACAGTGTGAACTTCGCTCTGTCCGACCCCCTTTCAAACAAACCAGAGGAACATTCCCATGGCTGCAAAAGAAGTAAAATTTGGCCGCGACGCGCGTGAGCGCATTTTGCGCGGCGTCGACATTCTCGCTGATGCTGTAAAAGTAACGCTGGGGCCAAAGGGCCGCCACGTTGTGCTCGACAAGAGCTTTGGCGCACCGCGCATCACCAAGGACGGCGTTACCGTCGCCAAGGAAATCGAACTGAAAGACAAGTTCGAAAACATGGGCGCACAGATGGTTCGCGAAGTCGCTTCGAAAACCAATGATGTTGCTGGTGACGGCACAACGACTGCGACTGTTCTTGCTCAGGCAATCATTCGCGAAGGCATGAAATCGGTTGCTGCCGGCATGAACCCGATGGACCTGAAGCGCGGTATCGACCTTGCTGTGACAGCTGTTGTTGCTGATCTCGTGAAGCGTTCGAACCCCGTCAAGGGCACCAAGGAAATTGCACAGGTCGGGATCATTTCGGCCAACGGCGACACTGTGGTTGGCGAAAAAATCGCTGAAGCCATGGAACGCGTTGGCAAAGAAGGCGTGATCACGGTCGAAGAAGCCAAGGGCCTCGATTTCGAACTCGACGTTGTGGAAGGGATGCAGTTTGACCGCGGTTATCTGTCGCCTTACTTCATCACTAACCCAGAAAAAATGCTGGTTGAGTTGAACGACCCCTACATCCTGATCCACGAAAAGAAGCTCAGCAACTTGCAAGCCATGTTGCCGATCCTTGAAGCTGTGGTGCAGTCGGGCCGTCCGCTTCTCATCATCGCGGAAGACATTGAAGGCGAAGCGCTTGCGACCCTCGTGGTCAACAAGCTGCGCGGCGGCCTGAAGGTTGCAGCGGTCAAGGCGCCTGGTTTTGGTGATCGTCGCAAGGCGATGCTCGAAGACATTGCGATCCTGACAAAGGGCGAAATGATTTCCGAAGACCTCGGCATCAAGCTCGAAACCGTTACGCTCGCGATGCTGGGTTCGGCCAAGCGCGTCACGATTGACAAGGATAACACCACGATTGTCGACGGTGCTGGTGAAAAGAAAGCGATTAAGGGCCGTGTTGAAGCGATCCGTGCGCAGATTGAAAACACCACATCAGACTATGACAAAGAAAAACTGCAAGAACGTCTGGCGAAACTCGCTGGCGGTGTTGCCGTGATCAAGGTTGGTGGATCAACTGAAGTTGAAGTGAAAGAACGCAAGGACCGCGTTGATGATGCGCTTCACGCCACACGTGCAGCCGTTGAAGAAGGCATCGTCCCTGGCGGCGGTACTGCGCTTCTTTATGCGACCAAAGCACTTAAGGGCATGAAGGGCGGCAATGACGACCAGACCCGCGGCATCGACATCATCCGCAAGGCGATTGTTGCGCCACTGCGTCAGATTGCAGCCAATGCTGGATTTGACGGTGCTGTGGTTTCGGGCAATCTTTTGCGCGAAGACGATGAAAAGCAAGGCTTCAACGCATCAACTGATGTCTATGAAAACCTCGTCAAAGCTGGCGTGATCGATCCAACCAAGGTCGTTCGGACAGCGCTTCAGGATGCGGCATCGGTTGCGGGTCTTTTGATCACCACCGAAGCGGCGATTTCTGATGCGCCAGAAGATAAGGCTGCTGGCGGCGGTATGCCCGGCGGTGGCATGGGCGGTATGGGTGGCATGGGCGATATGGGCTTCTAAACCCTTACGTTTCCTCACGAAAATACCGAAGGGCCGGGGAGAAATCCTCGGCCCTTTTCCATTTTTTCGCCGATGTCGTTTTCTGTTGCAACGCACAAAAATAGGAGTATTGGCCGCCGCCCACCATCAAGGATACGGTCATGCAGTCACCTGAGTCGGCTTCGCATTCGTCTTCAACCCCGCACAGTGCATCCCGTGCTGTGCTTGCCATCGGCGCGATTGGCGTCGTCTTTGGCGATATAGGTACAAGCCCGCTTTATGCCTTTCGAGAGGCGCTCAATCAGGCTGCTGAGACTGGCATAGGCAGTCCCGAAATCATGGGTGTTCTCAGCCTCGCATTATGGTCATTGATCATTGTTGTCACAATCAAATATGTGCTGTTTCTGATGCGCGCTGACAATGAAGGCGAAGGCGGCGTTCTTGCCCTTTTGGCGCTTGCCGGACGGGCGATTGGAGGGCGACGCGGTATAGTGCTTGTACTCGGTGCGGCGGGGGCCGCCTTGTTTTACGGGGACGCGATTATCACTCCAGCGCTTTCGGTGCTGTCAGCGGTCGAGGGATTGAAAACGCTTCCCGTGATCGGTGACGGGATAACCGAACAGACAATCCTGCAGATAACAGTGGTTTTGCTTGTCGCTTTATTCGCAATTCAGTCGCGCGGAACGGCGATGGTGTCAAAATTGTTTGGGCCCATTTGTGTACTTTGGTTTGTAGCCATTGGCGGGCTTGGGCTGTTACATATTAGTGATGAACCCGCGATTCTGGGGGCGTTGTCGCCGCATTATGCTGTTGTCTTTCTGATGACACACGGCGTGGTTGGGCTGTTTGTCCTTGGGGCTGTGTTCCTGACTGTCACCGGCGCAGAGGCGCTGACGGCGGACATGGGGCATTTCGGACGCGTTCCCATTCAGGCCGCTTGGTTTATGCTCGTTTTTCCAGCATTGATGCTCAATTATTTCGGACAAGGCGCTTTTGCGCTGGCGGCTCTTGAAAAAGCACAAGCAACAGGCGTTGCTTTTGAAAACCAAGACTGGTTTTTTCTGATGGCCCCAGAATCCGTTCGCATTCCTTTGGTCATTCTTGCCGGTCTTGCAACGATCATCGCCAGTCAGGCTGTGATTACGGGCGCTTTTTCATTGACCCAACAGGCCATACAACTTGGTCTGTTTCCGCGGATGCGGATTATGCAAACATCAGCAGGGCAGGCAGGGCAAATATATTTGCCAGTCATCAACTGGTTGCTTTTGGTCGGGGTGCTCATTCTTGTAAATGAATTTCGGACATCATCATCGATGGCGGCGGCTTACGGGATTGCGGTGACCGGAACGATGGTCGTGACGACGTGCCTTGCCTTTGTCGTCGTTCATAAACTGTGGCACTGGAGCCTTGCAAAATCAGTCGCTTTTACTGCGCCATTCCTTGCACTTGATGTGATTTTCTTTGGTGCCAACATCCTCCGCGTCGCCCAAGGTGGTTGGGTACCATTGGTGATTGGGGCTTCGATCGGGCTTATTATCTGGATTTGGGTACGTGGTAAAAAATTGATCGCTGAGCAAGAGCAGGCCAATGCCATTCCTCTCGCCGGTCTCGCCACAACGCTGGCAGCGCATCCCCCAACCCTTGTGAAGGGAACTGCTGTATACCTCACGTCCAATCCCGGTGCGGTGCCAAGCGCGCTTCTTCATAACCTGAAACATAATAAGGTTTTGCATGAACAGAACCTCATCACCACGATCAGAACAGCGAGCATCCCCCATGTCGGGCAAGAAGATCGTGTGACAGTCGAGCGCGTGAGCGATGCATTTTCGCGGGTTACGCTCCGTTATGGATTTATGGAAATGCCCAATGTGCCGCATGACATGGGGCTTGATGTGAAGAGCAAGGCGTCGCTCGCCAATCCGATGACGGCCAGCTTTTTCATTGGACGCAATAGTTTACGTGCTTCTGCGGATGAAGGGTTGCCGTTGTGGCAGGATCAGATTTTGATTTTCCTGCAGCGCAATGCATCTAACCCGACTGATTTCTTCCACATCCCTGCCAATCGCGTGGTTGAACTCGGCGTACAGATGGTCATTTAGGAGCGGACAAATCCACACTGCTTTTGGCTTCTTCCGCGTCTAGCATATCCGCGGCATTGTCCAGAGCATCCGATTCTCCCTTGCTTAACCCCGTATCAGTGGGCGGTGCGTCGGGGCTGCCGCAGGATGGGCATATCAGGAGTAAAGCGGGCGCAATTACAGCGCGGAGTAAGGGTTTCATGTCGCTAACCTTTGGGTGTTTCGGCACAAAAAAAGGGCCGCATCCTTATCAGATGCGACCCCGTTTTTCGAACTTAAGCCGAAGCTTAAATTACATAGCCTTTTTGGCAGCATCCGCAGCAGCGTCAGCAGCACCAGCGGCTGCATCCTTAGCAGCGCCAGCAGCAGCATCAACGGCTGAACCAGCAGCATCAGCAGCTGAACCAGCAGCAGCTGCAGCAGCATCAGTTGCGTTACCAGCAGCATCAGCAGCGCCTTCAGCAGCGCCCATAGCGTCATTTGCAGCAGCATCCATTGTTTCGGTTGCAGCAGCTTCAGCGTTTACGGTTTCTTCAGCAGCTTTTTCGCCGCAGGCTGCGAGGCCCATTGAAGTTGCGAGTACAAGTGAAAGAACGATCGACTTTTTCATGGGTATTACCCCTCCCGTTTAGGACAACAAAAAGAACGAACAAAAAGAAACAAAAATCTGTCTCTCATGATCGACGTTGGGGAGGTAACGAGTCATTTACATCTTGGCAATCTGATTTTTTAAGGAGAAGTTTGCGAAAGTGCCGCGCAATGATAGCTGTATCTGCGATATTGACCTCATATAAAGAATTCTTTATATGACATTGCGATGAAAAAATCGCTCGATATCTTCCGCGCCATGGCGGACCCGACGCGCCTGCGAATCGTGGCGCTGTTGCGGGCGATGGAGCTTTCGGTGGGCGAATTGGCCCAAGTTCTGGGCCAAAGCCAGCCTCGCGTTTCGCGCCATATTAAGATCTTGTGCGACGCGGGCATTGCAAAACGCCGCAAAGAGGGAAGCTGGGTTTTCCTCTGCCCTGGCGATGCAGACCGCACCGCATTGCTGTTTGGCGCAATGGATGGGTGGCACGGCAGCGATCCTGAAAACCACTGGGCCGTTGCCGATTCCGCGCGTTTGGCGGCTGTGCGGGCGGACCGCGCCGCCGCTGCAGAATTATATTTTTCTGCCCATGCCGATGAATGGGACACGTTACGATCACTCCATGTCCCTGAAAGTGCGGTCGAAGCGGCCATGGCCGCGCTTTTGGAAACGACGTCAATCGGACGGTTGGTCGATGTTGGCACGGGTACTGGCCGGATGTTGACACTGTTTGGCGCGCAGGCATCGCACGTCATGGGCATTGATCGTAGCCCGGAAATGCTCCGCGTCGCGCGCGGCAAACTGAGCGGAACGACATTAAAGAGCTGGGATTTGCGACAAGGCGATATTGCCGCTTTGCCCGTGGCGGATGCAAGTGCCGATACCGTGATCCTGCATCAGGTGCTGCATTATATTCCCGCCCCCGAACGCGCTGTGTCTGAACTCGCGCGGATAGTGGCGCCGGGCGGACATGTGCTGATTGTCGATTTCGCTCCCCATGACCGTGAAGAGTTGCGCACCCAAGATGCCCATACCCGCCTTGGGTTTTCGGACAGCCAAATACAGGGCTGGTTTGCTGCATCAGGCCTAGCCCTCACCAAAGTTGACCAACTGACCGGCAGCGCACTGACCGTCAAATTATGGCTTGGCCGCCGTACCGTACAAAACCAGGAAAAGGCTTCTTCTTTATGACACCTTCGTTTTCGCAGCTTGAAGAAGCCCGCCGCGCGCTGGACACGCCTTTGTTTGCTGATCTGGCGGGAGACGCCGCCGTGTCTTTTGAATTCTTCCCGCCGAAAACGGAAAAAATGGAAGAACAGCTGTGGCATGCGTTTGAAACGCTGGCCCCGCTGGCTCCGCGCTTTGTGTCAGTCACCTACGGCGCAGGCGGATCCACCCGCGAACGCACGCATAACACAGTGGCGCGAATTGCCAAGGAAAGCAGCGTCCCCGCCGCCGCGCATTTGACCTGTGTTGATGCGTCGCGCGCTGAAATTGATGCCGTCGCGCGGGCCTATTGGGAGGCTGGGGTGCGCCATATTGTTGCGCTGCGCGGCGATCCGCCGGTTGCAGGCGCACAATTTGAAGCGCGCAGTGATGGTTATGCAGGGGCGGCAGACCTTGTTGCGGGGCTCAAAAAAGTGGCCCCGTTTGAAATATCGGTCGCGGCTTATCCTGAAGTGCACCCAGAGGCGCTGAGTGGCGACGCTGATCTGGAAAATTTGAAGGCCAAATTGGGAGCAGGGGCCGACCGCGCGATCACCCAGTTTTTCTTTTCGCCAGAAGCATTTTTCCGGTTCCGTGACCGTGCTGTTGCAGCCGGAATTACAGCAGAAATTGTGCCGGGTATTTTACCAGTGTCCAATGTTGCCCAAACGCGGAAGTTTGCGGGTATGTGCGGCGCGGAAATTCCCGCATGGATGGACCGCCTGTTTGAAGGGCTGGATGACCATCCCGATGCCCGTCAATTGGTCGCCGCGACGATTTCCGCTGAAATGTGCCGCAGACTTTATGCAGGCGGCGTGCGCAATTTTCATTTTTACACGCTCAACCGTGCGGAGTTGAGCTACGCCATCTGCCATTTGCTGGGATTAAGACCATGAGCGTCCGCCAAGACTTTCTCGCTGCCGCTGCGCAGCGCATCCTTCTGACCGACGGCGCGTTCGGCACGGAGATACAGAATTATAAACTGCAGGAAGCAGATTATGCTGGAAACCTTGGCCTGACCAAGGACCAAAAAGGCAATAATGATATTCTTGCGCTGACCAAACCGCAGGTGATCCGCGATATTACCCAGGCCTATCTGGATGCAGGATCGGATATTGTGTCCACCAACACGTTCAGTGCGAATTTGATCAGTCAGGCTGATTACGCCGCTGAACATTTGGTCAAGGACATCAACATTGCGTCCGCCCATATCGCGCGTGAATGCGCCGATGCTTGCCAAGCAAAGGATGGTCGCCCCCGTTTTGTGGCAGGCGCAATTGGACCAACGAACAAAACATTGTCGCTGTCCCCCGATGTGAATGATCCAGGATATCGCGAAATCACCTTTGACTATTTGAAGGACGTTTACCGCGAACAGGTTGATGCCCTGATCGAAGGCGGGGTCGATTTCATCCTGATTGAAACAGTGTTTGATACGCTTAATGCCAAGGCTGCGATTATGGCGGTGCTGGACGCGCAGACCGCGTTGGGGCGCGATGTCCCGATGATGATTTCCATGACGCTGACTGATTTGTCAGGGCGGAATTTGTCGGGCCACACGGTTGAGGCTTTCTGGTGCGCGGTGCGCCATGCCAAGCCAGTGACGATTGGCCTGAATTGTTCATTCGGGGCGGAACAGTTGCGCCCGCATGTCAAGGTATTGTCGGCCATCGCCGACACGCTGATCATGGTTTATCCCAATGCGGGGCTGCCGAATGATTTGGGTGAATATGATGAGTTGCCCGATCAGACTGCAGCACTTGTTGGCGATTGGGCCGAACATGGTCAGGTGAACATCCTTGGCGGATGCTGTGGTTCAACCCCAGCCCATATTGCGGCCATGGCGCGGACTGTGGCGGGATTGAAACCGCGCGCCGTGACATCGCCGCCCGTGCACACACGATTAGCGGGGTTGGAACCGATGATTTTGGCTGCGTAAGGTTGCGATCCTCCCTGAAGGGGAGGGGAACCGCAAAGCGGTGGAGGGGTGGGTTGAGCCAGCCTCCAT
>JBEBKH010000018.1:0-30550 GCA_040079575.1 Chakrabartia sp. | reverse complement strand
CGTGCGTGGCGTGCAGCAGAAATCCCGGCGGCTGGCGGGACAAGCAATGCGCGTGCGGTGGCGGAAATACATACTATTCTTGCCAATGGCGGCGTTGCAAAGGGGCGGCGGTTCCTTTCAGAAGCGGGCTGCCGCAAGGCGCTTGAGCTTCAGATTGAGGGCACAGACCTGATTATGGGGATTCCAGTGCGCTACGGGATGGGGTTTGGGCTGCCGGGCGGCATGGTCCCGCTGCCCAATCCCAATTCAATCTATTGGGGTGGGTATGGCGGCTCGATCATCATCATCGACATGGATGCGCACACGACATTCAGTTATGTGATGAACCGGATGGAAGGCACAACAACGGGCGATATGCGTGCCTTTGGCTTGGCCGTTGCCATGTGGCAGGCGATGGCAGCTTAACCTCTATCAAGCATGACATTCATTTGGGCTGAAGCAATCGGCGTGTCAGGATCATCCTGCCACGCCATCGCTTCAATATTGACGATGCGGCGGCCCAATCTTTCAATCGTCGCACGGGCATAGGTCATTTTATCACGACCACCGCGCAGGAACGTTACCGTAACGCTGATCGGTTTGATCATGGGGCGGTCATCATCGCCAAGTCGTTCAGCAATCGTCAGATAGGCTATGGTTTCCAACATGCCGGCAATGGCCCCGCCGTGCAGAAAATTGGGGCGACCACGTTTTGTATCGTCATAAGCCATCGTCAGGATCAGGCGGCCGTCGGTATCCCGCTCTATGCCAAATCCCATTGTTTGCGCGTAGGGCGAATTGATTTTCATCATGCGCCCGCCGTGAACATATAGGTGCCAGCCACATGGGCGAGCGGACGGTCAGGATCTCCATCATGCGCAAAACCGCGAATGAAGGCGATAGAGCGGGTCAGCGCGTAGCATTCGCCGTGACCGATGATCGTGTTGCCCGGTGTTGCCGGTCTCAAATAATCGACGCGCAAATCGAGTGTCGCCTGAGGTTGGAATTTACCAGCCCGCAACCAAATCGACATGCTGGTAACCATATCCATCATCGTCAAAATTGGCCCTGATGCCATAATGCCTGTCGTTGCATCACTGGCAAGCTGCGCATTATAGGGGAGTTTGAGTTCACACCAATCATCGCCGTGCGCATGATATTCCACCCCAATTAGGGCATTGTGGCCATTTTTGCTCATCATTGTGATCAGCATATGCGGGTCGAATTTCTGGTCGGCTGGATTGAACATTTTCTTTGCTTAGCGAGGCAATCGTGGTCACGCAAATATCAGTGCTGGATTGCAACGCATGTGCTGTTATCCTCGTGTTTGAAGCGACCATAGATTCGCTCAATTGACGAGGATTAAGACTGATATGCATCCCTTTCAGCACGCCAAAACCAACCCGGAAAAGCCCGCCGTTATCGTAGCGGAAACCGGTGAAATTATTACTTATGGCGGGCTTGACGATGCCTCTAACCGCGCAGCACAATTTTTTCGGTCGAAGGGTTTGCAGCACGGCGATGTTGTGGCGTTCATGCTTGAAAACGATCCAAATTACTTTGGCCTGACATGGGGTGCGCAGCGTTCTGGTCTCTATTATGTGTGTATCTCATCGAAACTAACCGCTGACGAATGTGATTATATCATTGAAAATTCTGGCGCGAAATTGCTGGTGGTATCGGCGAGCCTGTCCAAAGCCACTGAAAAACTAACGACGCAGGTTGACCGTTATGCGTTGGGCGGGGCTCTTGCGGGTTATGGTTGCTGGGAGGATGCGGTGGCGGGCATGCCCGCAACCCCGATCGCGGATGAGCGTGCAGGCGTAGATATGCTTTATTCATCGGGGACAACAGGGCGTCCCAAAGGCGTGAAGGTTCAGCTGCCCGAAGACCCCGCAATTGATCAGAGCAATTCGCTGGTCATGCTTGCGATGGGACTGTTCCGGTTTAACGCGGACAGCGTCTATCTCTGTCCCGCGCCGCTCTATCACGCGGCTCCTTTGCGTTGGTCAATGACGGTGCATAAAATTGGCGGCACGGTTGTCTTGATGCAAAAATTCGATCCAGAAGCGGCGCTTTCCTATATCGAAAAATATCAGGTGACGTGCAGCCAGTGGGTGCCAACCCATTTCGTGCGCATGCTCAAATTGCCGGAAGAGGTGCGGACGCGCTACGATCTTTCGACATTGAACTGTGCGGTGCATGCTGCTGCGCCCTGCCCCGTGCCGGTCAAGGAGGCGATGATCGGGTGGTGGGGACCTGTGCTGGAAGAATATTATGCCGGGTCCGAAGGCAACGGCATGACCTATATCGGATCCAACGACTGGATGGCGCACAAGGGTTCTGTTGGTAAAGCGGTGCTGGGCATTCTTCATATTTGCGATGATGACGGCAATGATGTGCCAGCAGGTGATGAGGGGTTGGTCTTCTTTGAGGGCAATACCAATTTCGAATATCACGGCGACGCCGAGAAAACTGCGTCGAGCCGCAATGCTAAGGGCTGGTCGACGCTTGGTGATGTTGGGAAAATTGATACTGACGGATATTTGTTCCTCACTGACCGCAAAAGTTTTATGATCATATCGGGCGGGGTGAACATTTATCCACAAGAAATAGAAAATCATCTGGTTACCCACCCTCGGGTTCAGGATGTCGCCGTTATTGGTGGTCCACATGATGAAATGGGGGAAGAGGTCATCGCCGTCATTCAACTTATCGACATGGCGGAAGCGAGCGATGCCCTACGCGATGATATTGTCGCTTTTGCGCGTGAAAAACTGTCAGGCGTGAAGATACCGCGCAAGATTGATTTCATGGAACAATTGCCAAGGCACGACACGGGTAAATTGTATAAGCGGCTGCTGCGTGATCAATATTGGGATAAAGCAAAAGGATAGATTTTGATGGCCAGCCTCTTAAAAACCTTCACAATTTTTATCGGTGCGGTGACGGCGGCCTATGCTCTGGCCGCAACCGGCGCGGCACCTCTTGCCAGTGATGCCGTCATCGAAGCGGCAGAAAAAGAATCCGTAAGCGCCGACGCACAGGAAGGTCGTTGGAATGAACCTTACGCGCCGTTCAAACTCATTGGGAATATCCATTATGTCGGTACGGCCGGTATTAGCGCTTATTTGATTACGACACCCAAAGGGCATTTTCTGATTGATGGTATTTTGCCGCAAACCGCGCCGCTCATCATCGCCAACATCAAGGCGCTTGGCTTTAGGATTGGCGACGTGAAATATCTGCTTAATACCCATGCCCATTTCGACCACGCCGGTGGGCTCGCTAGGTTACAACGCGCTAGCGGCGCGATTATGGTGGCCAGTGCCGCAGATAAGCCTTTTCTTGAAGCGGGAGATATCGGCCACGGCCCAAGCAGCGGCATTAAGTTTCCGCCCGTTCGCGTGGACCATATTGTGAGGGATGGGGAGAAGCTGTCACTAGGCGGCGTGACCCTGACCGCGCATATGACGCCGGGTCATTCCCCCGGCTGCACCAGTTGGAGCCTTGACGCAGTGGGTGCGGATAAGCAGCGTAAGCGCGTGTTTCTTAATTGCAGCGAGACAGTCGCCGGGCAATCCCTCGTGCCAGAGGCTTATACCGGCATCGTCGCAAACTTCCGCGCCACCTTTGCCAAAGTGCGGAAAATGAAGGCGGATATATTCCTTGCCAACCACGATATGCTTTTTGACTTGCATGCCAAACGTGCGCGGCAAATCGCTGGAGACGCCAATGCCTTTGTTGATCCGAGCGAATTGCAACTGTTCAATACAGAAATGGAACAGGCGTTTGAAACGAAGTTGAAGAACCAGAAAGGCAACCAGAAATGATCGACCTCTATTATTGGCCCACGCCCAACGGCTGGAAAATTAGTGTAGCGCTTGAAGAGATGGGGCTGGAATACAACACCGTCCCTGTAAACATCGGCGCGGGGGATCAGTTTAAGCCTGATTTCCTCGCCATCAGTCCGAACAACCGGATGCCCGCAATTGTCGATCACGCGCCGACGGATGGCGGTGCGCCGGTGAGTGTGTTTGAGACCGGTGCGATCCTGCTCTACCTCGCAGAAAAAACGGGCCAGTTCATGCCCACGGATGTGCGCGGACGGACGCGTGTGTATGAATGGCTGATGTGGCAAATGGGCGGGCTTGGCCCGATGTTTGGACAGGACGGGCATTTCAAACTCTATGCTCCTGAAAAAATTCCTTATGCGATTGAACGGTATGACCGTGAATGCAAGCGGCTTTTGGGCGTCCTGGATAAACAACTGGCGCTGACAGGGGACTGTGTCGCTGGGGAATATTCGATTGCCGATATGGCGATTTTCCCGTGGGTCGCAACGACCAAGGCGCGGGAGATTGATCTGTCAGAATTTCCAGTGGCCGAGGCATGGTTCACCCGTCTGCGCGCGCGACCAGCGGTGGAGAAGGGCATGGAGCATTTGAAGGAGCTCCGCAGCTCTGGCGCGCAAAGCGATGCGAAGGCGCGTGAGATTTTGTTTGGAATCAAGGCGAAATGAACCGCGTTGAATTCTTCTTCGATCTGTCGAGTCCGTGGACCTATCTTGCCTTCACCAATGTGCAGGGCGTGGTTGCGCGAACGGGCGCGCACATCACCTATCGTCCGATCCTCGCTGGCGGCGTGTTTAATGCGGTCAACCAGGCGGTCTATGCCGCGCGCGAAAATGCTGACAACCGTCGGTTCACGCATAGCTTCAAAGTGCTGAAGGATTGGTCGGCGATGGCGGGCCTAACAATGCAATTTCCAAATGCCTTCCACCCCGCCAAGAGCGTCAACGCGATGCGAATGGCGTGTGCGCTTGAAGAGGATCAGGCAGCGCTCCAAACTTTTGCTAAGGCAGCGTTTGAGAGCTTTTTTCTCCGCGCTGAAAACCTCGATGATCCAGAGGTGCTGGTAACTGTGGCCAATGCCGCGGGTCTGGACGGTACGGCAATTCGCGCGGCTTCGATAACTGATGACGTAAAGGCCAAGCTCCGAACAAACACCGACGAACTCATCTCGCGCGGTGGCTATGGTTCGCCAACGCTGTTTGTGAACGGCGGCGATATGTATTTTGGGAATGACCAGCTGCCTTTGGTTGAGGCCGCGCTTAAAAGGAATGAAGCATGAAAGACCGCGTTACCATCACGATGCTCGAAGGCGGGATCGCCGATGTTCGCATGATCCGCACCGATAAGATGAACGCGCTCGACGGCGCGATGTTTGAGGGCATTGTTGAGGCGATCCGCATACTTGAAACCACGGCAGGGCTGCGCTGCGTCGTCTTGTCTGGCGATGGCAAGGCATTCTGTGCTGGGCTTGATATGGCGAGCATGGCGGGTGGGTCTGGCAATGATCTGAGTGCGCGGGTGCACGGGGACTGCAATACGCCGCAGCAAGTGGCGTGGGGATGGCGCAAACTGCCTGTGCCAGTGATTGCGGCGGCACACGGCGTGGCGTTTGGCGGTGGATTTCAGATATTGTCTGGTGCCGACATCCGCATCGCCCATCCCGACACACGTATGGCGATCATGGAGCTGAAATGGGGTCTGGTGCCCGATATGGCGGGCTTCCCGCTGTGGCGGACGACGGTGCGCGACGACATTCTCCGCGAGCTTACCTACACCAACCGCGAATTTAATGGCACAGAGGCGCACGCCATGGGGTTCGTGACGCATCTGTCAGATGACCCCCATACGGCGGCGCTCGCGCTGGCAAAGGTCATCGCAGGCAAAAATCCCCACGCGATCCGCGGCGCAAAGACACTCTGCAATGCCATTGGCCATATGAGTGACGCTGAACTGCTGGAACTGGAAACTGCTGAGCAGATCAAAGTGATCCGCAAACCAAATCAGATTGAAGCGGTGATGGCGAATATGGAAAAACGCGCGCCGGTTTTTGCTGATTGAGCAAAGAGTGCAGCTATCCCAACTTCGCAATGTGGGCAAAGCCACTCTGGGTGACTTCGCTGTTCTGGGCATAGAAAGCGTGGAGCAGTTGAGCACGTGTGATCCCGATATACTCTACCGTGAAATACAAGCCCGCACGGGCCAGCGGCACGATCCCTGCGTTTGGGACGTTTTCGCAGCCACCATCCACCAAGCGCGTACGGGAGAGGCGCAAAATTGGTGGGCGTTTACGCCAATCCGCAAGGCGCGGGTGGTGGCGGGGGATTTTGATTTGATGTGGGAAAACAAATAGGCGCGTTAATTATCAAGGATCAAGCCGCCGCCCTCAGCGGCTCCACCAAAATCTCATCCTCATGCGCCCGCGCGTTGGCCAATTCATGAGCAGTCTGCATCCGGCAGAGCGTATCGGCCTGCAACCCGAAAGCCTTTTCAAAGCGGATCGCCATTTCTGCACTCAAGCCAACACGACCATTGAGGAGCGTGCTCATTGCCTGACGGGAAACGCCAAAATGGCGCGCAAGATCTGTGACGCCGAACCCGCGTGGTTCAACGATTTCTTCGCGCAGCCAAATGCCGGGATGAACAGCGAAATAGGGAGAAATTTTGATAGCCATTAGTGATAATCCTCCAAGTCTAAGTCGATGAGCGCATGGTCTTCACTGACCCTGAAGGTTAGACGCCAATTTTTGGTTACCGTCATCGCGGCAGTTCCAGCCCGATCACCAGTCAGCCAATGGAAACCGAAATTTGGCGGAATAAAAAATTCGTCATCACTTTTTGCTGCAACCAAAAACGCCACCATATTGCGAAGGCGCCCTGCAATTCGCGCGTCAATACCTTTTGAATTTCCAGTTTCCAGAAATGCTCGCAAAGCCTTATGCCGGACGCTTTCAATTTTCATGATTATGCATAATTAATATAGCGCAGATTGTCAAGTGTAAGCTTACGCCATCCAAATCAACCCCCAATAACCCGCCGCTTTTCAAGTGCGGCGCGCATGCTATCTGGGATGGGTTTGGCACCATCCGGACTTGCGTAGACAATCGTCGTATCGCACGTCGCGATGCAGTGGCCCTTTTGAAACGCGGCTTGTTCGATCACCCAGCTTGAAGTGCCAATCCGGCCAATCCCGCTCGCAATCTCTACATCATCAGGGAAATGGCCTTCGCGCAGGTAATTGATCTCCACCGCCGCGACCAGCCAGCGGTCGCCCTCGGCGCGGTTGCGGCGTTCATCCATGGCACGGTTAAAGCGCACACGGCCATTCTCAAACAATGCGGCATAGGCGACATTGTTGAGGTGGCCGAGAATATCCATATCCCCAAACCGCGTCTGTGTTGGCGCGGAAAAGGGATAGCTGGCAGGGTTGAGCCGCCAGCTATCCGGTTTTGCCATATCAGTTCAGATCAACGCGGCGCCATACGAATGGCACCATCAAGGCGGACATCTTCGCCGTTGAAATAGCCGTTTTCGATCATGGTCAGCGCGAGATGTGCATATTCTTCTGGCTTGCCGAGGCGTTTCGGAAAGGGCACTGATGCTGCGAGCGCATCTTTCACATTTTGCGGCGCACCCATCATGAGCGGCGTTTCAAAAATACCGGGCAATATGGTGTTGATGCGGATGCCTTCGCTCATCAAATCGCGGGCGATGGGGAGGGTCATACCGATCACACCGGCTTTAGACGCGGAATAGGCGACCTGGCCCATCTGGCCGTCTTCACCTGCAACCGACGCGGTGTTGACCATCGCGCCGCGTTCGCCGTCTTCAAGGGGTTCAAGCGTCATCATGCCCGCAGCGGACTTTGCCACGCAGCGGAAGGTGCCGACCAGATTGATCTGAATCAGCCAGTTGAACGCTTCGAGCGGGTAATGTTTGATGCTACCATCGGTTTTGGAACGGCTTGCGGTTTTCATCGCACTGCCAGTGCCCGCACAGTTGACGAGAATGCGTTCTTGGCCGTGCGCCGCGCGTGCTTTGGCAAAGCCGGCGTCAACGCTTTCGTCGCTGGTGACATTGACTTCGCAGAAAATGCCGCCGATTTCAGCAGCGACCGCAAGGCCTTTTTCTTCTTGAAGGTCAAAGATGGCAACCTTCACACCCTTTGCAGCAAGTGCGCGGGCCGTGGCGGCCCCAAGGCCCGATGCGCCGCCGGTAATGACAGCAGAGACTGTGGAATCGAGTTTCATAGTGGTTTTCCTTTATACAGGGGGAGAGGGTTAAAGCCGTTCAACAATCGTGACATTGGCGACGCCGCCGCCTTCACACATGGTTTGCAGGCCGTATCTGCCGCCGCGTGCTTTCAAGGCGTTGAGCAATGTCGCCATCAATTTTGTGCCCGAAGCGCCCAGGGGATGGCCCAGCGCAATCGCGCCGCCATTGACGTTGAGCTTGGCTGGATCAGCACCGACATGCTTCAACCAAGCGAGCGGGACGGGTGCGAAGGCTTCATTGACTTCATACAGGTCAATATCACCAATTTTCATGCCCGCGCGTTGCAAGGCGCGGTCGGTTGCGAACAATGGCTCTTCAAGCATGATGATCGGGTCACCCGCTGTCACCGTCAGGTTGTGGATGCGCGCGATGGGGGTAAGGCCGTGTGCCTTCAGCGCTGCTTCTGAAACGATCAACACCGCCGAAGCGCCGTCACAAATCTGGCTGGAGGATGCCGCCGTAATCGTGCCGCCTTCCTGTATCAGCTTGACGCCTGATATGCCTTCAAGTGTTGCATCCATGCGAATGCCCTCATCAACGCCGTGGGTGGCGGGGCCGTCTGGCGTTTCGATGTCGAGGACGACAATTTCATTGGCAAATGCGCCCGCTTCAGTCGCGGCTTTTGCGCGGTGGTGGCTTTCAAGTGCAAACCGGTCCAGATCATCCTTAGTGAAGCCGTGCTTTTTGACGATCATTTCCGCGCCCATAAACTGGCTGAACATGATGCCGGGAAATTCTTCCTCCAGCCGCGGCGATTTATAATTACCGAGGCCTTCTTTCATGTGCAGCATCGCGGTGGACCCCATTGGCACGCGTGTCATCGATTCGACACCGGCAGCAATCACCATATCTTGCGTGCCAGACATGACAGCCTGGGCGGCAAATTGGATCGCCTGCTGCGATGATCCGCATTGGCGGTCAATGGTGACGGCCGGAACCGAATTGGGCAGGTTGCGCGCGGCGAGAACGCAGTTGCGCCCCACTTGCATCGCTTGCTGACCGCCCTGACCCACACAGCCCATGATAACATCGTCAACCTTGGAGCCATCAATGCCCGTGCGCGCGACAATCGCGTCAAGCACTGCCGCGCCCAAATCAACAGGGTGCCAACCGGCCAATTTTCCGTTGCGCTTGCCGCCTGCGGTACGAACCGCATCCACAATATAGGCTGTTGCCATGATCTTTTCCTTTGTCATTATGACTCGAATTCAAATCCTCTTGCGCAAATTGACGTTTACGGCAAGGGAAACTTATAGTCATTTTTATCGAGAAGGATTTTGCACCATGAACGTCTCTGAAGCCATTGCTTATCGCCGTTCTGTGCGGGGGTTCACCGATCAGGCTGTGGACCCGGCCTTGGTCAAGGACATTGTTGAAAAATCTGCGCGTGCGGCGACCGGGGGCAATTTGCAGCCTTGGCATATCGATATTGTCCACGGCGATGCGCTCGACAGGCTCAAGGCCATCATGCGCGACAAGATGGCAGAGGGGCCGAGCAAAGAGACCGTCGAATATAATATTTATCCGCCGATCTTATCAGCGCCGTACAAAGATCGCCGGTTTGAAGTGGGGGAAATGCTTTACGCCAGTATCGGTATTCCGCGGGAAGATAAATTGGGGCGGATGATGTGGTTTGCGCGCAATTTTCAATTTTTTAACGCTCCAATCGCGCTCTTCCTCACAATCGACCGCGAAATGGGGCCACCACAATGGGGCGATTGCGGGATGATGCTACAAAATATCATGTTGTTGCTGTGCGAGGCAGGGTTGGACAGCTGCGCACAGGAATGCTGGGCAATCTATCCCAAAACCATCGGAAATTTCCTTGGTACGCCGGACAATCGGATCCTTTGGACAGGAATGTCGATTGGATATAAGGATGTTACAGACCCCGTAAACGCCTTGACGCCGACGCGCGCGCCATCCGATGAGTGGATGACGATGCATGGCTGATTGACATCAGGCTCGCCCTTCGCCAAGGAGCCGCTTCGCATTTGAGGGTTTCTCAAGCGACCCTGGGGACAGGTGGCCGAGTGGTTAAAGGCAGCAGACTGTAAATCTGCCCGTGCAAGCGTACGCTGGTTCGAATCCAGCCCTGTCCACCAATGTTGCATCTGCAGGCTGGGCGCAGTGTGGTCTGCAGCTTGCTCAGGTCCGATAGCGGTGACCATAACGGACATTAAAACCGGTTTCAGCAGCGAGAGGGGCGGTCCTAATCGCTACAGGAAGGAGTTTTGGACAGGTTTTTGCCGCCTATGAAGCGGAGCATGAGATTCATGCCGCTTTGCGTTCACGCAATTCTGCGTTGAGCATTTCTGCAAGCAGGAACGCAAGCTCAAGGCTTTGTCCCGCGTTCAGGCGAGGATCGCAGTGGGTGTGATAGCGGTCCGCCAGATCCATTTGGGTGACGTCCATCGCGCCGCCCGTGCATTCGGTAACATTCTGACCGGTCATTTCGATATGGATACCACCGCCATAGGTGCCTTCTGCCCGGTGCACTGCAAAGAAACCGCGGACTTCGGCCAATATTCTTTCAAAGGGTCGCGTTTTATACCCATTGTTGGTCTTAATCACATTGCCGTGCATGGGGTCGCAGGACCAGATAACCGGATGGCCTTCGCGGGTTACCGCGCGGACCAGTTCTGGCAAATGAGATTCGATTTTGTCAAAACCATAGCGCGTTATGAGTGTCATCCGTCCGGCAATGCGGTTTGGATTGAGCGTGTCGAGCATTTTGAGCAAGGCATCAGGTTCAAGGGTGGGACCGCATTTCAAACCGATAGGATTGCCGATACCGCGCAAATATTCGACGTGTGCCGACCCTTCAAAACGGGTGCGATCACCGATCCAAAGCATGTGTGCAGACGTGTCATACCAGCCGCCGGTCAAACTGTCCTGACGCGTGAGGGCCTGTTCATAAGGCAACAAAAGCGCCTCATGACTGGTATAAAAGTCTGTGCCCTTTAATTGCGGCACGGTATCAGGGTTGATGCCGCATGCTTCCATGAAATCAAGGGCTTCGCCGATGCGGTCAGCAACATCTTTGAATTTTTTCGTCCACGGGCTGCGACCCATGAAATCGTGGGTCCAGCTGTGGACTTGATGCAGGTTTGCATAGCCGCCACCGGAAAATGCGCGGAGCAAATTGAGCGTTGCGGCGGATTGGTTATACGCCTTGATCATGCGTTCGGGGTCTGGCGCACGGCCATTGGATTCGAACGCAATGTCGTTGATGATGTCACCGCGGTAAGATGGCAGCGATACCCCGTTCAATTCCTCCATATCGGCAGAACGCGGCTTGGCAAATTGCCCCGCCATACGGCCCAATTTTACAGTCGGCAGCTTGGAGGCAAACGTCAGGACGACCGCCATTTGCAGGATGACACGAAATGTGTCGCGGATGTTGTTGGGGTGAAATTCTGCAAAGCTTTCGGCGCAGTCTCCGCCTTGCAGCAGAAATGCTTTTCCTTCCACGACTTTGGCAAGGTCCGCAGTCAAATTGCGGGCTTCACCCGCAAAAACCAGCGGAGGATAGGTCGACAGCAAAGCTTCTGATGCAGCAAGCGCTTTTGCATCAGGATAGGAAGGTTGCTGCCGCGCTTCGTGGCGTTTCCAGCTGTCGGGGGTCCATGTGTTTGCCATAATGCGGACCCCCTTGGGGAAATCACATGGGAAAAGCAAGAATTACAGCGTTTTTGACAATTGACTGTGCCTCTAAGACGCCGGAACCCAATTGCCATGGAAGCCCGGTGGCACGCGGTGCGGGATTGTGATGACCGCTTGCGGCAAACCGGAAAAATCCTGTGCGTTTAGGATAACAAGGTCCGTAGTTTCATTGGCAACGTTGATGACATAACCCATCAACCAGCCATCATCTTCTGCTGTGCCACCTGATTTTGGAACAAACACAAATTCGCCGGGATGACGGTGCGCGCCGAGATCATGAATATCGCGTGATCCTGTTACCAAATCATGTTTGATGAGATAGGTTTCTGAAACAAAGGCATCATTCTCTTTTGGAAGTGGCATCGTGTAAGCATAGCGGTAAGCTTTGCCCGTAAAGCGTTCGTTATGCCTCGGGAATTCCTGACTTTGCTGATCGATTATGTTGCGCGAAACACCGCGTGCCAACGGGTCAATCGTCCAACGTTCAAATGGCACATTCTTTGAGTCCGGCCCCTGTGTGCTTTCCGCAAACATGCTGTCATGTGCGCACACATCAAGTGTGATTTTGCCATCATCAGTTTCATATGCATTGCAGGGATGAAAGACGTAGCAGGGGGCGACATTGCACCAGATTACATCTTCACCTTTTCCTTCGCGCGGGAGCAAGCCCACGCGGGCTTGATGATCCGGATTCCATTTATAGGGGAAGGCATGCCCGGCCAGCAGCGTTTTCATCGAGAAAGTGACGGGGAGGTCAAGGATGATCACGAAATTTTTGGTGATCATGCAATCGTGGATTGAGGGACCATTTTTGACGGCAATTGGTTCTTCGCGGCGCACTTTTCCGGTCTTATCAACAACCACGTGACGGATCGTGGTCTGATCAGGCCCGTAATAGCAAATCGCGTGCATTTCACCGCTGTCATGATCGAGATGGGGATGAGCGGTAAACGATCCTTTGAGCGTGTCACCAAAGGGGTCATGCGCGATTGTATCAAGCTCTTCATTGATCCGCACGGGATAGCCGCCAGCCTCAACCAACGCCCATGTTGTGCCCGCATGTCCAAGGACATTGGTGTTCACGGTATCGCTCGCGCCGTTTCGAGGGCCGGGAGCGGCGTCTTCGCCAAGAGCGGCGCTGACCGCTTGTGACCGGATCCAACGATTGCGGTACCATAGCGCCTCACCGCCTTTGAGCGAAACACCGTGGACCATCCCGTCACCTGTGAACCAGTGATAACTCGCAGGATTTGGCGGGACCACTGGATTGGGGCCAATGCGGATATAGCGGCCATTGAGTTCTGCCGGTATCGTCCCCGTCACTTTAAGGTTGGTGAGTGTGACCTCATCTGTCATCGGCATATGAATGCCTGACAGGAATGGGTGAGGCGCCTCGGGTGCGTTTGCGCGGTTGCGGTTAAATTCGGCAACTTTCATCACGCCTTTGGTGATCGTTTTGCGGATAAGGGTTTCGACGGTGCTGGTCATGACTTTCTCTCCCTTGCATTCGAATCGATAATGTTTACAGTGATAACATGATCACCAATGATAACAGTGTCAACATAAAAGGTGGCAACCGCGGATATCATCACGGCGATTTATGGTCTGCGGTTCTAGCAGCCGGACATCGCTTGCTCGAAAAAAGCGATGCTGAAACGTTGAGCCTGCGGGAAATCGCGCGCGAGGTTGGGGTCAGCGCAACGGCAATTTACCGTCATTTCCCTGATAAAAATGCCTTGTTATCGGCCCTTGCCAAGCAGGGGCTGCAACAGTTGGCCGCCCAGCAGGCGCAAGCAAACACATCCGGAGACAAGGCTGGCTTTGCAGCAAGCGGACAAGCCTATGTCCGTTTTGCAATTGCCAACCCTGCCTTATTTCGACTGATATTTTCCTATCTTCCAGCGGGCGCTCATCCGCGAGAATCTTATGAAGAAGGATCTGCCGCGTGGATGTTGCGGCGAGACATTGGCGCAATCATGGGGGATGATGTTTCAAAGGACAAACAGTTTGCGGCCGTCATGCGATCATGGGCGTTGGTGCACGGTCTGGCTATGTTGATCCTAGATAGACAAATTGATCCAGCGATTGCAGAGGAAATGATAACGCACGTGATCAGTGAGGACAGTATCGACCTCGGTTAGCCTTTCATTTGCGCCAACATCTCGCCCATTTTCTGGTGCAGCATATTCACGGCTTTTAAGGGCCGCACCATGACCTTGAAATGGGTGATCAGGCCGTCGTCGTCGCACGTGATCATGTCGATGCCATTGATGGCAATGCCATCCATCACTGACTTGAATTCAAGGACGCTGGAATTTGGCGCGTGCCATTCACCGACATATTCGAAATCGGCATTGCCCAGAGTATGGCCTGCTGCCGCCAGATACTGGGCGGAGATGGCCTTACCCAATTGCGGCGTGTGGACGACCGGGCTTTCGAAGATACAATCATCATGAAGGACCGCAGAGATTGCATTGATGTCCCGTGACAGAGCGACTGTGTGCCAGATGGCAGCGGCATTATGGCCCATATTCAATATCCTAAAGCAAGATTGACTTGGTGGTGGAGCGGCGCGCCATTTTGGTAGCGTGCCAAATTTTCGAGGAAGCGTGCCGCCGAACGTTGAAACATTAAGGTCTGTGCACGGCCCGACAAATGCATCGTCACATGTGCGTTGTCGAGGGCCCAAAGAGGGTGGTCCGCAGGCAAAGGTTCTGGGTCTGTGACGTCAAGAAATGCCGTCGCTATCCCTTTGGTCTTGAGCGCCGCGATGAGCGCATCTTGATCAACGACCGTGCCGCGCGCAATGTTGATCAATGTCGCGCTGTCTTTCATCGCGGATAATTCCATTGCGCCAATCATACCGTCCGTCTCTCGCGTGGCCGGGACGGCGAGGATGACCCAATCAAATTCCCCAAGCCGTGCGCGCCACTGATCAGGCGTAAGGGTGTTTGGTCCTGCCGTGCGGCGCACAATGGTGACATCGACACCAAATGGCTTCAAGCGTTCCTCGATAAGCTTACCAATAGCGCCGTAACCAAGCAGCAAGGCTTTGCTACCGTATAATTCTATCTTGCCTGGGGAGTCGGTTAACCACTCACGACGCTCTTGTGCGCGAACGACGTCGCGATAACCCTTCGCCACAGTCAGCATCCCCATTACGACATATTCAGCGATTGTAATTGCGTTGATGCCGACGCCGTTGGTGTAGGTAACGCCGCGTTCTGCAAGCAGTTCAAGGGGCATGCCATCAACCCCGGCATAAATTGAATTGAGCCATTTGAGGTTGGTCGCCCGTGTCACTGCTTCAGCCATGTCGGCCTTGTCGTACATATCAAACCAGCCAATATCAGCGCGGGGAGCAAGGTCAAACGCTTCCTCTTTGGTTATAAACCAATGCGCATCAACATCTTTGGGCAGATGCTGTTCAATCAAGGGGCGGATCAGTGCGGCCATTACAGCAGTGGTCATATTTCTCTCCGTTCAGGCACGCTTCAATTGGCCTGCTTAAAATCCAAGTCTAGCGGCAATCGCGCGGACTTTGTCGACGCGCCTCGGTGCGTGGCGCTCGACCATTTCCCAGTAAGATTTGAGCGTTTCGGGGCTTGCTTTGTCTGGAGATCCCGCATCAAAAGGCGGAGCAGGATCATATTCAATGCTCAACTGCACGAAGCGTGCATGATCTTCACCGCGGATTTCTTTGGTGAGGAAGAGTGCGAAATCAATGCCCGATGTCACGCCCCCACCTGATGCGCGGTTACGGTCAATCACCACGCGCTCACGTGTCGGAATGGCGCCAAAAAATGCCAATTGATCAATTGAGGCCCAGTGGCATGCTGACCGATACCCTTTGAGCAAACCCGCCGCACCTAAAACCAGTGATCCTGTACATACACTTGTCACCCACTGCGCATCTTTGGCAATGGTACGCAGCCAGTCCAACACCGTGTCATCCTCCATCACCGCGACGGTGCCAAATCCGCCGGGAACGCAGATAATATCAGCAGATTTGATGTCATCAAAAGTAGCGGTGGGCAGCAAAGAAAACCCGGCATCAGTTGGCACAGGGTCAAGCGTTTTCCACACCAGATCAAGCTTCACATTGCCTAGCCGTGACAGCACTTGTGCCGGCCCCGTCAGATCAAGCTGTGTGACGTTGGGGAACAGGAGGAATGCGACGGTGATCGGTCTCATATATGCTACTCGGCTGCTAAAAGTTGTTCTGCGCCGCCCAGATCAACCGAAACAAGGCGGCTCACCCCCTGTTCAATCATCGTGACGCCGAACAGGCGGTGCATGCGGCTCATCGTCACAGCATTGTGTGTGACAATCAAATAGCGGGTGTCGGTATCGCGGGTCATCACGTCGAGGAGATCGCAGAAACGTTCAATGTTGGCATCATCAAGCGGGGCATCAACTTCATCAAGAACACAGATTGGTGCAGGATTGGTAAGGAACAGGCCAAAGATTAGAGCCACTGCGGTTAATGCCTGTTCCCCGCCGGACAAGAGCGTAAGCGAAACAAGCTTTTTTCCCGGTGGTTGCGCATAAATTTCCAAACCTGCTTCTAATGGGTCATCGCTATCGATCAGGGCAAGGTGGGCCGCGCCGCCGTTGAACAAGGTTGAAAAAAGCCGTTGAAAATGCAAGTTCACTTCTTCAAACGCGGAGAGCAATCGCGTGCGACCTTCGCGATTTAGACTGCCGATGGAACCACGAAGGCGATTGATGGCCTCGCTCAATTCATCCCGTTCCAAAATAGAGGTCGTATAGACACCTTCAATTTCGGCCAGTTCGGTTTCAGCGACAAGATTGACCGGCCCAAGCCGTTCGCGGTCGGCATTCAGGCGTTCATGCTGAGATGATTCTTCTCCGGCATCACCCACATCATTGGCGTCGAAACCGACTTTTTCAGGCAGCAGAGGCGGCGGACATTCAAAGCGTTCGCCAGAAACGCGGCCCATTTCGATCCGGCGGAGTTCCTGATTTTCAGCGCGTGCTATCGCCCCAGCGCGGACTTCACGTACTGTCGCAAGCGCTTCGCCAGCGTCAGCCAATTTGCGTTCAATATCGCGCAAAACGACCTCACCATCACGCTCCGCCTTCGCGGCCTCTGTCGCACTGCTTGTTAGCGTATCAGTTTCGGCAACTAAGGCCGTTATCTTCGTGTCCATCTTTGTTGGAGCTTCCGCCAATGCCAAAGCTTCGGTTTCAGCCGCTTTGGCCCTTTTGGTCATTTCTTCAATCCGGCGGGCAGCCTCTCCCGCACGACTTTTCCAATCGCGGCTCTCAGAGTTTGCGGATTGGCGGCGTGCTAGATCATCCACAACGGCGCGGTCCAGATTTGCCATTTCAGAGCGGAGCTGGGCAACTGTGGCACGCATCCCCTCCGCTGCGCTTTGTAATGATGCCACCAGCTGAGCGGTATCGCTGCCATCCGGCAAGGCAATGCGCGCGGCATGCGCGCTGCGCGTCTCGGCTTCCGCATCATCACGGTCAGTGGCAATTCGCGCCAAGCGTTCGGCCATTTCAGCCCGCCGTGACGCCAATCGTTCGAGCGTGGATGCGGCTTGATCGGCACTGCGTGCAGCGACGCGCGCACGATTTTCGGCGTCTGCATGGGCACGGCGGCCTCCATCAGCTGCGGTCCGCGCCGTCTCCATCACGGCCTGTGCCTGTGTCGACGCCGCACGCGCATCGGCGACGCTTGATTCTACATCTGGCAGTTCTGCTTTAATTGCGGCCAGCCGATTGATACGCACGAGCTGTTCTGCAGCAGCAGCACCTTGATCCGTTGCGACAAAGCCGTCCCAGCGCCGCAAAACACCAGCGCGCGTGACGACTCTCTGTCCAACAACAAGAGTTATGCTATCAACAGTTTCAACCACCCCAATTTGCGAAAGCCGACGTGCGAGTGCCGCTGGTGCGGTGACAAAATTAGAAAGTGGTGGTGCCCCAGCGGGTAACATCGGATCGCTGGCCATAAAGTCTGCACCCAACCAAACGCGGGGTCCAGATCCGCCCAGAGCGGCATCAAGATCATCCCCAAGTGCCGCCGCAAGTGCATGTTCATACCCCGGTTTGGCGGTGATTGAACCGATGGCCCGGTCGTTACTATGACCAGACAACACCGTGCGTTCCAAAGCACGCGTTTCACCCTCTAGCGCTGCAAGCGTGGCTTGCGCGGTCGCCATTGCGCTTTGTGCAATATCACGCTTTATCGAAGCGTCTTCACGCTCAGCATCAGCCTTTGCCACGACGGTAAGCGCAGCTTCGGCTTCTGCCTGTGCCTGTTGCTGTGTCAACTTTGCAGTATCCAAGGCCAGTTGCAGCGGCGATTCTTCTCCCAGCGCGTCATGCTGCGCTGTCAATTGAGCGAAATCGCGTTGTGCGCGTTCAAGACGCGCGGATGCTGCGGCCATGGCGGCGTCGGCAACGCGTGCTTCGGCCTGCTCACGTGCCTGCGCACTCAACCCTTGGGCCAGAGCAACCTCAGCATCGCGCGCGGCGGCTTCAGCGTTGCTTTGCTTAAGGGAAAGGGCAGGGCGACTGGCCTCAGCTTCCGCAATCCGCGTGTCGAGATTTTTCGTCTCTGTCCCTAACCTTGCCAGCGCCTCTGCTGCATCATGGGCAAGTGACCCTTCACGGGCGCGGTCCGCCTCCAAACGTTCAGTCTGGGCGACAAGTTCAGCCATGCGGCGCTCAAGCGCAGCGCGTTCTGCCTTGAGTGTGGTCAGTTGATGGCTGGCCTCTGTGGCTTTGTCATGCGCCGCAAGGGCGGCAGCGCGAAGTGACGAAAGTGTGGATAGAGCCTGCGCTTGATAGGCAGCGGCGGCGCGTTGAACTTCTGCGGCAGAATTGACGGCACTTTCCGCTTCAGCCGCTTCGGCCTTAGCGATGTCGGCAGCAGAAGCGGCATCACGCCAGCGGGCGTAGATCATCCGCCCTTCGGCAATCCGGATGTCTGTTGACAATTTACGGTAGCGCTCTGCCGCGCGCGCTTGTCGGCGCAGGGCGGAGGAACGATTTTCCATGTCAAGGAGGACTTCGTTCAAGCGCCCTAAATTGGTTTCGGTTGCGCGCAGTTTCTGTTCGGCATCCTTGCGGCGGACATGGAGACCCGAAATTCCCGCCGCTTCCTCCAACATCGCACGACGTTCCGCTGGCTTTGCAGCGATCACCGATCCAATGCGGCCCTGACTGACGAGTGCGGGAGAATGCGCGCCGGTTGCGGCATCGGCAAAAACCAACGCCACATCCTTGGCGCGCACATCGCGGCCATTCAGGCGGTATGCAGATCCAGCACCGCGTTCGATCCGGCGAACAACTTCCAACTCTGCATCGTTGGCCGCGTCGCTTTCTGCTAGAATAGAGACTTCAGCAAAATCACGTGAGGGCCGCGTGGCGGTTCCAGCAAAAATCACATCATCCATCGCGCCACCGCGCAAGGATTTTGCACTGCCTTCACCCATTACCCAGCGGATGGCCTCCAACAGGTTTGATTTGCCACAGCCATTGGGACCAACAACACCCGTAAGTCCGGCCTCAATCCTGAGTTCGGACGGATCGACAAAGCTTTTGAAGCCGGTCAGTTTAAGGCGTTTGATCCGCAATGAGATTGGCCCTGTTTACGCTCCAGCAGCGATCAGTTTGGGTTTGAGTGTGGCCCAATCGCCGGTGGCTTCTGCCGTCAAACCATTGATCACAAAAGTTGGAGTGCCCTGCACCTTAAATTCACTTTGGCCGACTTGTGACATTTTGGTCAGCGCATCAATGGCTTTGGCATCTGCAAGGCAGGCTTTGGCCTTATCAGCACTGATCCCGCGCTGTTGCACGAACGTATCAAGCCCAAGTTTGGTTGCGAGGATGCCTGTCAGTTGGACGGGCGTATAATTTGCCCATGCAGTTTGTTCTGCTTCAGTAATTTCTTTGGTTTTACCCAGCCAATCGCTTTGTGCTGCAAAAAGCTGCTCACTGATTGGGAAAAATGGTCCCGGGCCAGCACAGCGTGCCAGCAAGGCCGCAGGAATGTCGATTGGGCTCAGCAAAAAGTTGCGAAATTCATATGAAACCGTGCCTTTGGCGACCATTGCTTTCAGTTCGGCTCCGGACTCTTCGGAAAATGTTGCACAGTGGCTGCATGTGAGCGCACCATATTCGACAAGTTTGACCGCCGCTGCGGGATTGCCCATTACCATGCCACCGTAAGTCGACGTGCTGGTCGTTTCAGTCCAAGTCGTCCCCGCAGGCGCAGAAACAGCTGATGCAGTGCCAGACGTTGTGTCCGCAGCCTTTTTCTCCCCGCATGCCACAAGCGCGAGCAGAGCAGTTGAAGCGATCAGAAATTTTTTCATCATATCTTCCTTGTCGTTATTTGGCAGTGATGGCGGCGCGCAGGCTAGGCTCTATACCCGACCAGCTGTCAGAATAGGGCGCCGTTTTTCCGTTGATTAGAAAATGAGGTGTGCCCGGAATTTTACGAATTTCAAATGCTTCTTTGGTCATGGCCAGCACAGCATTGTGCATGGCTTTGTTCGAAAGACAGGCATTAATTTGCGGTAGTGTGACGCCTCTGGCCTTAACAATCGCTGCAAGACCGGTGGCTTGTGCAATAATTTTTAACTGGGCTTCAATTGGTAATTTCGCATTTTTTTCAGCGTCACGGGCGGCATAGACTTGGGCATCGGCAAGCCAGACATCCTGACGCGCCATAATGGCTTCGGTGTTGCCAAAGAATTTGGTGGGGCCACCGCAGCGTGCCAACAACGCCGCAGTGAAATCAAATTGATCGCGCACCGCATGTCGGATTTCGACAGCGACAGTGCCTGTGGACACATAGTCACGCTTGATGGGCACAGCGGCTTCATTGGTAAAATGGGCGCAGTGCGAACAGGTAAAGCTCAGATATTCAACAAAGCGGACACGTGCTTTAACGTTCCCAAGAACATAGGCAGCCGTTGCTGTTTGCGTCACGGTATTGGCCCAATTTGGTTTGACTGGTGCAGCACCAATCGTGGCTGCTGCAGCAATCAAGATGACCATCCATTTCATTAGCGTATCTTTCCAATAATCGGGGCTGCAGCGTTGGTTGCGATACCTTGTGCCAGCGATTCGAGCACCGCTTTTAATTCAGGATCCGCAATTGAGCGCAAACTGTCGCCAAGTTCAACAGGGATGGCAACCAGTTCGGCTTTGACGCGTTTGGGCGTGGGGCGGGCGACGTCGCCCTGTCGCATGACAATTTTCGAAACCGCCGCATAGCCAAAAAATCGGTTGACGCGTTCGATAATGATGGGCTGCACATGCTGCATCATCGGCGCGTGTGCGCGTGCGATCATCAGGGTCAGTGTTCCTTCGGCGCGCTTGCCGACTGGAAAACGGATCGATTCTGGCGCAGAAACGGTTGCATATTGATCCCCGACAATTTCTTTCCAACGACTGACAATCGACGATTGGATAAATCCAAAGCGCCGAAATGCAGCTCGACCCACGTTTGGAAGCATTTCGGACACACTTTTTGCCCGCCCACCGCGTGGTCGGTTTGTTGCTTCAGTTTGAACCTTGTCTTTCGCCATTATCGCCGTCATGCCAGAATGCGCGATGCCCGTCGATATGACAGAAAAAATTACCCACAAGATTTTGGCGCATTACGATGCCTATGCGCGGGATTTGCCGTGGCGCAGTCTGCCTGGTGCACCGCTGCCGGATCCTTACCGCGTTTGGTTGTCCGAAATCATGCTGCAACAAACAACGGTTGCCGCCGTAAAACCCTATTTTGAAACCTTCACGCGCCGTTGGCCGAGCGTATCCGCCTTAGCAAAGGCTGATGATGCGGATGTGATGGCTGCTTGGGCAGGGCTTGGCTATTATGCGCGCGCCCGCAACCTGCTTGCATGTGCACGGGCGGTCGTTTCGCAGCACGGCGGGTTATTCCCTAGTGACGAAGTAACATTGCGGACACTGCCAGGCATTGGTGATTACACAGCGGCAGCCATCACCGCGATTGCATTCGGCAAACGTGCAGTTGTCGTGGACGGCAACGTCGAACGGGTCATGGCACGGTTCTATACTGTGGAAATCGCTATGCCCGCTGCAAAGCCTGTGCTTAAGAATTTTGCTGACGCGCTAACCCCGCTCTTGCGCGCCGGCGATTATGCACAGGCAGTCATGGACCTAGGCGCAACCCTCTGCACGCCGCGCAGCCCCAAGTGCCTGCTTTGCCCTATAAACACGAACTGCGCCGGCAAAGATAATCCTGAACACTATCCCGTGAAATTGAAAAAGGTTGCAAAACCGCACCGCGTTGGCCGCGTGTGGTGGATTGAAAGAGATGGTCATGTCCTCCTCATCAAACGCCCTGACAGCGGATTGCTGGGCGGCATGCGGGCGTTGCCGTCTTGTGATTGGCGCGGGCATGGTGTCGCTGATCTCATCGCGGGAAATTGGCAAGATGTGGGGTTTGTTGAGCACATATTTACGCATTTTTCGCTCACCCTTTCTGTCCGGCACTTAGCGGTAGAAGAGGATTGCGCTACGGCCTTGGGCGGCCAGTGGTGGGGCATTGACCGGTTGGACCAAGCCGGACTACCAAGTGTTTTCGCAAAGGCCGCGCAGGCCGTCGTAAATGGGAGACAGCCTGATGAGCCTTGAATTAAACCGTCGTCATTTTCTGACCGGTGCTGCTGCAGTTTCGGCCTATTCGGCGCTTCCTGCTTATGCCCGTTCAACAAAGCGTGGCATCGGCAGTGATTGGGCCAAGGTTCAGGCAATGATTGATGGCGTGGTGAGCAAGAAAGTTGTTCCCGGCGCTGGCGCAGCCATTGCACGCGGTCTTGATCAGGCAGATTTTATGGTGGCGGGCACATTGGCCAAGGATTCAACAGTTGCCATCACACCCGATACGCTGTGGCGGTGTTATTCGATGACCAAACCGATCACCGGCATTGCCGCGATGCTGTTGATCGAAGACGGCAAGATGACGATGGATCAGAATATCGCTGATTTCATACCCGCCTTTGCCAATCCGATGGTCCTGATAAATCCCGAAAAAGATTTGAAAAGCCGCCCTGCGCGCGCGCCCATTACAATCCGCAATCTGCTGACCCATACTGCGGGCCTAGGCTATTCGATTGTGACCAAGGGGCCGTTGTTGAAGGAATATCTGCGTCTTGGCCTGACCCCGGGCGCTGTGAGCCGCAAGCCATTGCCCGGCTTTGATGTCGTCGCACCAACGGCACCAAGCCTGACTGAATTTGCAGATCGGCTTGGAACCTTGCCATTGATAGCAGACCCGGGTGTGAAATGGAGCTATTCGGTCAGCCTTGATCTGATGGGTCGGGTGATTGAGGTCGCATCCGGCATGACTTTTGAAGCCTTTGTGCAAAAACGCATTTTTGAGCCACTTGGCATGAACAGCACCTATTGGCAGGTTCCGGCGAGCGAAACTAAGCGGCTCACCACCAATCATGCAGCGACGCCGTTTGGCACATTCCCCATCGATCCCGGCAATGACAGTGTCTATTCAGATAAGCCCGCCTTTCCCTTTGGTGGGGCTGGGCTTGTTTCATCCATGCGTGATTATGACCGCTTCCTTGCCATGCTGATGGGCATGGGTGCGCTCGGCAAAACGCGTATTATGAAGCGTGAAACGGCGATGCATGCCATGTCCAATCTCGTGCACCCCAACACCGTGATGGACGGTTTTGTTAAAGGACAGGGATTTGGCGCTGGTGGTCGTGTAACGATTGTAAATGATCCCCAAGGATCAGGTGTTGGTACTTATGGCTGGGGGGGTGCCGCATCGACCATTGCATGGGTTGATCCAACGCGGGGGATCCGTGCTTCGGGATGGGTGCAGGTG
This sequence comes from Chakrabartia sp., assembly GCA_040079575.1. Lineage (GTDB taxonomy): Bacteria > Pseudomonadota > Alphaproteobacteria > Sphingomonadales > Sphingomonadaceae > Aquisediminimonas. The sequence continues at coordinate 6,919 of JBEBKH010000018.1, read as the reverse complement.
ATGGCGCAGGGCGATAACGGCTTTGTCCCAGAATTTGGCAAAAGCGTTTACGCCAGCTTGTGAGCCACCATCGACCCGGGTTCACAGGATCGCCGCTTGATCGCGCCGACCACTTGCGCAACAATGTTGAGGGTTACGCCGCCGTCCTGAATGATTGGCGGGGGCGCTTGCTTGCGCTTGATGGACTGCTTCCCCAGGTGTCTGTCGAAGCGACACTGATCTGGCAAAGCATGGCCGACGCAGGCGACGATGCAGAACTCATCTTTCTTGGCTTTTTGGAAGAACGTCCGCATTTTGTGGCCCTGACCCAGGATGCTGGAACGGCGATGCGTTCCCCTGCAATATGGCAGGCGCTGACGATGCTGCGCCCCGAAGAGGCCGCAATTTACGGCGCGGCACGCTCAGTTATCGGTTGGCACAATGCGCATAAGTTTTGTGGGCGTTGCGGCGCTTCGACCACACTGTTCCGCGCGGGGTGGGGTCGTAAATGCGGTGGGTGCAATACTGAACATTTTCCGCGGACGGACCCAGTTGTGATCATGCTGGCTGAATTTGAGGGTAAGGCACTCGTCGGACGGCAATCACAATTTCCCGCTGGTAACTATTCGGCCCTTGCTGGGTTTTTGGAACCCGGCGAATCGATTGAAGAAGCTGTCCGGCGCGAATTGTTTGAAGAATCTGGAATACGGACTGGCGCGGTGCGCTATGTCGCCAGTCAGCCTTGGCCGTTTGGGTCGCAATTGATGATTGCCTGCATAGCCGATGCAGAGGACGACGTGATCACGCTCGATACCAATGAGTTAGAAGATGCAATGTGGGTCACGCGTGATGAGGCGATTGCTGCACTGTCTGGAGATGCGGACGCGAAATTCAAAGCGCCGCCGCCCTTTGCTATCGCTCATACGCTTCTTAAGGCCTGGGTCGCCGGTTAACCCCGCTTTCGGGCCTGCGGGTAGGTGCCCAAAATACGGAGTGAGCGGGAATAATAGCTCAACTCTTCCAGCGCGCGAGCCACCGCCGGATCTTCGGGATGACCCATAATATCTGCGAAAAAAGTCGTCGCGGCAAAGCTAGCACCGCGCTGATAGCTCTCCAGTTTAGTCATGTTGACACCATTGGTCGCAAACCCGCCCAATGCTTTGTAAAGTGCAGCAGGTATGTTTTTTACCTCAAATAGAAACGTCGTCATCACATCGCCTTGATTGGGCGTAGGCGTGCCAGAGCGCGCAAGGATGACGAAACGTGTCATATTGTCATCTGAATCTTCAAGGCCCTCAGCAAGCGTGTTTAGACCATAAATAGCCGCGGCCCCGGGTGGCGCAATCGCTGCGACGGTGGGATCCCCGCGTTCAACGGCGCGTGCCGCAGCACCAGCAGTATCTGGATAAGCAACAGGTTCGATCCCGCGTGCACGCAACCATTTGCGGCATTGGCCTAGCGCCTGAGGGTGACTGATGGCTTGTTTGACCCCATCAATCGGGCCTGAACCCATCAGCGCGTAGTGTATCGGTAAAAAATATTCGCCGATGATCGTCAGCCCCGATTCGGGCAATAAGAAGTGAATATCTGCCACGCGGCCATGCAGGGAATTTTCAATTGGGATCATGGCACTGCCTGCGCGGCCATCACGCACGGCATCAATGGCGTCCTCAAAACTAAAGCAAGGTAACGCGATTCCGCCAGAAACAGCATTGGTCACTGCAATATGTGAGTTTGCGCCAGGTGCACCTTGAAACGCAACGGCGCGGTCAGGTTCAGCATTGGCGGCGGCAATCATCGCGGCGACAATCGGGCGGGCAGGGGCTGGATAACGGTTCATAACGCGTTCGCGCTTATAGAGGCGAAGCTTTTGCCGCAAGCGATGCTTGCGAACCAGCCCTTGGGTGATTAAAGCGAGCGCGATTCATCACTATAGTGACACAACAGGGATTTCGGCCGGTATGGACAACCAATTCAACACGATCGCAGGCTGGGCGCTGGGCGCGGGCATTGCTGCACTTGGGCTAACCATCGTTACCGGAGAGTATTTTCGTCAGGGTCATGTTGAAAAAGGCGGGTATCATGTTGAAAGTGCAGCGGGTGCTTCAGAAGGCGGTGCAGCTGCAGAAGTGCCAATCGCGACATTGATGCAAACAGCGGACGCAGCCAAAGGCGCGGAAGTATTTAAGAAATGTGGATCATGCCACACGATTGCCGCTGGTGGTGCCAATGGGATTGGCCCAAACCTTCACGGTGTGATGGGTAAGGGCAAAGGTAAAGTCGGTGGTTTTGCTTATTCGGCGGGACTGCTTGCTAAAGGCGGCAATTGGGACTTTGAAGCGATGAACAGCTGGCTACATGCCCCCAAGAAATTTGTTGAAGGTACGAAGATGAGTTTTGCGGGTCTTGGCAAAGGCGAAGATCGTGCGAATTTGATCGCCTATCTGAACAGCGAAGGTTCCAACTTGCCCATGCCTGCGGCTCCAGCGGCAGCACCTGTTGCAGCGGAAACGGCTGCTGCGGCTCCCGCTGCTCCAGCGGCTAAATAATAAAGGCAAGTGATGATCCTGTGCTCCGGACGTGATCCGAAACACAGGAAGTCGATATGTCGCGCCGCGCCCTATGCGCGGTCGTAAAATCTCCGCACGCATTCCCAAGCCTCTTCGGCTGTTTCGACGAATTCAAACAGCGAGAGGTCTTTTTCGCTGATCACGCCTTCTTCGACGAGCGCTTCGAAATTGACGACGCGGTTCCAGAATTCCTTGCCGAACATAATCACTGGCATCGGCTTGATTTTGCCGGTTTGAATGAGGGTGAGCAGTTCAAACGTTTCATCAAAAGTGCCAAACCCCCCTGGAAAGACCGCGACGGCGCGCGCGCGCAGCAGGAAATGCATCTTGCGCAGCGCGAAATAGTGGAACTGAAAGCTTAGTCGCGGGGTGACGTGCGTGTTGGGCGCTTGTTCATGGGGCAACACGATGTTGAGGCCAATGGATTCAGCGCCGACATCCTCAGCGCCGCGATTGGCAGCCTCCATGATCGACGGCCCTCCCCCTGAACACACAACGAACTGCCGTTCGCCATCAGGGTCGCGGGGAATTTTGCTTGCGATCCGTGCAAGCTTGCGAGATTCTTCATAATATTTTGAATTGGCTTCCAACCGCGCGGCGATGGCCGGATTTGGGTTGTCTGATTTTACACCGGGTTCAGGTATTCTGGCAGAGCCATAAAACACAAAGGTCGAAGCAATTTTGGCTTCATCAAGCAGCAATTCAGGTTTGAGTAATTCAAGCTGAAACCGCACGGGGCGCAAATCTTCACGCAGCAGAAATTCATCGTCCTGAAACGCAAGCTTATACGATGGGCTTTCGGTTTGGAGGGTGTGGATGCCCTTTTTTGCGGTTGCGGCATCTTGTGAGGCGCGGGCAAAAATGCGCGCGGGGATTTTTTTGTCTGTCATTTGATCCTTTCTAGGCGGAGCAGAGCTTAGCGGCAATAGGGACCGCGTCCCATATCGAAATGGAAGTGGTTATAATGCGCGGCGTTATACGCAGGGCTGAGGACGGTCTGGAATTGGCGGCAGGCGCCCTCGTGAATGTCCCGCAAGAAACGGCGTTCATCAGGCGCACCTTGCCACCCAGCTTCAATCGTTATGCGGCGACCATTGGTGAGAATGAAGCCGGAAATATCAACGGCATTGGCGCGCGCATGCTCTGACATTTTTGCCGATGCCCCGCCGATGATGTTGCGACAGGCATAGGTCCCCATGCTTTCGATTTTTATGACGCGCGAGGCGAAGTTGGAGCGTGCGGATGATTGCACTGTTTCCCGCAGCCACAGTGTCAGCGCGCGGGCGAGTGGGCATTGCACCGCCTTGGTATTGCTGATTGGAACACCAATGTCCTGGATCAGAACGGCATTGATGGCAGAACATCCCCCACCAAAATTTTGATCAGGCAAAATGGTGTAGCGGGTTTTGAGGTGGGTCAAATCCCCAACGCATTGCTTCATCGCAGCGCTGGTGGGGAGCACGCTTTTCGGACGATGCGCAGGTGAGGGGATGCAGGCTGTCACCAGCAGCATAGGCATCAAAACAAGCGGGCCATGTTTTACCATGGCCCGGTGTCTCACCTCTATGGTTAATAAATCGTGTCGGAGGCCTAAGCGCCGCCGATGATCGATTTCACTTCCATGAATTCACGCAGACCAAATTTGCCGCCTTCACGACCATTGCCCGACTGTTTATAGCCGCCAAACGGCGCGTTGCCATCTGGCCCCCATGTGTTGATCGTGACAATCCCTGCGCGCAGGCGCGGTGCGACCTTTGCCGCTTTGGCCGGATCGCCCGATATGGTGGCGGACAGGCCGTAGGGCGTGTCATTGGCAACCTCAACCGCTTCATCTTCAGTGGCATAGGTCATGACTGTAGCAACAGGGCCAAAGATTTCTTCATTGGCAATCCGCATGTCACGGGTCACGCCGCTGAACAGCGTTGGCCGCACATAATAACCACGGTTGAGTTCAGGCGGCAGGCCGGTTCCGCCGGTTTCCAGCTTTGCCCCTTCATCAATCGCCGATTGGATCAGACCCTGAATTTTGTCATATTGCGCCTTGTTAACAACAGGGCCGATATGCGCGCCTTCCTGCATCGGATCACCGCACTGGGTGCCGTCCAACATGCCCTTGATAAAGCCAACGGCCTCTTCTTCTTGGGATTTATGAACCAAAATACGGGTCGGTGCGATGCAGCTTTGGCCAGAATTGACGATCACGCCAGCAACAGTCGCCGGCAGAACCGCTTGTAAATCAGCACCTTCCAAGACCAGATTGGCGGCCTTTCCACCCAATTCGGTGTGGACGCGTTTGACCGTATCGGCCGCTGCCTTTGCAATCATAATGCCCGCACGGGTTGACCCCGTAAAGCTGACCATTTCAATGTCAGGATGAACCGAAATCGCGTTGCCGGTGGTCGCGCCGTCACCCTGAACAAGGTTGAAAACGCCCGCAGGAACCCCCGCCGCATCCATGATCTCTGCAAAAATCGCCGCGTTGCCGGGGCATTCTTCGGATGGTTTGAGGATCATGCAATTGCCCGCGGCGATTGCGGGGGCGACTTTAAGCGCAATCTGATTGAGCGGCCAGTTCCACGGGGTGATCATTCCGACGACACCGATGGGTTCATGGACCACAGCTGTGGTTCCGACCATTTCGACAAATTCAAATTCCTGAAGCGCTTTGATCGCATTGCCGAAATGGGCGATGCCGGAATAAGCTTGGGCAGTGCTTGCAAATGAAACCGGGGCTCCCATTTCCATCGCCATCGATTTGCCGAGGTCTGGCACACGCTTTTTGAACTCTGCAACTATCCGGCTGAGCAGCGCGACGCGTTCTTCAACGCTGGTCTGTGAAAAGCTTGGGAAAGCAGCGCGTGCAGCCTTTACTGCGGCATCAATATCCGCCGCTGTACCGATGGTGATTTCGGTACAGGCTTCCTCGGTTGAAGGGCTGATCACGTCGTGGCGTTTGCCGCCGATGCTGTTGACCCATTGGCCGTTGATATAATGTTTCAGATAAGAGTCCATGATCATTCTCCTGAGGGTGCCGAGTCGTTTATATGTAGGTTTTGATTTGGTACTTTTTACGTAAACGTCAACCATCGCATGTGTTTTATCGCACATAGGAAAAGCAGAAGGGCCGCGAAGCACCACGCAAAACTGCCAAAAATGCCCTTAGCTTCGCAAACTTCGCAGGGTGAACGCTTCGACTGGGAAGTTAAGAGGAAAAAAACGCCGAAACCTAAGGCAAAACGGGCCGATATTGCCATCACAACATCCGCACGCTTGGCGGCGGCGGCGCGGCCTTTGCCATGCTTTTACGCACGGCCACTCGGATTTCGGCATCGCGCTGTCGCCGCGCCACAGTCTTCATTTCACGTTGCCACACGACATGATCCTGCCAAGCCTGATCCTGCGCATCCCGGGTGAGCGCGGTCCCGTCGGCCATATCCATCGCCTCACGCCGCAGCGCGGATTCCCATTTTTCAAGGCGGTAGCGCAGTGCCGTAAGCGGTTGCGTTTCACGAGCCGCGTAACGGTTCTGTGTTGATGTCAGCGCGGAAACCAACAAGCGATCATTGTAGACTGTGTGATATCCAGCGATGCGCCCACCGCGAAAATGCGGAATGTTTTGCCCGTGCAAGGCGCGGTCAATGGCCAGCTGCTGCGCATGGCCTTGGCCGGACAGCATGGCCATTTCCCACGCGGCGGCAAAACTTTCTGCCCCGTCCTTCTCACGCAACAGATAGGCCGACCGCGCCGTTTTCCCCACCACCCGCGCCGCCGCGCTGACACTGCCAATCCGGGTCAGTTCATGGATAAAGATACGCTGCGCCCCCGCAGACCACCCACCAACCCGCACACGCAAAGGCCGCCACGGCGTGAATGAAGGAACCGGCAAGCCTTCGGCTGTATATTCAGGCTCAGGCAGATCCTCCACAGTGACAGTTTCTGGCGGATTGGGGACGGTGTGCATGGGGCATAATGTAGAACATAATAGGAACAAATGTCAAGGTTGGTTTTTGGGGGCTCCCGAATTCGTATGTAGTTTTTTCTTATCTAGGGCACCGTTGACTAAAGCAGCGCCTTTGTTAGAGTTGTGGGGGCTTATAGGCAGATTTGCTGTCGTGTATCGCGACATAAGATTATATGTCAGGAAATGATGCTTCCCTGATGATGTTAATGCCGTTAATATTGAATATGTTAAATGGCTATGAATTCGCGTAAGAGTGCCTATAAGTCCATTTCAATGAGAGATACGTGTCCGTTCTTAAAAGCTTAAAAGAGGCCCAAACACGCGAAGACTTGGCGTATCTTCTTGGCTATAAAACCAGTGGCTTGACACATATTGTCTACAAGCTGCCGCCTGAGCAGAAATACAAGCG
>JBEBKH010000017.1:0-30629 GCA_040079575.1 Chakrabartia sp. | reverse complement strand
AAGCGACACCTGCTGCAGCGGGGAGCCCGCCACAATATGATCGCCCGCCCCCACTTCCTTGGCCACAAGCGATGAATTTGTATAGGCTCTCGATTGATTGATCAGCATTCTGAGATCAGTGACCGGCGCGACTGCGACGACAGCTTTGAAAAGGTCAGGATCAAGTACGCCAGATTGCAATGCCGCATATCCCCCATATGACCACCCGAAAATTCCCAACTTCTTAGGCTGAGCAATGCCTTGCGCGATCAGCCAGCGACCAGCATCATTAACATCGCCAATTGCTGTGCGCCAAGATTTGAAACCATTCGACTGATACCAATCATCCCCGTAACCCGATGATCCACGAAAGTTCGGTTGCAGCACGGCATATCCCTGCGATGCAAAATATTGGGAAAGCCAATCAAATCCCCATTCATCGCGCGCTGATGGGCCACCGTGCGGCATCACCAAAGCTGGCAGTCCCTTGCCTGTGCTTCCTGGCGGTAGTGTCAGATAAGCTGGGATCATTGTTCCATCTGCCGCTGGATACAAAATCGACTTTACTGTCGAAAGCGTAACAGTTTCCAACTGCGGACGGGTCAACGCGATTTCATTGAGCCGCTTTGTTGCTTTATCATAAATGTAATAGCGTCCGGGGTCCGTGTCGCTGCCCGCAAAAAGCAACAAACGTTTCTCGTCGCGACTGGCATCAACAAACTGGACAAGCGGTAATCCGGGCAGCGCCTTTCCAAGTCGTTTTGCCAAAGCATTGTATTCAGGATCAAAAATGATAGTCTCGCGTTTGTCTGTGACAAACTCTACACCAATAACGCGACCAGAACGGCCCATTCTGATTGTCCTGTCAACATCAACCTTATCGTTTGCAAACACAAGCGTGCGCGTCAATTGACCATCCAACGTCACTTTATTGAGAACAAGACGGCCATCCTTTTTGCCAAAGGCATAAGCAATATTTTGGGCACTATCGATCGCAATAGGATCTAACCCATCGCCCCCTTCCCGCACTTCAGAAAATGGTTTCCAATCCCGGCTGTCAGCCATTCTGTAATAATAGCGTGTAACCCCGCGCAACGTGCCATCATCGCTGGCGTCTTCTGTTTGCTTAATCCGAACGACACCATTTGTATCCGCAATATACGCCGTGATGTTTGTCTTTGGCTGTTCCACACGCGTTGATTTAAGTGTCAATGTATTGATGCGATCGACGCCCAAACCTTCCGACGTGCTAGCAAGGTGCGTCCCTATTGTATTTTCGGGAACATAGGTGCGGCTCATCAAAATCTGGCCATCATCACTTGCGTTCCATCCAATAACGTCACCGTCAAATTGACGAATACCGAGTGCGCTGGATGATGCGCGTTGCCCAAGTTGTTTAACATCACTGCCGTCAGAATTGACCGCGATCAATCGCGTGAAGGGCAAAAGCAACCCTGCATCATCGCTAAGACCATAAAGTGCGCAAACAAAGCGCGTATTTGATGCCCAGTTACACCAGCTAAGCCGAAGTGGGTTCCCATTCACCTTCATAATAAGTTTGGGCGTTCCTCCATCGACAGAAGAAACAAGTAATGCGGACCCCTGCCCTATGATTGGCTGTAAATATGCCAAACTCGCGCCATCTGGCGATATGCTCATGTGGCCGATACTTTCGCGCGATCCAAATTTCATTGCAGCATCTGATTGAGCGAGGGCTTGCGTGCTAAAAATAGATAATAATATCGACCACAATAATAAATTTCGCATCGACTTCTTTCAATCAATAATAAGACAAATCATTGTGACCGTGATTTTAATTTGCTGCAAGCGTCAATCTACGGGTCGTTTGCATCTTGGATGCGCGTTTGCCATGATCATTATTCACTATGATTCTAGGCATTGGAGCACAAAATGACTCGCTTTTACGCATGCGCAAAACTGGTTTTGTTGTCGAGCATCGCTGTCCCCGCATTCGCGGCTGGCCCAACGATTTCCGTCGACACCCTAAAAGAAGTCACACGCACATTGTCCTCAGATGAATTTGAGGGCCGCGCGCCAACGACGCCGGGGGAGGATAAGACGATTGGCTATGTCGCTGGGCGCTTTGCCGCCGCTGGTCTGCAACCTGCCAATAAGGGCAGCTGGTTTCAGAATGTGCCTTTGGTGGAAATTACCGCTGCCCCCAATACCGCGCTGACCATTTCTGGCGGTAAGTCGCCACTCTCACTTGCCTATAAAAGCGATATGGTCGCGATGAGTTACCGGATTACACCCAAAACCGAAATTGTGAATTCGGATGTGGTCTTTGTCGGTTTCGGTATCAACGCGCCGGAACGCGGGTGGAATGATTATGCGGGCGTGGATGTGAAGGGTAAAACCGTCATCATCCTCATCAATGATCCAGATTACGAAACCAAAGGCCTCAAAGGCGCATTTGAAGGCCGCGCGATGACCTATTACGGGCGTTGGACCTATAAATATGAAGAGGCCGCAAGGCAGGGTGCAGCGGCCGCCATCATCATCCACGATACATTTCCAGCCGCCTATCCGTGGAATGTTGTCGTATCATCATGGACCGGCCCGCAAATCCGGATGGACGCCGCCAACAACCATATGGACCAAACATTGGCCAATGGCTGGATAACCGGCAACGCCGCAACACAGTTGATGACAAGCGCGGGTAAAGACCTGAAATCACTGGTCGCAGCAGCCAAGAAAAAAGGGTTTAAGGCTGTTCCCTTGGGCGTGAAAGCGAACCTTACGCTGGACAACAGCATCAAACGCCAGGCATCAAAAAATGTGATTGGAGTTTTGCCCGGAAAGACGCGTCCAGACGAATATGTGCTTTATTCAGCACATTGGGATCATTTGGGCATTTGCGAACCCGTCAACGGTGATAATATCTGCAATGGCGCGCTTGACAATGCCAGCGGCACAGCAGGATTGATTGCGCTGGCAGAGGCCCATGCAAAGGCTGGCGCAGCGGACCGATCGCTGGTTTTTCTTTCGGTCACCGCCGAAGAATCTGGCCTGCTTGGTTCGGAATATTACGCGGCCAACCCTGTGTTCCCGCTGGCCAAAACGGTTGGCGGCGTCAATATGGACGGTCTCAACATGCTTGGTCGCACCAAAGACATCATCGTCGTGGGGCCGGGTAAATCAGAGCTTGAACCCATTCTCACCCGCCAGGCAAAAGCGCAGAACCGCGTGATTGTTCCTGAAGCAACCCCAGAAAAAGGGCATTTTTATCGGTCCGACCATTTCAGTTTTGCCAAATTGGGTGTGCCGATGATCTATTTTGACAGCGGAGAAGATTTGGTGGTTGGCGGCGTCGCGGCAGGCCATGCCGCGGCTGAAGATTACACAACCAACCGTTATCACAAACCACAGGATGAATATAATGCCGCCGCCAATTGGGATGGCGCGGTTGAGGATTTGACGCTCAACTACGGCATTGGCCGCGAATTGGCAGAGGGCAATGCGTGGCCGAATTGGTATCCAAGTGCTGAATTCAAAGCGGTTCGTGACAAGAGCCGCGCGGGTCAGTAAACGCGCGCGCTATGGCTCTCTATCAACCGCCCGAATGGGCTCAGCATTCTACCGTTTGGATCGGCTTTCCCAGCGCTGCTGATCTGTGGCTTGATGATCTAAGCGGCGCACAGGCGGAAGTCGCGGCCTTTGCACGCGCGGTTCATGCCGGCGGCAAGGGCGAAATTGTGCGCCTTGTCTGTGCAACTCCAGAGGCAGAAACAGTAGCGCGCGACCTCGCCGGTGATTATGCGGAAATCATCGCCGTGCCGTTTTTCGATATCTGGTTGCGCGATACCGGCCCGATCCTTGTCGACGACGATGGCGCACGTGTCGCGCTTGATTACAAAGGCAATGGCTGGGGCGGCAAATATCCCTCCCCGCTTGATGATGACCTTGCCCGCATATTATGTGAACATGCAGCATTGCCACGCAGCCCGCGCGATTGGGTGCTGGAGGGCGGCGCGATTGACGTCGACGGCGCGGGGCTGTGCATCACCACGGGGCAATGTTTGCTCAACCCCAACCGTAATCCAGCACTATCACGGCGTGATATTGAGGAGCGACTGTGCGCCGACCTTGGCCTCACCCAAGTGCTTTGGTTGGGCGTCGGGTTGGAAAACGACCATACTGACGGCCATGTTGATAACCTAGCACGTTTCGTCGCGCCGGGCGTTTTGGCCTTGCCCGAACCATTTGGCGATGATGATCCCAACACAGACGTCTTTGCCGATGCCATGGCTCACGCGCGCGATTGGCCTGTGAAGATTGTTACGATCCCCTCAGTTGGGCGCCTGACAAACGAAGAAGGTGAAATCGTTCCGGCGAGCCATATGAACTTTTACATCGGCAATGCCTGTGTTGTGGTGCCCACCTATGGTGGCCCCAGCGACACCCTCGCCGTCGCCGCAATTGCAGCCCTGTTTCCAGATCGCCAAACAATCGGCCTTCCTGCCAACCACATCCTGACCGGTGGTGGCAGTTTTCATTGCATCAGTCAGCAAGTGCCAAAGTGATGAATGCTTTTTTGGTACGTGCTGTTCTTTCTGGACTGATCGTAGCCATCATCGCCCTTGTTGCGCGGAAAAATCCCACGGCAGGAGGGCTTCTCGCGTCGATTCCGCTCGTTTCAACACTGGGAATGATCTGGCTTTGGCACGACACGCGTGATCCAAAGCTTGTTGCAGAATATGTTGGGTCAACTTTGTGGTATTTTCTGCCCTCCTTGCCTATGTTTTTACTGATTCCCGCAATGCTCCGAAACGGGTACGGATTTTGGATCGCGCTCGGCGCGGGTTGCGCTCTCACCATTGCACTCTATGTCATCACTGTCATGATCGCCGCGCGGGTCGGCGTGACGCTGTAGGAACAACATAATGAAAGTTGCCGCCCTTCAACTCGCGCTCGGCGCGGACATTGATACCAACATCGCCGCAGTCGAAGTGCTGGTGCGTGAAGCCGCACATCACGGCGCGCGCATCATCCTGCCGCCTGAATTGTTCGAAGGTCCCTATTTCTGCCAGACACAGGAAGAGCGTTTTTTCGCCATTGCCAAGCCTGTGAATGAACATATGGCCGTGCGGGCGATGCAGGCGCTCGCCAAGGAACTGCAAGTTTATATACCCTGCTCATTCTTTGAACGAGACGGCCCGCATTATTACAACAGCCTTGCGATGATCGATGACAGCGGCGACGTGATGGGCGTGTACCGCAAAAGTCATATTCCCGACGGGCCAGGCTATACCGAAAAATTCTATTTCCGCCCCGGCAACACCGGTTTCAAAGTGTGGGATACCAAATACGGACGCGTTGGCGTCGGCATATGCTGGGACCAATGGTATCCTGAAACCGCGCGCGCGATGATGCTGATGGGGGCCGACGTGCTGATGTTTCCCACTGCGATTGGCGATGAACCTGCCGCCGAAGAACTCGACACCAGCCGGTTATGGCGTCGCGCGATGGTGGGTCATGCAGTCAGCAATGTCGTGCCCGTGATCGCGAGCAACCGCATCGGCACTGAGGCAGACGCAACATTTTATGGCCACAGCTTCATCACCAATGAACGCGGTGATCTCTTGGTCGAATATGGCGCAGAAGAAACCGGCGTGTTGGTCGCAGAATTCGATCTCGATCTCGTGCGAAAACACCGCGCAACATTCGGGTTTTTCCGGGACCGTCGGCCAGACCTTTACGGACGGTTGGTTGAGGATGTTTAGGGCGCAGTTGATAAAGCCACAACTGTGATCTGATTTGGGTCTTTCACACGAACATGAGTTTGATAATAATATTTTCCGGTTGCTTGGCGATTTGAGGTGAAATCAATGCGGATCCGGCTTGCGATGCCATCAACGCGGATCGTCTTGCCTTTAAAATAGATGGCAGGGTTCACACCGTGTTCCTTTTTCAAGGCGTCAACCACCTCAGGATCTAGCGCGATTGTTAGATTCCGCTGATCTCGATAGTCAGTTTCAGAATTCAAAAACTCCCGCATGCGCGAAGCGCCAGTGGCTTGGATCATCAATTCAAAAACGCCAGATACGCCTTTTTGTGGCTTGAAATCAGCACCTTGTGCCGCCAATAATATGGCTTGAGAAGGTGTTATGCAGCCAGCATCGCAATTTGTTCGATAGGGTTCTCGCGCCTGCGGCGTTGTCGATGCTACAAAAAAAAGTGATAGTGCCAGAATTGTTTTTCCAAATTTCACAACCGACTCCTTTTAGTGCTTCAACGCATTTATATTATCATGAATTTTTCTGCAAAATCAAAGCCCGCGCGAAAACCGCCTCAAACATATCAGCGGTAAGCCGCCCTGTATTCGTATTGTAGCGTGAGCAGTGATAGCTATCAATCAACACGCGGCCATCAGGGACACGGTGTTCGGCCAGATGCCCGAAGCGCGCCTTGGGCAGTTTGCCGCCCATCACTTTTACAGCAGATTGATGCGCGATGGCGCCCAGCGCAATCACGACACGGACATCCGGCAACGCATCCAAACCGTTTTCAAGAAACGGACGACAGGTACGAATTTCCTCTGGCGTAGGTTTATTTTCCGGTGGCAAACAGCGCACAGCGTTGAGGATCACTGCCCCCTTCAACACGACGCCGTCATCAGCCTTTTTGTTGTAAACACCTTCGCTTAAGCCGAATTTGTCGAGCGTCGCAAACAGCAAGTCCCCCGCATAATCACCCGTAAAGGGTCGCCCGGTGCGGTTCGCACCGTGTTTTCCGGGCGCTAGGCCGACAATCGCGAGCCATGCATTTGGATCACCAAAGACAGGCACGGGCGCATTCCACCACGGCGGAAACTCTGCCTGACAAGCGCCGCGAAACTCAACGAGGCGGGGGCAGAGCGTGCAGTCTTTGGGCGGCTCTGTATCAGGAATGGGGCTTACAATGATCATATGTGTCCCCTAGGAACAGCGCGTGCAAACAACAAGCTACATCATCGCACTGGGGTCAAATCGCCGTCATGGTCGTTACGGGGCGCCCGTGCAGGTCATCGACGCCGCGCTAAGCGCCGTGAACTTGCCCCTGATCGCTGTGTCGAATACGATCCAGTCCCGCCCGATTGGGCCGTCATCGCGCACCTATGCCAATGCCGTCGCTGTTATCGAAACCGATCTATCGCCATCAGCCCTTCTGGATCACCTAAAGTCGGTTGAGCGTGCCTTTGGTCGCCGTTCGGGGCAAATTTGGGCGGCGCGGGTGATAGATTTGGATATTATTCTTTGGTCAGATGGCGTCTGGGCCAGCAATAAGCTGCGCATTCCGCACACTGAATTCCGCAAACGCGCGTTTGTTTTGGGACCAATAATGGAGATCGCCCCCGATTGGCGCGATCCAATCACAGCATTATCGATAAAACAGTTGAAAGCGCGCCTTGACCGCAAGCGCGCCCTTCCCTAGGGCCACCGTCGTGGTTAGGGCCCTTAGCTCAGTCGGTAGAGCAACTGACTTTTAATCAGTAGGTCGCTGGTTCGAATCCAGCAGGGCTCACCACATTTTTCTCATCCTTGACGCAGTTTTAAGGATAGGGCGGTAAAGCGTAGTTATGAACAGTCCCAATCGCCGCCCGATCAAAGTCCTGACCGTGTTCGGGACACGCCCAGAGGCGATAAAGATGTTCCCCGTTGTCCATGCCCTGCGTGCTCAATCTGGCATTGAAACCCGGGTCTGTGTGACGGCCCAGCACCGAGAGATGCTCGATCAGGTTCTTGAAATTGCCAAAATCACCCCGGACATTGATCTGGATGTGATGCAGGCGGAACAATCGCTTGACGATTTGACCGCGCGTTTGATGGTTGGCCTCGGCAAAGTATTTGATGCTGAACAGCCTGACCGCATTCTCGTCCACGGTGACACGCTGACGACGATGGTGGCGACACTCGCTGCCTATTTCCGCAAAATTCCTGTCGGCCATGTGGAGGCAGGACTGCGCAGCGGTGATATATATCACCCCTGGCCCGAAGAAGTGAACCGTAAGGTTGTTGGTACCGTTGCGGACCTTCATTTCGCACCAACACAGGCCGCTGCTAACGCTTTGATTGCTGAAAATATTGCGCGCGACAGCATTCATATCACCGGTAATACCGTGATTGACGCGCTGCTGGCCACCCAAGCGCGGATCGCAGCGGAACCTTCGCTGGCGGCGGGGCTAGACATGCTTGCAGCACGGTTTTCCGGTAAACGTATCATTGCCGTCACATCGCACCGGCGCGAAAATTTTGGTGATGGCATGGCGAACATCGCCCGCGCCATTGCGAACATCGCCGCGCGCCCTGATGTCGCCATTATCTTCCCCGTGCATCCCAACCCCCATGTCCGCGCGGCAATGGAGACGGTGTTGCACGGTCTTGATAATGTGGCGATGATCGACCCCCTTGATTATCCCCATTTCGTTCGACTGCTAACAATGGCAGATCTGGTGCTGACCGATAGCGGCGGTGTTCAGGAAGAAGCGCCGTCGCTTGGAAAACCCGTGCTGGTGATGCGCACCACAACCGAACGGCCTGAAGGCATTGCTGCTGGAACGGCAAAGTTGGTCGGCACGGACGCAGACCAGATCGTTGCCGAAATTTTCAACCTTCTGGACGATAAAGCCGCTTATTCTGCGATGTCGCTAGCCCATAATCCCTTTGGCGACGGCACCGCAGCCACACAAATTGCAAGGATCATCGCGCATGGCGCTTAACACTGAACAAAAGGTTGCCGTTATCGGGCTGGGCTATATCGGCTTGCCTACAGCAGCCCTGATTGCGCGGTCCGGCTGTATGGTTTTGGGCATTGATGTCAGCGAACATGTTGTCAAAACCGTCAACGAAGGCCGTGTCCATATCGAAGAAGTCGATCTCGACGGATTGGTACAGGGGGTTGTCGCGCGCGGGACTTTGCGGGCCTCTATCACAATGGAGGAGGCCGATACGTTTGTTATCGCAGTCCCCACCCCTGTCAGTGCGGCCAATGCGCCTGACATTAGTTATGTTTTGCAGGCCGCGCGCACAGTTGCGGCGGTGCTGCGTCCGGGCAATCTCGTCATTCTCGAATCGACATCTCCCGTTGGTACGACTGAGGAAATTTGCGCCGCAATCGCCGCCATCCGCCCCGACCTGAAAGTACCGGGTCAAACCAGCGACGTGCCCGATATATTTGTGGCCTATTGCCCTGAACGCGTTCTGCCAGGGAGAATCTTAATTGAACTCGTCAACAATGACCGCTGCATAGGCGGCATCACCCCTCGCTGTGCCCGCAAGGCGATGACATTTTACCGTCAGTTTGTGCGCGGCGAATGCGTCACCACAACCGCGCGTGCCGCCGAAATGGTGAAACTGGTTGAAAACAGCTATCGCGACGTCAACATCGCCTTTGCCAATGAATTGTCGATGATCGCCGACGGTATGGGCGTTGATGTATGGGAAGTGATCCGCCTCGCCAACCGCCACCCGCGCGTCAACATCCTGCAACCCGGCCCCGGTGTCGGCGGGCATTGTATCGCCGTCGATCCTTGGTTCCTTGTCCACAGCGATCCTGAAAACACCCCGCTGATCCGCACCGCTCGCGAAGTGAATGACGGCAAGACCGATTTCGTCATTGCCCGCGCCTGCGCCATGATTGATGCGATGCCGGGTGAAAAAATCGGCTGCTTTGGCCTTGCCTTCAAACCCAATATTGATGATTTCCGCGAAAGCCCCGCGGTGAAAATTGCGGCTGCCCTTGCGCACAAATACGGCGATCGCATTCAATTGATCGAACCCTATGCAGAGAATCTGCCCAAGGAATTCGATGGCACTGCGGCGCGTTTGACCGATCTGGATGATGCGCTCGCCGAATGCGGGATGTTCATTCTGTTGGTTGATCATGACGTGTTCAAATCCGTGCCGGGCGAAGAACGCGCCGGAAAAATCGTTTATGACACCCGCGGTATCTGGCCCCAACGCCGCGCGGTTGAAAATGCGCCACTTTTGTCCAATCGGGGCTAGCCGGATCGGTAACAATGTGTAACGTAACCCCGTAACATTTGGGGGAAGACCACAATCATGCACCGTTTCCTGATTGGCATTGCCGGCATCGCTCTGATCCTGCTGATTGCCTATGCTTTGTCCTCCAACCGCAAACATATCCGTCTCCGCGTCGTTGGCGCCGCATTTGCGATGCAGGTTGGGATTGCGGTGCTGGTTCTGTTTGTGCCCGCAGGAAAAAATGTCATCGCCGCCATGTCGCGCGGCGTTGCCAACCTGCTCGGTTATGCGCAGGCAGGAATTGATTTCCTGTTCGGCCCCCTCGCTAAACCGGAAATCGGTGGTAACAGCTTCGCGCTTGCCGCCCTCCCCGTCATCATCTTTTTCGCGTCTCTCATTTCAATCCTTTATTATCTGGGGATCATGCAGCTCATTGTCCGCTGGGTCGGCGGGGCCATTCAAAAGGTAACCGGCGTTTCAAAGGTTGAATCGCTGTGCGCGGCCGCGAACATCTTTGTCGGGCAAAGCGAAAGCCCGCTCGTTATTCGTCCCTATCTTGCAGCCCTCACCCCCGCACAGCTTTTTCTGGTGATGACATCGGGCATGGCGGGCGTCGCCGGAACGATCCTTGCCGCCTATGCGTCAATGGGGATCAAGATCGACTATCTCCTCGCCGCAAGCTTTATGGCCGCACCTGGCGGCATCCTGATGGCCAAAATCATTATGCCCGACAATCCCGAAGATCCAGAGATTGAACCTGTCATCCTGACCGAAGCCAGCCACGATGAAGAAAAACCTGCCAACATCATCATGGCCGCTGCACAGGGTGCGCAGACCGGCGTCAAGCTTGCCGTCGCGGTCGGCGCTATGGTGCTGGCCTTTGTCGCGCTGGTTGCACTCGCCAACGGCATATTGGGTGGTATTGGCGCATGGTTCGGTTATCCTGATCTCAGTTTTCAGGCGATCCTTGGCACCGTATTTCAACCGGTCATGTATCTGCTTAATGTGCCTTGGAACGAAGCTGGCGTTGCCGGCGGGATGTTCGGGACCAAGATCGTGCTCAATGAATTTGTCGCCTACATTAACCTCGGCGCGGTACAAGGCACGCTCTCCCCATTGACCATCGGCGTCATCACATTTGCACTGTGCGGATTTGCGAATTTCAGCTCGATTGCGATCCAGATGGCGGTGACCGGCGGGCTAGCCCCCAACCAACGTCCAATGATTGCAAAGCTGGGGATCAAGGCGCTGATCGCCGGGAGCCTCGCCAATTTGATGAGCGCGGCGCTTGCGGGCATGCTCCTCAGCGTTTAGGCGCTTTGCCATGATGACCACAAAACCACTGATCGTCGGGCTTGGCGGCTCTGGCAGTGCCACCGGCACCACCGAACGTATTTTGCGCCGTGCACTGGATGCTGCCGAACGCGGCGGCGCGGAAACGCTCTATTTCGACGGCAAGGCGCTTGATATGCCGATGTACAGCTGGGGCGGAGAACGCACGGAAAAGGCCACATCGTTGATTGACGCGCTGCGCCGTGCCGACGGTGTCATCATTGCGTCGCCAGGCTATCACGGAACTGTTTCGGGCCTTATCAAAAATGCGCTCGATTATGTGGAAGATATGGCAAAGGATGACCGCGTATATTTTGAAGGCCGCGCCGTTGGCCTGATCGCCGTCGCAGCGGGCTGGCAAGCCACCGGATCAACGCTTGCCACACTGCGCAGCATCACCCACGCCCTGCGCGGCTGGCCAACACCTATGGCGGTCGCGATCAATTCCGCTACGCCAGTATTCGGTGATGACGACGTCATTACCGACGCGAGCACCGCCACTCAGTTGAACGTCCTTGCTGGCCAAGTCGTTGATTTTGCACGAATGCGGGCGCTCGATGTGCTGGCAAAGGCGGCTTCGGGGTCAGCGCAGTCTGGCGATTGATGCTGTACTCCGGACCTGATCCGGAGCCCACGTGCACACATATTGGACTTGCTTCGATAAAGTGGAGAGTTTTTCTGGAGATGAAAGGAAGGCTCGATGAATCAGCACAGGAAGTTTACGAAGGAGTTTGCAGCTGCTGGCCCTGATGAGAAATAGGGCGTGGACATCTCCTACATCTGGACGCGTGAAGGTTGGCTATATCTTGCAGTCGTTATCGATTTGTTTGTAAGGCCTGTGGTCGGATGGGCCAACTGAAGCGGAGCCGCGCGACACTTCCTCCACCGCCACCACATGTTCGAGATAACCAAGGCCAAGCCCGCCCCATTCTTCCTCAACGGTGATGCCGTGAAGACCCAGCGCCCCCATTTCGGGCCACAGGTCGCGTGGGAACCAATCATCAGCATCGATCTTGGCCGCCAGCGGCGCGATCCGTTCATCCGCAAATCGCCTTGTGCTGCCACGGATCATGTCGGCATTTTCGCCAAGCGCAAAATCAAAGTCTGGGGTCCCGGGCACATGCCTCTCCTGCTCAATTATTGCGCCACCCATGCGATATATGCGCAAAAGAAAAATGGATAAGCGACTGATTGAAGAAGGAATATGAAAAAATGCGCCTGAATCGATGAATTTGCGAATCGATTCGCTGACTATGGAAACTTGTCATCACGGGTAAAAATGATGGGGATTCATCCCCCGATCTGATGCGATGAACGCCCAACGAAAAAGCCCCCGACTTTCGTCAGGGGCTTCGAAATATGGTAGAAATGTAAGGTTTAGGATCAATTAACCCCAAGCACCTTCGCCATTGAACCAATCCCAAAATCCGCGAACAGGCTGCTGCGGCTTTTTAGAAGCATTCTTCATTGTAACCTCCAAAACGGCTGCGCAGAGTCAGCAGCCAAGGTGGAAGCTAGAATAATTTACTATGGTTATCAAGAAATTAACTATAGTTTGAACTTGCAGAACGTTCTTGCAGCTCCGTTCGGTTCGAATATGTCCAGCATATCTAGAGTGCTGTTCAGTTCTCGACAGGCTCGAACCAAACGGGGCCCAGGATGAACAGTGTCAATTTATGACATCAAGCGCTAAGAGCGACCTGTTTTTCACCTTCGACCAATAACAAGCGGTAGAGCGCGCGCACGGGCATGGGCTTGGCGATGAAATATCCCTGCGCCTTGTCACACCCCAAGTCGATCAGGCAGTTTAAAGCGTCAACGGTTTCTACACCTTCGGCAACAACCTTGCGCCCCAAAGAATGGGCCATCTCAACCGTTGATTTTACCATCACACGGTCGCTTTGATTTTGATCAATAAACCGCACAAAGCTCTTATCAATTTTGATCTCGGTCGCTGGAATAGCTTTCAAATAACCTAATGTTGACAGGCCTGTGCCATAATCATCCACTGAGATGTTGGCACCAATCGCCCGCAGGCGCGCCAGCAAACCAATAAATTTATCGTCTGAAGCCATGGCTGCTGTTTCGGTCACTTCAAATGTCAGCAACGCGGGATCCAGATCGTGCTTCCTCAGCAATATTTTGACCAAGTCATCAATGACCACTTCATCTGCCACGCGCGGTGACAGGTTGACTGCGACTTCAAAACGAATACCGTGCGCATTGATCTTCGCGGCCACCTCAATGGCTTCGGACATAACAAAGGAAGTCAAATTGCCGATACAGCCCTGTTCTTCGGCAAGTGAAACAAATTGGTCTGGGCTCAACTCTCCCCTAACGGGGTGCAACCACCGCACCAATGCTTCTGCGCCACAAATATGCTTGGTTTGCAGATCGAGCTTGGGTTGATAGGCGACCCATAATTCACCCTGACTGATCGCAGAATCGAGCCGCCCCAGCAGGTCCATTTCCCATTCAACATCACGCGATGTGTTGGCATCTGCCTTGGTCCAACGCCGCCCACCCTTTTCTGCGCGCTCCGCCGCAAGGAGTGCACCGCCCATGCGGTTGACCAAGGACCGTTCAAAATCTTCATCAACGCCAAAAGTCAGATGGACATGCACAGGCCGCCCAGAAACGATCAAGGGACTGCGAAAGAAACTGTGCGTTGCTTCTAAATGGTCACCAATTGAGTCTGCATTGTCGGCATCATGCAACCAGGCAAAAACACCATCATCCCCCTGATAAAGATCAATATCATTCGCCCCAACCGACAGGCGTTTGGTAATTTCCTCTACCAGTTCGCGTTCCTGGCTTTGCGGCAGAGCAGATTTAATCGACGAATAATTCTGGATTTTTGCCACAATCAGAACCCGCTGCTCATCCTTGGTAAGGTCATGGAGTGCATTTAGGTTCTTAAGGCCAGAAATCAGATTGATGGCGCCTTGCTGATAGAGCATCGCCTTAAACCGCATCCATCCACGATGAGCGCCAATTAAAATCAGAAAAAAGAGAGCTGGAGCCGCATCGACATAGACAGCTTGCTCTTCTAAAATCACCGGAAAAGTAAGTGTACTCAAGAAAATTGCGGTGTAAAAAACACGCCAAATGCTAGATTTCCGTATTTTACCAGATAAATAGGTAGCAATCGTTACAAATAGCCAGAATGGAATCCAACCAAAGGCGAGTGGCTTACTCTTCCTCAGTGTCTCAGCGGCGACAATCTGAGTATAAACTTTTGGTATGATGCCATGGCCTGGCATAATGGCTTCATCACCAATTTCCGTTGAAATTAGGGATATTACAATGTCTTTACCTGCGATTTCACTTTTTTGAATCCGGCCCTTTAATACATCAACGGCACTAATTAAGGGTACTGAATAAGGGTTAAATGAATAATCCACAGGAAAATTACTAAGATCACTTGTTTCGACCCCTGCCAATTCGGAAGCCATTGTAGGAATCACAAGAGAGTCGATTTTTACGTTATAAGGGAGACTCCATGTCCGGTTGAACGCATCACGCCATACCGTCACACTAACCGTGGAAGCATGTTGGCCAAATTTTATGAGCGGAAATATACCGATTCTCTTGTGGGAAGATTTTTCAACTGTAAATTTTGATTGCAGAAAGACGGGCTGTTTTGCACTTTCAAGGGCCAGTTCTAGCGCGAGATCATCTTTTGTGTTGGTCTTTGTGTCAAAACCAACATCAAAAAAGACCCTCTTTGCGCCCAAACGGCCCAACTCATCAAGAATTTCTGCGTAATTTTGGCGCGGCCAAGGCCAGCTTCCGGCTTCATAGAGGCTTTTGGAGTCTATCCCGACGATCACAATTTCACCACTGACATCATGCGCGCGCAATTTATTTCGGGCTACGCGCAAGAAATCATCAAGCGGCTTACCGACTTCAAATATGCCAAAGAGCAAGCTCAGCACGCACGCGACCAGCAGCAGCTTTGTGCCACTTTTAACTGATCGAATGGAACGCTTTACGCGGTGCAAACCACAAACCCCTGATGTTGAACAGGGATTCTATAAACCCGAACCCGTTACCAAATCGCAAATTATGGGATTGGATTATGGCCGTTAATGGGGATTAATCGGTTCAAAATGAACGATTTTTTGGCAAATACTAAATGATATTTTCACCATAGACGCGATTTGATGCTTTTTTAGGCGATAAACCACTGAGCGAAAAAATTAAGCGCGCTTGATCACCGGCGCGCCATTTTCCAAAGCTGGCGTCAGCTCATGAACTGTAGCCGCACCAACCCCATCTTTTGAAAATTGGGGAAATGCCGAACGCGTTGCCGCTGAACCACGTTGGGTACGCCACACTTGCTGCATGACCGGACTGGCCGCTGGTGAGAAACGTGAATCTGCAAAGGCGATCTGGATCGCGCGCAACTCCTGACGGCATGTCTCCGCCCCGCATCCACACAACATTGCCCATTCTGGATCAGCCTCTGTCGTCGAATAATCGAACGTAATTTCATCATGCGAATGGATGGCCCGCAACGCGACCAGTTCAAAGTTACGGCCGAAAGCAGCATTGGGCGCGCAACTGTGATTCATGGTGTCGATCGGGGGGTCCGGATCAATCCAAACGTTGGGGGAAATACCAACATAGTTGGGTTCGCCGTGCGCACTTGAATGGAACACAGGCCGTCCCGACATTTTCCAAATCACATCGCCCGTTGAAAATCCTTGTCCGGCATGCACGCCACGTCCATGAATATCACTATTCGCAAAATAAAGTGTGCGGCGTTTGTCAAGATAGACACGGTCTTCGCTCCCCCGGCGTAGCGCGAAAATCCCTAAAATACCGTGCAATACCATATTCAAAATCGGATAAACGAGCAGCATGGGATGCGCTGTCCCACTGGTCTGAAACGTCGCAATGGTGAGCGCGCCATAAGCAAATGTCCAGACCAACCACGGCGCTGGCAGTTCGCGGTCCGGCGCAATCCATGTCGACCGGATGACGGGAACAAAACATGTGATCGCGGTTAAGTTGGTCGCGAGTAAAAACCACGATGAATATTGACTGCCACTGCCAATTCCCATCACGATCGCCGCGTAAATAATCGTCAGCCAGAGATCGACAGAGAATGCCACAGCTTCAACGCGGTCAATTTTTTCGGTTGCGCCACGCGGTATGCACATGATGGCGACAATGATGCTCATCGCCGCGCAGACTGTTGGCAAGAGCAAGACTGACCATGTCGCACCGTTTTGCCATTCCATGAAAGCAAGCAGCGACGTGCCATAAGCAAACATGAAAAAGCTCGCCGCATTCGGTTTAATCGAATGCTTCAGAAAATACCGAATATAAACTAAATAACCGGCGATTTGGAGGACCGCAGCCAAAACGCCAAAATTGGCCAGCATTGCAAAATCCATACGTCCTCACATTAGAACTAACGCCAATATTTGTGAGGCTAAGCCCTAATTTTAAGCATGTCTATACGAAAAATTTACTAGATTCATGAGGTTGGTATTAACCTTTAAGAGTTGGACTCTCAATCAGTCACTTCGTTTGAAAAATTTTTACCTCTTTCATCCCCTTGAACACAGCATTTTGTATCCAAACGCGTTTCAACACATTGTTAACCAAAAGATGCGACAAAGATGTGATTGAAACGATTGAGAATTTTTAATGTCTGCGAAATTGCCTCTCAATGCTGACACTACCGTACGGCGGTTGGCTGTACCCATGGCTGCCATATTGGCCGCACTTGCCGCTCTTTTGGTCAGTGTTGCCTTCTATTCAGCGCAGAGCATGGATAACAATGCGGTCGATCGCCAACGCGCACTGATAGATAACGCGTTGAGTCTTCGCCTTGCTCAATCACTAAGTGAGTTGCGCAGTGTCGCTTGGTGGGATGAAGCCGTCAGCAAATCTCGCGCGGATCAATTTGATGCTAATTGGCTCGATATCGAAGTCGGCGTTTTTGTGACGACCTCATATGCACATGACCGTGTCCTCATCATCGACGAAGTCAATAATCCGGTTTATGGCTTTGGCCATGATGCGCGCTTATCGCGCAGTGAACAGGAAAAATATACAAGAGCGCTGATGCCACTGATCAGTCAAATTCGGGGCGGCAAAAATGTATCGCCACGGATTACGGATAACAGTTTGCTGTCTGAACAAAAAGAAGCCAGCAAAATCACAGACAGATCCTATGGAAGGGGTGCTGCAGCGATTCTCTCCGTTGATGGCAAACCCGTGCTTGCCTCAATCATGTCGATCACGCCTTCAATTGATATGTCACTCAATTCTGCGCGCCCTCGCTTATTGGCTTCCGTGATCGATCTCAACGCAGCCGTTATGACAGACATTGGGAAAAGCGTTTTAGTGCCAGACCTTGCGGGCGCGACCAAAAAATCATCTGCAAATTTTGTTTTGAAAAGTGATGAAGGCAAAATCATGCAAGCCTTGGGATGGTCGAGCCAAAATCCTGGTCGTGGCCTCATCAGCGATATCCTGCCCCTCATTTTCATGGTTTTGATCGCCACAGCCGCCAGTCTTTATGTTCTGTTCAAAAGGTTATTATCATCGACACGGACACTCGCCATTCGTGAGAAGGAAGCACAGCATCTTGCCAACCATGACACGCTGACCGGGCTGCCCAATCGCCGTAAATTGGAAGCGGAACTCTTTTCTTATGCGGGAAAATCAGACACGAGCGCAGCCCGCCTTGCTGTGGCCATTGTCGATTTGGATCGGTTCAAGGACATTAATGACACCCTTGGTCATCATGCAGGTGACGATCTTATCCGCGCTGTTGCTGACCGCCTAAAACTGACGCTCGCGGACACAGATTTTGTTGCGCGCCTTGGCGGAGATGAATTCGCTGTTCTGCGCACATGCTGGGAACTGAACGATGCAGACGAACTGACAACACTCATTACGTCTGTTTTTGCGACGCCATTTTCTGTCATGGGCCATCAGATTGAGGCGAATGCCTCCGTTGGCCTTGCCATTGCCAGCTATGACCGGGCGATTGAAGATTTGGTCAGAGAAGCAGATATCGCGCTCTATGAGGCAAAGGCCCGCAGTCGTGGCTGCACGGTGCATTTTGCGCCTTCAATGGCACGTAAGATTGAACAGCGCCGCACACTTGAAATTGATTTGAAACACGCCATCGCCACACGCGCCTTGTCGATGCATTATCAACCCATTGTCGAAGCCGCGACAGGAGCGATCACCTCTGTGGAGGCGTTGCTGCGTTGGCAATGTCCAAAGCACGGTAATATTAGCCCCGAAATTTTCGTGCCGATCGCGGAAGAAACAGGCTTAATGGCCGAATTAGGCCGCTTTGTCATCGAACAAGCCGTAGAGGACAGCAAGCGCTGGCCTGGGCTGACGACGGCCATCAATATCTCCCCCGCCCAACTTCGCTCCGCGTCGATCTTGCAAGACTTGATGGACCCAATTCGCAAACACGGCGTGTCGGCGTCACAGATCACTATTGAGATCACCGAATCCATTCTGATGGCGAATGATCAGCGCACGTTACGCACGCTCAATATCCTGAAGGACCGCGGCTTCAGCCTTGCTCTAGATGATTTCGGGACTGGCTATTCAAGCCTTGCCTATGTCCGCGACTTTCCGTTTGACCGTCTCAAAATTGACCGCAGTTTTGTGACCGGCCTCGCCGACACTGAACGGTCCGTTGAGATCATTAAGGCGATTGTTAACTTCGGTAAGATTCTGGGCCGTGAAATTATTGCAGAAGGCATTGAAACCGAAACTGAAATGCAGGCAATGCAGGCCGCCGGCGTGACCCATCTTCAGGGTTATCTGTTTTCCAAACCTGTGTCGGCCACCCATATTGAGGCGCTGATCAGCACCAGTGGCCGCTTGTCTGCGGCACGGATGATGTCGTCAAAACCAAGCGCGGAAATCAAAGAAGCAAGCGACGCGAAAATACGCCGCATCGTATAAGATTTCAAAAGCGTCGCTATTTCTTAAAATCGCGCGCAATCGATGCTTTAGTGGTTTTATTATAGGGGGGCATCATGCCCGCAAGCTTAGCCACATTGACCTTCGGTTGTGTGTAAATGCTCTTGGCGTGGCTAAAGGTTTTGAACCCGTCAAAACCGTGATAGCTTCCCATGCCTGATGGCCCCACACCCCCAAATGGCAAATCCTCCATTGAGACGTGGAACACAACATCATTGACCGTCACACCACCCGATATGGTCCGGTCCAAAACATGTTTCTGTTCTGCGCTGTCATTGCCAAAATAATAAAGCCCCAGTGGGCGATCATGCGCGTTGACATAGGTAATGGCCTCATCGACCCGATCATAGGTTTTAATAGGCAGAACGGGGCCAAAAATCTCCTCTTGCATCACTTTCATATCATCTGTCGGATTGCGAATGAGGTAGAGCGGCATTTTGTTGCGGTTTGAGGCGGCGAAATCTTCGTTCGCAGGGTTCACCTCAATCACGTCTGCGCCTTTGGCCTTTGCATCATCGAGATAGCCTTGCAGCCGGTCGCGGTGGCGGGCGTTAATAACGGATGTATAGTCCGGATTTTCAAGCATCGTCGGGTACATGAGTTTTACGGCACTTTGCAGCCCCGCCACAACCTTGTCCTCATCGTCCTTTGGAACAATCAGATAATCAGGTGCGAGGCAAATTTGACCCGCGTTAAGCATTTTCCCCAGCGCGATCCGCTGTGTCGCGGTTTCCATATTGGCCGATTTTCCAATAATCGTCGGCGATTTTCCGCCAAGTTCCAGGGTGACAGGAGTTAGATTATCGGCCGCGGCATGCAGAATGTGACGCCCAATGCCGGTCGCGCCTGTGAAAATCAGGTGATCAAATGGCAGCGCTGAAAATGCTTGCCCGACATCAGCCCCGCCGCTGTAAAACACTGCTTCATGGACGCTGAAATAATCCGGTGCGACCTCTTCAAAAAGCGCCGCGACACACGGGGTAAACTCCGATGATTTAACCATCACGCGGTTGCCCGCCGCAAAGGCACACGCAATTGGCCCCATCGTCAACTGAACGGGAAAATTCCACGGCGCGATAATGCCAACAACACCCTTGGGTTGATACGCAACCTGCGCCTTTGCCCCCAGAAGGCCGAGCGGAAAGTCAAGTTTGCGGCGTTCTGGCTGCATCCATTGATCGAGATGTTTGATCGCATGCTTGATCGGCTTGATCGACCCTGTAATGTCCGTGATCCAGCTTTGATCTGGGCTGCGATGTCCAAAATCCTCTGAAAGCGCGGCAACAAAACGCTCGCCGTGATCAACCAACATCGCAACAGCGCGCTTCAGACGGTCCTTGCGCACCGCCGCAGAGACAGGCAGTTCCGCAGTAAAATCCGCGCGCTGTGCCAAAAGTGTCGCCAGCATATCTTCGCGTGTTGGTGCCATCTTCATTCTCCTAAAATGATCCGTGTCGATTCTTTTTTGAGGTAGCTATTTCGCGTCAAAACCCCAAATATGCGTGGCTTCGATATATCCGATGCGCCCCAGCACATCCAATTTACACCAGTTGCGCGCGCAATCAGACAGTTTTCCGACGACACCGGGTTCGGCGCGCCAGATGATATTTGCAGCCGCGTCCGGCCTTTCTCGCAAAGGCCGCACCGCTCCCGTGACCACCGCAGTGCGCGCGTCGCTGAGCAAATTTGCCTGCATCCAGCCTTGAGTACCACTTTGATCTTCAACCTTGCGCCAATTGGGATAGGTTTCAATCACTCGGACAGGCAATCCTGCGCGTTGATAAAGCCAGCTTGCCGGAAATTGTTGTCCCGGGCCCGTCCGCATCCGCGCTTTGCCAGCGGCGAGTGATGCCCAATAGGGCACAGCCTTTTGAGCATAAGCAGCAGGCATTTGTGCCATCATTAGACACATGAGAAAAACCACAGACCCAAATTTACGCATAAATATCAACTCCACCCTCTTCCGTCTTAAGGTACTTTTTGCGAACCGACAACGCCCCTCTTGCTCCCACTGCGAGAGCGGACTAGCGATATGCTTATGACTACACCAGATCGCCCTGCCCGTCCCAAAGTGATCGTCACACGTGAATTGACAGACGGCGTCATGACCCGGATGGAGGATATGTTCGATACCGTCCTGAACCGCACAGACAGCGCGCTGAGCCGTGCTGCGTTGGAACTCGCTGTTACCCACACCGACGTTCTGGTGCCCACAATCACCGATGTCATTGACGCCGCACTAATTGAAAAGGCCAGCAGCCGGTTAAAACTGATCGCCAATTTCGGGGTCGGGGTCGATCATATTGATCTCCACGCCGCTCGTGAACGTGGCATCATGATCACCAACACCCCCGGCGTGTTGACCGAGGATACAGCCGACATGGCGATGGCGCTGATCCTGTCGGTGCCGCGCCGTCTGGGCGAAGGCGAAAAACTGATCCGCAGTGGCGATTGGGACGGATGGAAACCCAGCGGCATGTTGGGCCACCGCGTTAATGGCAAAACGCTGGGCATCATCGGCATGGGCCGTATTGGACGCGCCGTTGCACAGCGGGCGCGCGGATTTGGCATCAAAATCCTCTATCACAACCGCCACCGCTTACCCTCAGAGGCAGAAAGCGCGCTCGACGCAACCTATGTCGCCGATCTGGGGGAGATGATGGCGCAGGCGGACATTATCTCGATCAATTGTCCCCACACGCAGGACACCCACCACCTGATCAACGCCGCGCAATTGCAGCGCATGCGGCCCGACGCCTATCTGGTCAACACAGCGCGCGGCGACGTGGTGGACGAAAATGCGCTGATTGAGGCATTGGAAGCAGGGCAAATTGCGGGCGCAGGCCTGGATGTGTACGCCCACGAACCCGCGATCGACCCGCGCTTGCTCACCCTGCCCAACACCGTGCTGCTGCCCCATATGGGCTCCGCCACTTACGAGGGCCGCGCGGCCATGGGCGAAAAAGTCATCGCCAACATCCGCGCCTGGGTCGACGGCCACCGCCCGCCCGATCAGGTGTTGGAGGGGTGGAGTTAGACAAGAGGTAGCGTCACACTATTCATTGTGCTATGCAGCAAAAATTGTCGCTGCGTGTGATCGCATGGCGCGTCCTCCCGTTTGGAAATTTGATGCCTTTTTCTACTTTACCCAGCCCGATTGGCGAAGCCCTCGCCGGTCAGGGTTATGAAACCCCTACTGCCGTTCAAGCTGCGGTTCTTGAACCAGAAGCCTCTGGTCGCGACCTGATCGTTTCGGCGCAAACTGGCTCTGGCAAGACCGTCGCGTTCGGCCTCGCCATCGCACCTGATTTGCTTGATGAAGAAGGCCGTTTTGGCCCGCCGCGTGAACCGCTGGCGCTTGTTGTGGCCCCAACCCGTGAACTTGCGCTGCAGGTCAGCCGTGAGCTGTCGTGGTTGTTTGGCAAGGCGCACGGCCGCATTGCTACCTGCGTTGGCGGGATGGATGTGCGCGGCGAACGTCGCGTGTTGCAACAAGGCGCGCATATCGTGGTCGGAACCCCTGGCCGCTTGCGTGACCATCTCGAACGCGGGTCGCTGGTGATCAGCAATGTACGCGCGGTGATCCTCGACGAAGCCGACGAAATGCTCGACATGGGCTTTCGTGAGGAGCTTGAAGAAATTCTGGAAGCGACGCCGTCCGAACGACGGACCTTATTGTTCTCGGCGACCATGCCAAAGCCGATTGTGGCGATGGCCAAACGCTATCAACGCGACGCGCTGCGCATTTCAACCGTTGGCGAAGATCGCGGCCACGGCGACATCAGCTATGAAGCGATGGCCGTTGCGCCTTCCGATATTGAAAATGCGGTTGTCAATTTGCTGCGGTATCATGAAGCGGAATCGGCCATGCTCTTTTGCGCCACACGTGAAAATGTGCGCCGTGTCCATGCCAGCCTGACGGAGCGCGGTTTTGATGCGGTCGCGCTTTCAGGGGAACATAGTCAGAATGAACGCAACCGCGCGCTTCAGGCACTTCGCGATGGCAAGGCGCGCGTCTGCGTTGCCACCGATGTCGCTGCGCGCGGGATCGATCTTCCGTCGCTTTCGCTTGTGGTCCACGTCGAAATCCCCCGCGACGCCGAAACACTGCAACACCGTTCCGGCCGCACCGGTCGCGCGGGTAAAAAGGGCACGGCGGTCCTGATCGTCCCCTACCCGCGCCGCAAGCGCGTTGAAGGCATGTTGCGCGGCGCGCGGATCAATGCGGAATGGACCAAACCGCCCACGCTTGATGACATTCGCGCACGGGATCATGAACGCTTGCTTGAAACTTTGCTCGCGCCAGTGGATCCAACCGACGAAGAACGTGCGCTCGCCGCCCGCCTGTTGGAACAACGTTCAGCAGAAGACATTGCAGTGGCATTGATCAAAATTCACAGTGCCAAAATGCCTGCACCTGAAGATATGGTGGATGAAGGTCCGCGTGGCCGTGAACAAAGCCGTCCCGATGGCCCGCGCCCCGGGTTTGAAGAAACCGTGTGGTTCAGCATGAATGTTGGCCGCAACCAAAACGCCGATGCGCGTTGGCTGTTACCTTTGCTCTGCCGCCGGGGTCATATCACCAAAACCGAAATTGGCGCGATCCGCATCACTGGCCATGAAACCCTGTTTGAAGTACGTCGCGAAACGGCGGGCCGCTTTGCTGACGCGCTTAAACGCACCGAAAATGATGATCCTGACGGCGATGGCGGTGTTGAAATCCGCCAAGTTGAAGGCAAGCCGCGCGAAGTGGCCGCCAACAACCGACGCAAGGCCAACGCGCCGGACGAACGTGCAGCGCGCCCTTCCCTTGGTGTGCGCCCCAGCTTTGGAAAACCCAAAGGCAGTTTTGAAGGCAAGCCAAAGGGTGATTTTGAACGCAAACCCGGTGGTCGTCCTGACAGCCGTCCAGGTGGTCGCCCCAAAGGCGGCCCCGGTGGCGGCTTTAGCGGTGGCCCGGGTGGCAAGCCAAAATTCCGGCGCACGACAGAGCGTTAAGCTTTGGCTGTCCGCATCCTGATCGACGGCGACGCCTGCCCGGTCAAAGATGAAATCTACAAGGTCGCGTGGCGCCACGCCGTGCCCGCGACCTTGGTGAGCAACGCCTATATCCGCATTCCAGATCACCCCCTGATCGACCGTGTGGTGGTGAGCGATCGGTTCGACGCCGCCGATGATTGGATCGCCGAACGCGCCGACGCACAGGCCATAGTGATCACTGCCGATATCCTGCTCGCCGAACGGTGCCTGAAATCGGGTGCCAGCGTGATCGCCCCCAACGGCAAAACCTTTGACGGGCATTCGATCGGTGCAGCGGTGGCCACCCGCGCCCTGATGGATCACCTGCGCGTCGGCGGCGACATTGTTGGCGGACCACCGCCCTTCCAGAAAGCCGATCGATCTCGCTTTTTGTCAACGCTCGACACGGTGCTGGTGCGGTTGATGCGCTAATCCCTCTTGATGCAAACGCGGTCCTCGCTTAGCAGGGGCGCGTTATAAAAAGGGGTTGAGGATATGCATTTGCGTTCGATCATTGCCGCAGTGGCGGGTGCTTTGGCATTTCCTTCGCTTGCCTTTGCCCAGCCAGAGATTGTGTCGGACAGCGGCGATACCGCTTGGATCCTCATCGCCTCTGCTTTGGTGCTGATGATGACGCTGCCCGGTCTTGGCCTGTTTTACGGCGGGTTGGTGCGCGCGAAAAATGTGCTGTCAGTGATCATGCACAGTTTCGCGATTGCCTGCGCGATTTCGCTGCTGTGGGCTATTGTCGGATACAGCCTCGTGTTTGGCGAAGGTTCACCGTGGCTCGGCGGATTAGGCAATGTCATGCTGGGTAATCTCGCTGACTTGCGTGAGGGCCTGACCATTCCGGAATCAACCTTTGCTTTGTTCCAGATGACCTTTGCGATCATCACCCCCGCTCTGGTCATTGGCGCATTTGTCGAACGGGTTCGTTTTGGCTGGGTGGTGGCATTTTCAACGCTATGGACGTTGCTGGTCTATGTTCCCGTCGCGCATTGGATGTGGGGCGGTGGATGGCTGGCGAATGATATTGGCGCGCTTGATTTTGCAGGCGGCATTGTCGTGCATACAACCGCAGGTGTCGCGGCACTGGTTGTTGCAAAAATGCTTGGCAAAAGGCGCGGCTTTAATAGAACATTGTTGCCCCCGCATTCGCCCGCTCTGACGATGGTTGGCGCTGGACTGCTCTGGGTCGGTTGGTACGGGTTCAACGGCGGTTCTGCCCTTGCGGCGAATGACGATGCCTCAACCGCAATCCTCAACACCCATTTCGCGGCATGCGCAGCGGCGCTGATCTGGATCGCGATTGAGCGCGTGAAGATCGGCAAATCAACTTCTGTCGGGATCGTGACTGGCGCAGTTGCCGGTCTTGCGACGGTAACACCTGCTGCTGGCTATATCGGTCCAATGGGCGCGATCATCCTTGGCTTGTTAGGCGGAACAGTGTGCTTTTATGCCGTGCAAATTATCAAACAACGCTTCAAGATTGACGATTCACTTGATGTTTTTGCGGTTCACGGCGTGGGCGGCATTTTGGGATCACTCATCATGCCATTGTTCTTTACGGCTGCGATGGGCGGCGGCGGATTTACAGACGGAGTCACCCTGACCCAGCAGCTTGTGGCGCAGGGCGTTGCCGTTTTCGTGGTGGCGTTATGGACGGTAATCGTCACGATCATTTGCGCGTGGATGGTATCAATGGTCCTGCCCATGCGGGTCGGCGAAGAAGCAGAACATGACGGGCTGGACCTATCCAGCCACGGTGAGCGCGGGTGGGAACTGGATTGAGGATAAAACCTCAATCAACCCACCGCCCCTCCGCTCAATCCCCGGTCAAAATCCTATCGACCAACTGCTTCACAGTGGGTACAAAATTATTGGAATAAAACGGGTCTTGCTTAAATTTGAACGCTGCATGGCCCGCGAACATTAGATTGTCGTCAACCGGGCCACCGTGCGCAATGTCTTGCAAGGTTTTCTGAATGCAGAAACTGCGCGGATCAACATTATAGCCCGTGGTATAATCATCATGGTCTTTCCACGCTGAAAACGCACAGTGCGATAGGCAGCCCATGCAATCGGCCTGATCCTTTTGGATCGTCACCTTTTCCGTCGCCGTCACGAAAACAAGCGTGCTGTCTGGCGTTTTGAGCGCGGTTGTAAAACCGGCACCAAACCAGTCGCGCGCGCGCATCAGATCCGCCTTAGACACCCAGAAATTTTTGCCCTTCACCCCGACGTCGAGCTGATGCGAAAGATCATCGGTCTGGATAATGCCGAACGGAATTTGACGCTGTGACCGCGCCTCTAAATTGCGCAGGAACGGCGTGCGGACCGCGCTGGAATAAAAACCAGTCGGCGAAAATTTGTGGAGAAGCACGTCACCGTCATTGAGCGTCATCAGCCTGTCTTTCCATTCCTGGGGAATGGGGCTTTCCTGCGTCAACAAAGGGCGCGTACCGAATTGAAAGGCGATCTGCCCCAATTCCGGATTGTCGAGCCAATCATTCCACGCGCTGAGGTTCCAAACTCCGCCCGCCATAACAATCGGCGTTTCATCAGAAATACCACATTCGCGCATCACATCGCGTAATGCTTTTACGCGGGGGTATGGATCTTCTGGCTTTTGAGGATCTTCAGCATTCGACAGGCCGTTATGCCCCCCCGCAAGCCACGGATCTTCATAGACCACTGCAGACAAAAAGTCTGCGGTCTTGGAATAGGACCGTTTCCACAGCGCCCGAAATGCCCGCGCGGAACTGATAATCGGCAGATAAGAAACGCCGTAAGATGATGTAATTTCTGAGAGTTTATAGGGCATTCCCGCCCCGCATGTGACGCCCGCCACTTTGCCACGGGTGCGGTCCAACAGGCCGTGCATTTCCCATAGAACATTGACGTTGATCGCGCCTTTGCCGTTGGAAATTTCAAACGCGCGATCAATCTGCGCAACCGCTCCTTCGATGCCGTAATTAATCAGCTCTTCATGGCGTTCGCGCCGTGTTTTGCTGGCATAGACCTGCGGAATAATCTTGCCAGTCGGGTCATAACTATCCGCGTTGACTGCTGATACTGTGCCGATGCCACCAGCGGCGGCCCATGCGCCTGAACTGGCGTGATTGGTCGCGGAAACGCCTTTTCCACCCTCAACCAACGGCCAAACTTCGCGACCGCGATAGAGAATTGGTTTTATACCCTTAAACATCCGAACCCCATTTTTTATTTAGCCCCAAAGCCCGCCTATAAATGCATCGCCAGAAAATGCGCGGCCTTTTTATCAGGCCTACGCGCTGATCTTCACCCCCCCCGGATGAAGGACAGAAAGATAGAGCGCCGTATAATCAGCAATCATGCGTGCTTCATCATAGTTTGCGACCGCAAATGCGCGGTTTTCAGACCCTAGCTCAGTTCTTAAAGTCGCATTAGATTTTAACACAGAAAGGGCTTCTGCAAAACCATCTTCATCAGACACTGATACAACATAAGGCTGATTACTGTGCGACAAAATGCGTTTCACATCGCCGACATCGGTCGCCACAGCTGGTAATCCGGCGGCCATTGCCTCCACCAAGGATATCGGAAATTGTTCGCTGTCAGAAGACAGCGCAAAAATGTCAAAATGACCAATATAACGGTGCGGATCGGCCAGGAAGCCCGGCATCAATAAGCGGTCTGTCAT
The DNA here is from genome assembly GCA_040079575.1 of Chakrabartia sp. Lineage (GTDB taxonomy): Bacteria > Pseudomonadota > Alphaproteobacteria > Sphingomonadales > Sphingomonadaceae > Aquisediminimonas. The sequence continues at coordinate 2,660 of JBEBKH010000017.1, read as the reverse complement.
GCCACAGCGCGCGGCTTCGGCAAGGATCTCATCGCGTTCTGGACCTTCTCCCACAATCACAAGTTTGACGTTGCCCGGTTGCGCCGCCACTGCGCGCACCAATCGCGGTAAATTTTTAACCTCGCGAAGGCCCGCAAGTGTTCCCACCACAACATCGTCTGGCATCCGAACAAACCCCGGGATTGAACCCGCAACGGGCCCAATCGCATAATGATTAACCGGAATGCCGTTGGAAATACGTTGAACGCGACCTGAAGGCTGTTTCCAGACGTCGTGCGCGATGGATTCGAGGCGTTGGCTTGGCACAACCACTTTATGCGCCGCTGGCAGCATCAGTCGCCTGAATGCATTGCGTTTCCAGTTGAGCCGCCCAACCTCATCGGCGTTAAACCCGTCTTCGTGATGGATCAGCGGCGGGCATCCTTTCGCAAATATGCGCCGCGCCGCCACAGCATCCATGCTGCCCCAATTATAGGTCAAAACCAGATCAAATTGCGCCATATAGCGGCTCAGCGCGTGGTAACGGCTTATCCCTGGTTTCCCGTGGAGCGCAGGTGCAGCCTTTCCTGGAAAAGACACGTTCACGCCAGAATCTAACGCATCGCGCGCGGACAAAGCCTCTGGCATTGCCGACAAAATTGTATGATCGGCATTTTTCCCAAAACTGTTCATCAACCGCACCGCGCGCGCTTCTTTGCCCCCCAATGAAAAAGTTGAGTGGCAATGCAAAATTCTGAACTTGCTCACACTGCAACCGATTTCAACAGAGCATTGATGGCCTTGATTGTCACTGGCTCATTCAGACTGGGGGCGTGGCCGACACGCGGTACAGTGATGAGCTTCAGTTTATCCTGACGCTGCACCATCATATTTGCGGTACTTGGCGACAAAACATCGGACAGCGCGCCGCGTAAAAGCAGAACAGGATTGGCGCAAAGCACGTCAAATGCCGGCCACAAATCAAATGCTTCGTTGGGCAGGCGCATTGGTTCGGCAATTTTCGTATCATAATCAGGAACGATCCGTCCTTGCGCGCCCAATCGGTAAAGCTGTTTTGCCATGGCGACCCAATCGGGCAGATCATAATCTGGATAAGTCGCACCTTGAGCATCCGCCAAACTGCGCGCGGCATGCACCCAAGTCGGCCAATTTTGCGATTTTCCAACGGTCATTCGGATCCGCGTCAAGCCAGATTCTTCCACAACAGGACCAACATCGTTCAACAGCGCACCGACAATCCGCTTCGGCCCCATGACGGCAAGCAACATGGAAACCAATCCGCCAAGCGATGTCCCAAATGTTATGAAACGCTTGATCTTCAAATGGGCGAGGAGAAGTTCAACATCCTGAGCATAGCTGATCGGCACATAAGTCATCGAATCTTTTGCATAGGCGCTTTCACCACGCCCACGTAGGTCGACGCAAATGACCCGCCAATCGGGGGAAAGGCGCGCCGCAACCGATTCAAAATCACGCGCATTGCGGGTTAAACCAGGCAAACACAGGATGGGGGGGCGTTCTTTTGGCCCTGCATAGTCGCGGTAATGCAGGCGTAGGCCATCTTTGGACCACCAGTAGCCATCTTCATATTGCATTGCACCGCTCATCCCCCCCATATCGCGGTATGACAACGATCCCGCAAGACAATGAATATCGTCCCGCCCAAGCAATCTTAACTATTGCTGATTTCATCGCCGATCAGGCAGAGGCCGCAGACTTTCCGGAGACCCAAATTCGGTTCCGCAATGATCGTGCCGCAGCAGAAATTGGGCTCTCCGGTCTTAGTGACGCAGCTTGGGCTCAGCATTTCGGACGCTTTGCACCTTTGGATGGGTGTCAACTGACCCCGCTTGCACTGCGTTACCACGGGCATCAGTTCAGAAACTACAACCCCGATATTGGCGATGGGCGCGGATTTCTGTTCGCGCAGCTTTATGACACCAATGGCCGGTTGATGGATCTTGGTACCAAGGGGTCCGGGCAAACTGTCTATAGCCGATTTGGCGATGGCCGCCTGACCTTAAAAGGTGCGGTACGCGAAATCCTCGCAACAGAAATGCTTGAAGCCTTGGGCGTGGAAACATCGCGGACACTTTCGGTAATTGAAACGGGTGAACCGCTGCACCGGGGTGATGAACCATCCCCCACCCGTTCGGCGGTGCTCGTTCGGCTGTCGCATGGCCATATCCGGATTGGCAGTTTTCAGAGGCTGGCCACGCTGGGGGACACTGACAACCTCAAGCGCCTGACCGCTTATGCGCTCAAACATTATTACGGAGAAGATGCGGGTGATGATGCCCCGCAGCGTCTGTTATCACTTGTCGCCGCGCGAACGGCGCATCTTGCGGCAAGTTATATGGCAGCAGGCTTTGTCCACGGCGTCCTCAACACTGACAATATCAATATTTCTGGGGAAAGCTTTGATTATGGCCCGTGGCGATGGACACCGACATTTGATCCCACCTTCACCGCGGCCTATTTTGATGAACAAGGCCTCTATGCCTATGGACGCCAGCCCGAAGCAATCCATTGGAATGTTGTGCAACTGGCAATTTCGCTCACAAAAATTGCAGAACAGGAGGTCTTGGTCGAGGCGGTCAATGGCTTTGAACCTGCCTATCGCCGCGCGCTCATTGACCGCACATTATGGCGGCTAGGCG
>JBEBKH010000016.1:0-33855 GCA_040079575.1 Chakrabartia sp. | reverse complement strand
CGCAACAGCCACCCTCAACCGTTGGCAAAAAGTTGAATATGCGCCGATTCCGGGCGACAGAAAAACGCAAAGCAATGTCTGGGTGCGTGACGGCAGCAACCTGATCAATGCCAAAGAAGTCTCTGGTCGCGGCAATCAAACACTCCTCCAAAACATCACCATATACACCCGCACCAGCGGTGAACTTGATTCGATCATTTATGCGAAATCAGGAACGCGACTGGGCACTGGATGGAAATTATCAGAGGTCCGTCAATTCAATGTTCTTAAAGGAATCACCCAAAACATCGGCACGCTGACGGTTGGTGCTGGCGTCCGCCCAGATCAATTCACTCTTGCGAGCGTGGATCCTGACGGCCTATCTTTTGGGAAATTATGGGGAGCCATTGCCGACTTAAAGGCCGCAGGCCGCCCCACTGGCGCTCTTACGGCTGATCTCTGGCACAAAATTGCGGGACCATTATCAACTTTGCTTATGCCCCTCCTCGGGGCGGTTGCTGCGTTTGGAATTGCGCGATCAGGACGCTTGTTCGTGCGCGCTGTTATTGGCATGGCTTTGGGTTTTGCCTATTTTGTGGCCGATAACTTTGGCCTCGCCATGGGGAATCTGGGGGCATATCCCCCACTGCTCGCTGCATGGGGACCGTTTTTTCTCTTTCTGCTGATCGGCGAATTCGTTCTGGTTAAAACCGAAGAATAAACTACGCCTGCGGACGCTCGACGCGCAAAGTATTGCGGAACAAACGCCCGATCAACCCAGGCAGTCCAACGTAATTGGCACCGTGATATTTGGAATCTCTGGGTAAGGCAGCGATTAAACGGCGGTGCGCTTCTCCTAAGGCATGATATGGCAACCCCGGCAGCAAATGATGCAGCGCATGATAGCGCAGCCCGACAGGCGCCCATAATGCGGGGAACAAGGCCGGTGACACCACATTGACGCTATCAAGATATTGCGCGGTTACGCTCATCACTTCGCCGTCATTTTCCCACAAATGCGCGACAAGCGTGCGGATTTGATTGAGGACTGCGATACCCGATACAATGACCATAAAGATCACAAAACCGCGCAAAGGCACAATCTCTGTCGCAATCGAAGTTAAAAGAATGATCGCCCAAAGGCTCGCTGCGGTTTCGAGGACATACCAATCACGACGAAAACGTCCCTCTGGCGGGCGGCGGCGAAAACTTGGGTTGATGGCAAGACCAGAATAGCGCTCCACGACGATGGTTCGGAGCGGCGGAATGACCAGTGAAAGTGGAGCGAGCGCCGCGTAACGGATGAGCAACGCAACAGGCGCGAACAATGCGGCAATTACAAACAATGGCAGGGTGTAGGGCTTCATCAGCGCAAGTGGCAGATATTCGGGATCTTCCCCCGTACCGTAGCGCGTCCGAGCATGATGAAGATTATGCACCCCTTCATACATGTACGACGGCACAAGCATGGGAATGCCGATCATCAGGTTCCAAACAAAACGGAACCAAGGCACAGCAGCATGCTTGATATGCGTCAGTTCGTGGATGAAACTGCCAGCGCGATAAAGCGCCAGCACCGAAACAAGCGCGCTCACGATCAAAACACCCGTCGACGGTGTCAAAATTGCGACCAGAAGGCAGCTATAACCGACCACAGCAGAGGCCAAAAAATCAGACCAGTAAATCAATGGGTTCGGCGCATTGAGATCACGGGTTAATTCTGCGGCAGCGCGGATCATTGCATTGTCATCTGCGGGGCGCGGTTTTACCGTCCGCACCACCCCAGCGTCACGTTTATCCGTAAGATCATCAGTGGAAAGCAGCGAACTGTTCATATCATTCCATCATTTCAATCAATATCTTATGTCAAATTATAGTGGCAGGATGAAGGCAACGCCAGTCATACAGACCCGTCTTTCAATTTCTTGACATTCTGTTCAGAAGGCAGGACTGGCCCAATTGTAAGATCAATAGTTTTCAGGAAGGCGCACACATCTTGGACAATCGGGACATTATCATCCGCGCCGTCTTAACCAAGGCTGATCGCAAGGCCTTTGTTGACCTGCCTTTTCGGCTCTACGCAGATGATATCAACTGGGTTCCGCCGCTCAAAGATGAAGTCCACGGCCTGATTACACCGGGTAAAAACCCCTGGTTTGAACACGGCGAGGCCCAATTATTTTTGGCGGAGCGCGGCTGCAAAATAGTCGGACGCATTTCTGCGCATCTTGATCATCTGGCGCTTCAGCAACCCGTGGAACAAGGCATGGGGGCCGGCACCGGCAATTGGGGATTGTTTGAAGCAGAGGATGCGCAAACCGCATCTGCCCTGATTATGACCGCTGAAAACTGGTTACGGGAAAAGGGCATGACCCGCGCGCTGGGACCGATCAGCATTTCAATATGGGACGAACCTGGACTGTTGACCAGCGGCTTTGAGGTGCCTCCGACAGTGATGATGGGGCACAACAGTGCGGCATATCAATCTTGGGTTGAGGCCGCTGGACATAGCGAAGCCAAGCAACTTCTCACCTTTGAGATTCCTATCACCGTTGAATTTCCGCCTCTGGTTCAGCGAATCATAACGTCAGGCGAACGCAGCGGACGCATTGTCATTCGCCGCGTCAACAAAGCACATTTTGACGCAGAAGCAGCCCTGATCCTCGGCATTCTTAATGATGCATGGGAAGAAAATTGGGGCTTCGTTCCCTTGACCGACGCGGAAATTGCCTATGCGGGTAAAAAGCTGAAGCCTATCGTCTATGAAGATCTTATCCGCATCGCGGAAGTCGACGGAAGGCCTGTGGCTTTCATGATGACATTACCTGACATCAACGAAAAACTGGCGCTTTTTAATGGCAATTTATTCCCATTTAACTGGGCAAAATTGCTCTGGTGGCTGCGCGCACCAAAGGTGCGGACGATGCGGGTGCCGTTGATGGGTGTGCTCAAAGAATTGCAATCAACCCGCCTCGCCGGGCAGTTGGCCTTTATGATGATCGAATATATCCGCCGCGACGCTATTACAAAATTTGGCGCCACGCGCGGCGATTTTGGCTGGGTTCTTGATGATAACGGACCGATGCGCTCTGTTGGTGAAGCGATTAACGGTACCGTTTCAAAAACTTATACAATCTATGAAAAGGCGCTTTAGGCGCTCAATTCTATCCAAGTTGCTGCGTGATCGCTGGCTTTTTCGCGGCCACGCTGCTCTTTATCAACACCCGCATCAACCAGCCTGTCGGCGGCTTCTGGTGACAGCATCAGATGGTCAATGCGGAACCCGGCATCGCGTTGCCACCCACCCGCTTGATAATCCCAATAGGTCCATAATGGCCCCGTGGGATGACGCGTGCGGAGGGCATCGGTTAAACCGAGCGCCGCCATCCGCCGAAATGCCCCGCGGCTTTCTGGCTGCATCAGCGCATCGTCAACCATCGCCTTAGGATTGGCAATATCAGCATCTGTGGGAATGACATTATAATCACCTGCAAGGATCAATGGTATTTCAAGCGCCATCAGCTCGGCCGCGCGGGCGATCAGGCGGTCAAACCAGCGCAATTTATAATCAAATTTTGGTCCCGGCTGGGGATTGCCGTTGGGCAGATAAATACTCGCAACGCGCACGCCCATGACATCAGCTTCAATATAGCGGCTCATCTCATCCTCTGGCTCGCCGTCCAATCCCTTGCGAACGAGAACAGGCGCGACGCCGCGCGCAAGGATGGCAACGCCGTTAAAGCCTTTTTGACCGTGATAAACGCCCTGATATCCTGCGGCTTCAATGTCACTAATGGGGATCGTGTCGTCGCTCGATTTTAACTCTTGCAGGCAGACGATGTCGGGTTTGGTTTCATCCAGCCATTCGATCAAGCGCGGCAGCCGCGCCTTGACTCCGTTGACATTATACGTGGCAATTCTCACGCACTTATACTGAAAAACTGGAACCGCAGCCACAGCCTGAGGCCGCGTTGGGATTGGTCACACGAAACGCCGCTCCGCCAAGCGATTCAACATAATCAACCGCGGCGCCGTCCACCAAATCCAAACTGATGGGATCAACTACAAGTGTGACTCCAGCATTTTCGGCAACTGTGTCATCAGCCTCCACCGCATCAGCAAGGCCAAAGCGGTACTGAAAACCAGAACAACCGCCACCATCAACCGAAAGTCGCAAAATGGCCGGTTTACCTTGTTTTGCAGCGATAGCCGCAACACGCGCAGCCGCGCTGTCTGTGATTTGGATAATGGACATAGATGTTAGATAGAGCCGAACCGCCCGCTCCACAAGCAAAGGCTTTATTCGCCTTTAACTGGCCCGCCCATTGCAACAGTCCCCGCTTGGGTCCGGCGCTGCATCGCAATCAGATAATCGGTTGATTGCAAGAAAGGCATGGGGTTCACGGCATGGCCGTCCAAACGCACTTCATAATGCAAATGGTTGCCGGTTGAACGCCCTGTCGAACCCATCAAGCCAACCAACTGCCCGCGCTTCACCTTCGTCCCCGCAGCGACAAGGATCGATGCCAGATGGCCGTAGCGCGTTTGAATACCGCGACCGTGGTTCAGTTCAACCAAATTTCCATAACCACCCGCGCGCCCGGCACGGCCGACAACACCGTCAGCTGTCGCATAAATTGGGGTTGCATAAGCGCCGGGAATATCAACGCCAGCATGCATTGCTGCTGTTCCGCGAAACGGGTCAGAACGCACACCATAGCCGCTGTTGATCGAAACATTCAGCACAGGCTTTACTGACGGAATGGAGACAATAGCTTGTTGAATTTGATCAAGGCGCTTCCATGAATTAAACAAAGCACGGAATTGCGGGTCCGCTTGGCCCGACGTGACCGACACAGGCTGTGCTGCGGTAACGGTCGCTGCGGTCACGGGCTCATACGGGCCGCCCATGGCAAGGTTCATCCGGCGGGGGTCAATACCCAAACCGGCAACCGTTTTCGTCGCTGCTGCATAGCGCGCATCGACAGTGGTGCGGAGTTTGCCAGCAATAGAGGCTTGCTTCATTTCAACCGGCGCAAACGCCGCGAGAACATCAGACGATACCGCGTCAGGACGTGCAGCATTTGTTGGGATCATCGCCGACAAGGCAGGCGCATCGCCCTTTCCTTCCAGCAAGCTTGCAAGAAATGCCTGACGCTTATCAAGACGGTCGGCATGGGCTACTGCATCACGGCGGATGGTTGCCACTTCGGATTGCAATGCGGCAACCTGCGTTTCCATGCGGGATACTTCGGCTTGGCGCGCAGCATAGGTTGTCAATGTCGAAGCGACGGAAGGCGCACTGATGACAACGCTCGCTAGACCAGCAGCGCTGCTTGAAACTACGAAAATAGCACCGGCGGCAGCCATGATCTGCGCGCGCGCAGTCAAATGAACGCGGCGCATTGCGGCACCATCATGGAAAAAAACATCACGTGCTCTAAAAAATTCACGAACACGGCCAAAAATGCCGACCTGCTCTGAAGATTGAACCACTGTCATTACGATCCCCGGATTGCGACCCCGTCGACACATTTTTGCGCCGATCACTCTGATGGAACTTTCATGCGTGGACACAGTTAATGAAGCAAGTTGACTCCCGCCGTAGTGGGGCAGACCGGCCAAGGTGCGGGGTGAGCCGTTAATCCTGCGCTCATCTGTGACATAATGCCTAACATTGGTAAGGCATTATAGAAACTCGGCTAGGCGATTCGAGGTCGTGCTATTGAGCAAAAAGCGATGCGGCTTTGATCAAATAAATACCCCCAATCACGGTAACGATCCACGCGGTCCAGCGTTTGAAATTCACGTCGCTCATTCGGTCTAGCACCCAACCGCCAGCGGTCGTCCCGATCATCGACGCTGGAATGGCGAGTGCAAACAACCACCAAGGCGGCAACGCGGCGCTGCCTGATGCGGACAAAAGCGCCCCATAAACCGCAATTTTGGCAAGATGATTGAGCGATTGGATCGTGGCTTTCGTCGCAACAATTTCATGACGATTGAGGCCAGTGCGCACGAACAGCGTGTCTAAAAAAGTCCCTGACACCCCCGCCGTTAGATTGAGTATCGATGCAATCGTGCCAAAAATGAGGGCATGCGCCGGTTTGGCAGCATCAAGTTGCAGCCACGCTTTTGGAAACCAGACCATCATCGGCACCAACCCCAAAAGCAAAAAGAGGATCGGTTTTGACGGGATAATGCTGAAGAGGCTGACAATGATTGCACCCAACAGCGTTGCGCCAACAAACCACCCCGTAATCGACCATTTAATATGCCGCCGGTGCAGCACCGCACGCCAGCCATTGGCAACCAATTGCAAAACACCGTGCGTCACAAAAGCGGCTGAAACCGGCAGGACAAACGCAAGCGCACCCATCAATACGAGTCCGCCTGCCATACCAAAAACACCAGACAAAGCGGCGGTCAAAAAAGCCGTGACGATCAAAAAAAGCGCGACAGCCGACGCCATTATGTGAGTGTCTTTACGGCCTCAAGGACGTCCGCCGCATGTCCAGCGACCTTCACTTTGCGCCAGATACGCGCAATTGTGCCGTCGGCAGTGATAAGGAACGTCGCGCGTTCAATCCCCATGTAATTGCGGCCATACATTGATTTTTCGACCCACACGCCAAACGCTTCGCAGACAGCGCCTTCCACATCACTGCCCAGCATAATTTTGAGGTCATATTTACCCGTAAATTTTGCGTGGCTCTTCACCGAATCCTTGGAAATACCCAAGACATCTGCGCCTGCCTTAGCAAAGTCACTGGCTAATATAGAAAATTCCTGTGCTTCTTTGGTGCAACCGGTGGTGTCATCCTTGGGATAAAAATAAAGGACCAATGTACGCCCTTTATATGCCCCAATCGAGGAGGGGCTGCCATCTGCAGTTGTAAAACCAATATCAGCTACTGTGTCGCCCACATTCATCATCACATTCCTATCTTATCCCAAACCGTGCTCACGCTGTGGCGCGCCACTTTCAAATCTGCAAGCAAGCGATTCCAATCCGTAGCGCCGCATGCGCGCGCGATCACAGCTTTCGTCTCACCTGTCGGTTCTTGCCCGTCAGGAGCCATCAACCGCACAGTCACAAGCATCCGGGTCAACAGGCGGTAGGCATCCGCCATATCATCCGGCAGCAAATTCAGGGTCGCTAACGCTGCTATTGCATCGTCCAAATGCGGATCAAAGCCCGTCGCATGGTGCAATTGCAAAACGTGCACAGCAAATTCCAAATCGACCAAACCGCCGTTACAGAGTTTAACGTCAAGCGGCCCTGTCGGCGGCTTATGCTTGGCCATATCGGCGCGCATTTGCACCGCATCCTTTATAAGCTGCTGCGCATCACGCGGTTTGCGAAGGACAGCATCAACAATGGCCTGCGTCTCGGCACGCGCGTCGCCAGACCCATAAACGAGCCGCGCGCGCGTGAGCGCCATATGTTCCCATGTCCAGGCTTCCTCATCCTGATACCGGCGAAACCCCTCCAGAGACACAGACAGTGGCCCTTTTGCCCCCGAAGGTCGCAGCCGCGTATCAATTTCATAAAGCGGACCAGCCGCCGTCGGCACTGACAATCCTGCGGTCACACGCTGCGCCAAACGGTTGAAATAGAGCACAGCGCCTAGCGGTTTCATGCCGTCCGATTCCACCGAAAAATCGCCTGTGAACAAATAGATAAGGTCTAGGTCCGACGCATGGGTCAATGCCCCGCCGCCCATCCGGCCCAGCGCAAGGATCACCAATTCACCGCCAGGCACACGGCCGTGCGTTTTGACAAACTCTGCGATCGTTGCGTCGGTCACAACATGGAGTGCGGCCTCTGCAACACGGGCATAGCCACTGGCGACATCCAGCGGATCACTCGCCCCCTCCACCACTTGCACACCAAGCGCGAAACGGTGATCGCCAACAACGCGCCTGACATGGTCCAATTGCCGTTCCAGATCACCTGTGCTGCGCAACTCGGCCGCTATTTCATCCACACTGTCGGCGGGGTCAAAAGCACTGGCATCGATCAGGCGGTCGAGCAAATCGGGACGCAGTGCCAGTTGATCGGCAAGGGTTGGCGCATAGCTTAAGATATCAATCAATAACCGCAGCAATGCGGGACGCGCTTCGAGCAAACGGAAAAAATTGATCGCACTGGGCAGACGTTCGATCAGTGTTGAAAGCTGATTGATCGCTGTCTGAGGATCGGGGGCGACCCCCAGAGCAATAATGAGTCTTGGCAAAATTGCCTCTAACGCGCCGAGTGCCGCAGGCGTGCGGAGTGCGCGGATCGTGCCGCTGCGCCAATGAGCAATGCGTTTTGCAGCATGATCGCTGTCCAAAAAACCGGCCGATGAGAGAGACTCAATCAGCAGGTCCGCATCAGCGGGGACCCCGGTGGCAGGTGTACCGTCAAGATCATCATAAATTTGGCCAACACGGTCGATATGGGGGGAAAGCAACGCCAACAATTCTGCTCCGCAATCAAGCCCGTGCAATTTGGCGACATTGTCCAAATCATCAGCAGCCTTTGGAAGCATATGGGTTTGTTGATCGTCCACCATTTGCAAACGGTGTTCAACAGTGCGGTAAAGCCGATATGCATGGCCCAAGATCTGTGCATGTTCAGCATCAATACGCCCCGCCCTTGCCAATGCCGACAGCGCATCAAGCGTGGGCGCAACCCGCAGCGCCGCTTCACGTCCCCCGTGGATCATCTGATGAATTTGGGTGAAAAATTCGACCTCGCGAATGCCGCCGCGGCCGCGTTTCAAATCAAATCCCGGACCGAAGTTCTGGCCGCTGGCATGATGTTCCCTGATCCGGTGCGACATCGCGCGAATGTCACCAATGGCCCCGAAATCCAATCCCCGCCGCCAAACAAACGGCGTGATTGCATCAAGAAAGGATTGCCCCAACGCAACATCCCCAGCACATGCCCGCGCGCGAATAAACGCCGCTCGTTCCCAAGCAACCGCACTCGATTCGTAATAAGTGATTGCAGCGTTGATCGGCATGGCAATTGGAGTTGCTTCTGGCGTCGGCCGCAGCCGCAGATCAACCCGGAACACATAGCCATCGCCGTCCCGCGCTTGCATGATTTCCACGACTTTGCGCGCGATCCGCACAGCGGCCTCTACCGGCTCTTCGCGCGCGCGGTGGGGCAGGGTCAGCGGATCGAACAGCAAAATAGGATCAATATCTGAACTGTAATTCAGTTCGTGACTGCCATGTTTTCCCAGCGCAATCGCTGTAAAACCGCGCGGTTCAGCGTCTGGCATGTGCGACAAAAGCGCAGCGTTGATCGCGCGGTCGAGCGCAAAATCAGCAAAGTTGGAAAGATGCTGCACGACATCTTCCAATGACAGCAGCCCAGCGAGGTCACCAATCGCAACTGCCAGAGCCAATCGCCCTTTGGCGTGTCGCAATCCCCGCGCGACAGGTTCACTTGGATCAAGTGCACCCAAATGATCCGCAAGTGCACCTGTCAAATCACCCGCCGCAAGCATGTCCGTTACAAGCGGAAAGCGCGTCATCAACATTCGCAAATGCGGCGAATGACGTTCGGCGCGTTCCAATGCTGCGTTCAGGCTTTGGATAGGCAATGATGTCATGCTATCATACTAACCAATTCCAACACACAGCCAAGGGAACGATGATGAAGAGAGTATTTCTATTTGCAATAGTGGGAAGTTGTCTTCTTGTGAGCGCATGCAACACCGTCGAAGGATTGGGTCGTGATGTAAAATCTGCCGGAAAAACCGTCGAAGAAGCTGCCAAGTAACCGCGTTATTCAGTCACAGCAGCCGTATCACGTTGGCGACGGCGCGCTGTGAGCCATATCGCGATCAAGGCAAGTTCATAAAGCAAGCAAAGCGGCACCGCGAGCAACAGCTGTGACACAATGTCCGGCGGCGTCAGCACTGCCGCGACCGCGAACACCCCTACAATGGCATAACGCCGCCCCGTCCGCAGTTGCGCAAGCGTAACAATGCCAGCGCGTTCTAACAACATGAGCAACACAGGTAGCTGAAACGCGATGCCAAATCCAAATATAAATTTGGTGACAAAGCTCAAATAATTGCCAACGCCGGGCAATGCTTCTTGTGTAATCCCGCCGACATCACCGCTGAAACCAAGCAGAAATTTAAGCGCTACAGGCATGGCGAAATAATATGCAAGCGCCGCACCCGCAGAAAACAGCACCGGCGCCATGAACAAAAATGGCAGAAAAGCGCGTTTTTCCTTGGCATAAAGCCCCGGCGCGACAAAGCGCCACAACTGCGTCGACAAAACAGGAAATGCGACCATCAAAGCGGAGAAAAACGCGACCTTAATCTCAACAAAAAATGCTTCAAAAATATCAGTGTAAATAATTTTACCCTGACCCGCCGCCAAAAGCGGTTGGACCAACACTGCGAAAATTGGTTTGGCAAAATAAAGCCCCACGGCGAACGAAAGTGCCAAGGCCAAAACGCACCACAGTAAGCGGCGACGTAATTCAATCAAATGGTCAAGCAACGGGGCCTTGCTCTCGTCAATATCCTTCATGCCTCACCCTTAGGAGGTTCTGGCGCAGGCGGCACATCAATCGGGGTCATAACTGGCGCGGGCTCTGGCGGGTGTTCGCGCATGATGCGATCATTTTCATCACGCCATTTCTTTTCCATGTCATGCAGTTCGGATTCTCGAACCATGTCATCGAAACCAGCGCGAAATTGTCGGGCAACGCCGCGCGCCTTGCCAACCCATTTTCCGAGCACACGCAAAACGCGCGGCAAATCTTTGGGGCCGATAACCACCAATGCGATCACAGCCACAAGCAGAAATTCGGTTGGAGCGACGTCAAACATAAAAAGCTGTCGTCATTCCAAACTCAAACGGTCTTGTCGGTTTGTTTTTCTGGCTCAACCAAAGGGGTCGCCTGCCCTTCGATGCGCTGCGCGGGTTTCACGTCAGTCCCATCTTCTTCGGCCAGACCTTTTTTGAAGCTTTTGATTCCTTTGCCAAAATCGCCCATCATTTCTGAAATGCGACCTTTGCCAAACAGGACAATCACAACAAGTCCAAGAATTAACAGATGTTGCCAACTGGGCATTGAACGTCTCCTTCGCTAACCAGCAACGCCAGTCATAACCCTACTCTAGTCGCTCTCGTCGATGGTTTCCAGTTCAACAATGTCATCGCCTTGCATTTCGAGTGAATCGAACACCAAATCGACTGGATCGAGCAATCCTGCGGCCTTCAAATCATCAATCCCGGGCAAGTCGCGACGGTTGGTAAGGCCGAAATGCGCCAAAAACCCTGGGGTTGTCGCAAATGTGAGCGGACGCCCTGGCACTTCGCGCCGTCCCGCTGGACGCACCCACCCTGCCTCCATCAACACGTCAATCGTGCCTTTGCTGATCTGTACACCGCGAATCGCTTCAATTTCTGCGCGGCTCACGGGTTCGTGATAGGCAATGATCGCCAGTGTCTCGATCCCAGCGCGCGAAAGTTTACGCGATTCTTCACGTTCGCGGCGCAGGATATGCGCCATGTCGGCTGCCGTTTGAAAATGCCACCGACCACCGCGTTCGACCAGATTGATTCCGCGTCCGGCATAATGATCGGCCAGCGTCAAAAGCGCACTCTTCACATCGGCATCAATCCCCACATAGGACGCAATATCAGAGGTTGAGAGTGGCTCTTCCGCTGCAAAAAGCGTCGCTTCAACAGCGCGCGTCAGATCGTCTGCCGGATCTATCACGCCGCGCGCCTGATATAGAGCGGAGCAAAGACGGCGTCCTGACGAAAGACGATTTTGCCCTGCCGCGCCAATTCCAAGGTCGCGACGAAACTTGATGCCAAGGCCGATTTGCGGAATTGGGGATCGTCGGTTTCGGGGAGAAAGTGTTCAATCGCTGTCCATTCCACGAAACTGCCAACCAAGCGCGCGACCCGCGCAATCGCCTCCTCCAACGTCAGCACCGCGCGCCGCGCGACAATGTGCATCGGCGGTTCTCGCCGCGCCTGAACGGTGCCATAAGCTTGGATCAGATCAAAAATCCTGGCGTCCCAGCGCGCCTTGCGGTGCGTGCGCAATCCTTCAGGCGCGCCACGCCAGAAGACATCACGGCCCAGCCGATCCCGCGCCATCAACCGCGCGCCTGCTTCTCGCATCGCATTCAACCGTTCAAGCCGCAGTTGCAGCCGCAGCGCCAATTCTTCAGGGCTTGGTTCAACATGGGGTTCGCGCGGCAGGAGTAAACAAGATTTGAGATAGGCAAGCCACGCAGCCATAACGAGGTAATCAGCAGCAATTTCAAGCTTGAGCACCTTGGCCTCTGCAATGAACACCAGATATTGATCGACCAGTGCCAATATCGAAATCTCCCGCAGATCAACCTTTTGATTGCGCGCCAAGGTCAGCAGCAGATCAAGCGGACCTTCCCAACTGCCAAGGTCCAGCGTCAAAATATCGCCACCGACCGCTGACACCTCAAATTCTTCGATGATCAGCTGTTCTTCCACCTAGGCAGCCTGCGCCAACAACACATCGCGCTGGGCAATGAGCGATGCGATCCGACTGGTATCAACCGCTGGTCCTATGGTTGCCATGGCTGCGCTCAGGCGCGCGCGCGCCTTGTCAGTCATGTCAGGAAGTTTCGCCGCAATGGCGACCATTTCATCAAATCGGCCCCAACAATTGAGCGCAATATCACATCCTGCTGCAACGCAATTGGCCGCACGGTCACTGACATCACCTTTAAGCGCATTCATATCGAGATCGTCGCTCATCAACAGGCCGTCAAAGCCGATACGGCCACGGATAATCTGTTCGATCACAGTGGGCGACATCGTTGCGCACAGATTTTTGTCCCATGCTTCAAACACGATATGCCCCGTCATTCCCATCGGCACATCACGCAGCCGTGTGAAGGGGGCAAGATCAATGCTCAATTCAGCGTCACTGGCCGTGACAAAAGGCAGGTCATGGTGACTGTCGACCACCGCACGCCCCTGCCCCGGCATATGTTTGACGATGCCAACCACCCCGCCCGCACGCAGACCGTCAATGACGGCACGGCCAAGAGACGCGACCCGCAGCGGATCACTGCCCAAGGCGCGGTCACCAATTGCCGCATGTGTATTTGGCTGCCGCACATCGAGCAATGGCAGGCAATCCACGGTGATGCCGACCTCAGCCAGAGTCAGGGCAATCGCCTCCGCATTATCGCGCGCTGCCTTGATCGCGGACATGGGCGCAATATCGTAAAGTGCATCAAATTTACCACCCGCTGGAAAGGCGGGCCAGACGGGGGGCTGCATTCGCGACACCCGGCCGCCTTCTTGATCGATGAGAATGGGAAGATCGCTGCGCCCTGTCAGGTCGCGCAGACTATCGGTTAACGCCCGCACCTGATCCCGCGTTTCAATGTTGCGTCGGAACAGAATGTAGCCCGCAGGATTAACGTCAAGAAACAGTGCGCGTTCTTCAGCGCTCAATTCCAAACCAGCAATGCCAAAAATAACAGGTTTCATGCTGGCCTCTGCGCAAAGATGATCATCCCCGTGCAGCATAGCGGGGGCAAACCGGTTTGTCGAAAGCCGGTCTGCACCCCCACCATATTTCTGTGGATTATTTCACCACCAGACAGCTTGCGCCGCCTGCCTTAAGCGTTGCGCAGACCGACGATGCTTGCGCGCCGGCTTGGGCACGAAGCCGGTAGAAGGTTGACCCCCCAACCGCCGCCGTTGTCACGGCTTTGGGAAGCTTCGCCAAAACGCTGTAGCGCCCTGACAGGGCAGCCCATGCCTGATTGGCGCTGGCCTCTGATCCGTAGGCCCCAAGCTGCACCAAACCACTGCCCGCCAATGCGGGTGCAACAGGCGCAGCAAGTGGTTTCGCCGCGACGCCAGGAGGTGCAGCAACAAGCCGTCCCCCTGTTGTCACAGCGGTTGTTGCAGATTTTCCTGCAACAACCGCCGCTGGCTTCACAGGTGCAACAACGGCCTTGGTACCGGCAACCGGTGCTTCTGGCATCGCATTGCTGTCAAGCGTGGCATTGGCTTCTGCGCCTTCAGAAGCAGCAAAGGCGGCGTCGCCCTGCCCTTCCACTTTCATGCCGCCAACTTCATCGGGTTTGACTTTATAATCGCCTTCCTGAGCCGCAATCAGGGTACCATCGCCGCTTGGATTTTGTTGCCCGCGCAGCCACCAGACACCCCCGACCACAAGGCCAAGCGCCATAAGCGCCGCCACAACAAAGCCGATCAGCTTGTTGGACGAAATGCCTTCTTCATCATCATCGCTGTCCACAGCCTCTAGCCAGGGCAAACGGTCTTCATCCTGCAAGGACAGTTCACGATCAGTATCACTCATTTTACATCTCCTCGGCTGCCGTTACCCCCATGATTGACAAACCGTTAGCTATGATTTGCCCTATTGCTGCCGCCATGAAAAGCCGAACCGCAGTTAATGATGGATTATTAACCAACAAAATGCGTCTTTCGGGCCTATCATTGCCTGAATTCCAGTGCGAATGGAACGCGGCGGCCAGATCATAGAGATAAAAGGCAATACGGTGCGGCTCCCGATTCGCGGCCGCGGCTTCAACAATGCGCGGAAATTGCGCGGCCAATTTGATCATTTCCAAATCTTCGGCATCAAGCAACGCCACATCAGGATGCGCGGTATCAATCCCCGCCTCACCAACTTTGCGCTTCAGCGATGCGATCCGCGCATGGGCATATTGGACATAGAAAACCGGATTGTCTTTCGACGCCTCCACCACTTTGGCAAAGTCAAAATCCATCTGCGCATCCGCCTTGCGGGTGAGCATTGTAAACCGCACAACATCCTTACCGACTTCGTTCACGACATCGGCCAGCGTGACAAAGTTGCCCGAACGCTTAGACATTTTAACCGGCTCACCCGCGCGCAGCAGCCGCACCATTTGCACGAGCTTCACATCAAAGGGTTTTGTCCCATTGGTCAGCGCGGCAACAGCCGCCCGAATGCGCTTGACCGTTCCCGCATGATCAGCACCCCAAATGTCGATCAGCACGTCTGCGGTTTGCGCTTTTTGATAATGATAGGCCATGTCCGCGCCGAAATAGGTCCAGCTGCCATCCGATTTGCGGATCGGCCGGTCCTGATCGTCACCGAACTGCGTTGAACGGAACAGTGGCAACACAACCGGTTCCCAATCTTCAGCCGCTTCGCCCTTTGGCGCTTCCATGACACCGTCATACACCAGATCGCGCGACCGCAGTTCGGCCTCCGCTGCCTCTGGCTTCTTTTCACGTTGCACCTTCGCTTCGGACGAAAACACATCGTGATGGATGCCCAGCAGGGCCAAATCCGCGCGGATCAAATCCATCATCGCGGCAACCGCCGCCTCACGGAACAGGATCAGCCAGTCAGCTTCAGGCTTTCCAACAAAAGTAGTGCCGTGTTCCTGTGCCAGTTTTTGCGCAACGGGGATCAGGTAATCGCCGGGATAAAGCCCTTCTGGAATCTCACCAACATCTTCGCCCAGCGCCTCGCGGTATCGCATATGCACAGAGCGCGCGAGCGTATCGACCTGACCGCCCGCATCGTTGACATAATATTCGCGGATGACCTTATGCCCTGCAAAAGCAAGAACAGAAGCCAAAGCATCACCGACAACAGCGCCCCGGCAATGGCCCATATGCATTGGCCCCGTCGGGTTGGCAGAGACATATTCGACATTGACGGTTTTGCCTGCCCCCAAAGAAGAGCGTCCATAATCCGCGCCTTGAGCATGGATTGCGGTTACTTCATCCCGCCACACATCCTCAGAGAGACGCAAATTGATGAAGCCCGGCCCTGCGATTTCAACCGCAACAACCTCTTTCAGTGCTTCAAATTTGGGCGCGAGCAACGCTGCAAGAGCGCGCGGATTTGTGCCTGCGGTCTTCGCCAATACCATTGCAGCATTGGTCGACAAGTCTCCGTGACTGGCATCGCGCGGCGGTTCCACTGTAATATTTCCGCGATCCAGCCCGCCGGGCAACGTGCCATCAAACTGCAAAGCATCAAGTGCGGCATCAACATGGGCCGAAAAGCGGGCGTAAAGCGTATTCACAATCAATTTTTCCGATGAATAAGGATGCTTGCCCCTAGCCGATTTTCCAACGCCATGGCAACGATGGAGCAGCGATCACCTTCCCCGTATCACTTAACTATGCAAATAAGGTATGTTGCGCGTTAGCAGAATGGGAGTGCCGTGATAAAATCAGATGATCGTCGCGCTGCGCTGCTTGTCCAATTGGCGGACTATGTTTTGGCCGAGGGGCTTTCCGCTTCAAGTCTGAGGCCGCTGGCGAAGGCTGCACACATTAGCGACCGTATGCTGCTCTATTATTTCAAAGACAAAGCCGACATTATTTCCGCGGTCCTTGACCTTATTTTGGGTCGGCTTGTGACGTTACTCAGCGAACAAACGGACGGCACGCTTTTGCCACTTGAACAATTGCGTCCGCGTTTAACGGCCATCCTCTTTGCTGACACTTTATGGCCCTATATGCGGCTTTGGTTAGAAATTTCTGCACTTTCTGCCAAAGGCGACCCCCTTTTCCGGGATGTCGGCGCACGCATGGGGCGTGGTTTTTTCGCCTGGGGGGCGGCTCAACTCGACAGCATGACACCTGAAGCGCGCGAACGAGATGCAGCGCAATTGCTCATCAGCATCGAAGGCATGCTTTTGCTTAAAAGCATCGGATTAGATGACGTCTGCCAAAAGGCCAATTGAGGCCCAAATTATATTAAAAGACTTGATTTACGCGGGGTGATGACCCCTTTTCAAGATTTGGCGAGCGCCCCCATGGCGCGATTCTCATGGTAAAAAACGCCGCCCTCTTCGGCACCAAGTGTCGCTGCCATCGCAGCTGCAACATCGACGGCGGCGATTGAACGGTAGTGATCCAAAACATGTGGCGTTAGAAAATCGGTAATGGGGCTAAACAAAATTCCAACACGTTCCGCGACCCGCATGTCGCCTTTGCGGTTACCGCGTAACAGACCGGGGCGGAAAATGTCCACGCGGTCAAACCCTACACTTTGGATACTGGCTTCTGCCCTGCCCTTCACAGACAGATAATGATTTCGCGACCCCGGATGGGCGCCGATCGATGACACGATCATAAACCGCCGCGCCCCCGCACTGCGCGCACCGCGCGCAAAAGCAAGCACCCCGTCATGGTCGACGGCGACAAAAGCCTCCTGAGAACCAGCAGCGCGCATCGTGGTGCCAAGCGTCGATATGGCGACATCAGGCGCGCTATCCGCAATCGCGCAGGGCCAGTCTCCTATCGGTGCAACCACAGTTTGCAATTTTGGCGCGTTAAAGGAAAAGGGCTTTCGCCCTACGGCTATCACAGCTGTTACATCAGCATTTTGAACAAGACGTTGCAAAAGCAGACCACCGACCAATCCGGTGGCGCCAGCCAGAAGCACTCTCAATATACGATCCCCGATTATGTTATCGAAGGTAGCCTAACAGCTTATGTGTCTTGGGGAAAGTGTTTGTGCATCATATACTTATGAAATGGGATCAACCCAGGGGCCGTTTCAAAATCCTTCTGGCAAATCGATAGCACCAATTTGTTCGCGGTAGCGGTCTATTGCGTAACGATCCGTCATCCCCGCTATAAAGTCAGCGATATGGCGTAAACGATCCGTTTCATCCTCTGGGCATGACTGTTGCCATGTTTCGGGAAGGCGCGCGCCACCGCCCGCATATCCGGCAAAAAGACCTGCAACAATATGTCGAGCAGACTCCGCCGCGCGCAATTGGGAGGGGTGATGATAGAGTTTTGCGTAGAGGAAGGTTTTGAGCGCGCGCTCCTCCTCCGCCATACGTTCCGAAAAATGGCACAGTGCGAACCCTGCCGCGCGCACATCCTCTGCGGATTGCACCCCGGTTGCCGAAATCTGGGCCCGCGTCTGGGCCAGAACATCGTTGACCATCGCCCCAATCTGCTGACGGATCAGTTCAGAGCGCAGGCGCAATGGATCAACATCGCTATAGTTTCCTAACACCCGATCCCAGCCGCGTTTGACAATGGGGACGCTCAACAAATCATCAAAATCGAGCAATCCGGCGCGCAAGCCATCATCAATATCGTGATTGTCATAGGCAATATCATCGGCAATTGCCGCGACTTGTGCTTCAAGCGATGCCCAACTTCCTAATGAAAGTGAATAAGCATCATCAACGCCAGCCATCGCCCATTCTGGCGTGACAATGGGGCCATTGTGTTTTGCCAGCCCCTCCAACATTTCCCATGACAGGTTCAATCCTTGCCAACGCGGATATGGCGATTCGAGATGGGTCAATATCCGCAGCGCATGGCCATTATGATCAAACCCACCCGCCCCTGCCATCGCCAGTTGCAACGCATCTTCTCCCGCATGGCCAAAGGGGGGGTGACCAATATCATGGGCAAGGCACAGTGCTTCGGTCAGGTCTTCATCAAGCCCCAGCGCGCGGGCGATCGTCCGGCCAATTTGTGCAACTTCCAAACTATGGGTCAGGCGCACACGAAAATGATCGCCGTCCGGGGCGACAAACACCTGCGTCTTATGCCGTAAACGCCGAAATGCAATTGCGTGGACGATGCGGTCACGGTCGCGCTGAAACGCCGTCCTAGGACCGCGCGTTCCTTGATCAGGCTCCGCATGTTGCCGCCCCCGGCTTTGCGCAGGATCACATGCATAAGCGGCGCGGTAAGTCACTTGCCGCCGATCTTTGAGACTTCTTGTCCTGCATCACTGCTAAAGCTTGTCGCCTGAATGCCATCTTTGCTCAGCTTCGTTACCATTGCACGCGCCTCTGCGGTTGATTTGAAGGGCCCGATAAGCAAGCGGTTGGTCGCTTTATAACCAACCGAGGCCGCCGATTGTCCCGTCAGTGTTTTACCTGCCTGACCTTGCAGTTTCTTCCACGTTCCCGGCAAACCTGCGCGATTGGCCCCAGTCGCGATCTGCACCCAAATGCGCGCTGGGTTGCGCTTGGCAATGGCTGTGGCCTCGGCTTTCTTCGCCGCTTCCGCTTCGGCCACTGCTTTGGCTTTACTGTCTGTCTCTTGCTTGCGCCGCGTTGCCAGACGCATCGCTTTAATTTCTGTGTCGGACGGAAGCGGCGCTGCGATGGTTTCAGTTTCGGTGACTATCCCTGCCAAAATCGACGCCAAACCCGTCGGTTCAGGCGCGGCTGACGGAGGCTCAACTGGCAAGGGCGCTGCCGCAACGACCACAGGTTCAGCTATCGTCGGCACAACAGCCGCAGGTACAGCTGGGGTCAGCGTAAACCCGGGCACTGGATTTGCCGCAACGACCACGGTTTCAACGACAGGCTGTGGAGGGACGTCCACGACAAGCGGCGCTGCGCTGGGCGGGGGCAAAGATGTCATTGTCGGCACGAGGGTTACCGTACTGACAACGGATGGCAGTTTCGTGCCATCGGGCTGGACAAGCGGTGGGCGCAATTCTGGAGGCAAGCGCATCGGGTCAACCGCTGCAATGCGCGCGCCAACCCGGCGGCCCAGCGGTCCCTGATCGGACGCCGGCGGCGGAGGTGCAGCATCTGATTTTGCCAGCACTGGCTTTGCCAAAACCGGCGCGGCAACAGGAACGGTATCGGCAACAGCAATCTTTCTGCCCTGCGCGGCAAGAGCCATCAATTCCCGGTCGCGTTTCAAGCGTTTACGTTCCTCACGCGGACTTTCCTCAGGCACAGGTGCTGCGATCACGCGCTGTGGCGGCGCTTCCTTTTTAGGTATCAGGCCGTCACTTGTCCCATTACCGACCGACCGAAAACTGTCGCCCGGGTCAACCATCGCATAGCGAAAACCGTCCGCAGGCATCGTGCCAAAATGAACTGCAGCGGCCCTGTTGGCCAGACCAAGCGTGCCAAGTCGCCGTAAAAAGGGCGTCATCGTGCCCTGCAAAGCGAGCGGCGTTACCGCGCGTGCGATCCTGTCTCCCTCTTCAACTTCCCCGTTCATAGCGAGGATGAAGGCCCGCGCACGCCATGCGCCCTGATCTTCACGTTCAAGCAGCGGGGTGAGGAGATCAAGCGCCTCCTTTTTGTTGCCCGCAATCCCCAAAGACAAAGCGTATCGGCGCGTGGTTTCGCTATCCTGTTTGTAACGCAGCGCAGTGACATAGTCTTTTTGTGCCAGCTTATTTTGCCCCAGCAGGTCATGCGCCAAACCCATGTCACTCGCAATATCACGTTCTGCGATGCCAAGTGCTGTTGCCTCCGCAAACAAACGCAGGGCCTCGGTTGGCTTTTCAATCTGAACCAGCGCGCTGCCGAGCGCCGCTTTAACCTTGCCACTGCGCGGGTTCAGTTCTTCAGCGCGCGCCAGAAACCCAATCGCCGCACTGGGATCCCCCCCTGCCAACGCGCCGAGCCCAGCCTCTGTCAACGCCGTCACATCATAGGGATTCTGCGCCAATATCTTCAGATTGACCGCGAGCAAGTCGTTAGGATCACTCGAAAATATAACGGTTGCGGGTGGTTTCGCCGGGGGCGGAGGAGGCACAGAAACAGGCTGTGCAAAAACAGGAACCGTAACGCACAGCAGCAACGCAGCAGAATAACGGTACGGTGGAAAAAATTTAACTGTCATGACCCATTTGCTAGACACAATGTGCTGCGTCGAAGCAAGTCATTGCCATAAAATCAAAGGCGGGCCGTTACACCGCACCGGTAAAGCGCAGTGTAACGGCCCGCCAAATTGACTTTATTGATTATTCTGACGATTCAGAAACCGTGGAATATCAAGCGGGTCGGCCGAAGCGCCATCCTGATCCGCCTTTGCTGCACCGCGGGCGATGTTGGACATCCGTTCAAACAAGGTTCCCCCTGTGGCCGCAACACGCGGGGCTGGCTTTTCTGGTTCGCTGCTTTCACTGACCATCCAACGACGACGCCCTTCCGGCGCATCTTCGGCGGTTTGTGTTTCAGTGACCGGCGGGATTGGATTGCTCGAAATCGGGCTTTCAATCACAGATTCGGTTTCCAAAGTCAGTTCAGCCTCAGGGACTGTTTCTTCTTCGGCCATATCCAGTTCCAGAACAGCATCATCAGCATAAACCTGAATAACTTCTGGTTCAGCCGCAACCTCAACAACTGGCTCCGCCAGAGGTGCCATGACAGGCTCTTCAAGCACGATGTCTTCTGCAACAGGTTCCGGCGCAAGGACCGGCGCGGCGGGCGCAACAGCAACGGGTTCTTCCGTTTTGCGCGCGGTTGGGAATGCGAACACGCGCGCCGGTTCTGGCGCAACAGCGGCGTCCGCCTCAATCCCGGTGGCAACAACCGAAACGCGGATTTTGCCGTCCAGATTGTTGTTAAACGCCGAACCCCAGATGATGTTGGCGTCGGGATCAACCAATTCCTTGATGTGGCTTGCCGCTTCATCCACTTCCATCAGGCGCATGTCTTCGCCGCCGGTGATGGAGATGATAACGCCCTTTGCGCCGCGCATCGAAACGCCGTCGAGCAATGGGTTGGCAATTGCTTTTTCAGCCGCTTCAATCGCGCGGTTTTCGCCTTCGGCTTCACCGGTACCCATCATCGCCTTGCCCATTTCACCCATGACCGAGCGAACGTCAGCGAAATCAAGGTTGATCAGGCCAGGCATGACCATCAGGTCGGTGATCCCGCGCACACCCTGCTGCAACACTTCGTCGGCCATCGTGAAGGCTTCTTTGAAGGTCGTCGACGGGTTGGCGATCAGGAACAAATTCTGGTTGGGAATAACGATCAGCGTGTCGACATGCTTTTGCAGTTCGGCGATACCGGCTTCTGCCGATTTCATACGGCGTGATCCTTCAAAGCTGAACGGTTTGGTGACAACACCAACCGTCAGGATACCACGATCACGCGCCGCTTTGGCAATAACGGGCGCTGCGCCAGTGCCCGTGCCGCCGCCCATACCGGCCGCGATAAAGCACATATGCGCGCCTTCAAGTGCCTTTTCGACGGAGTCGATGGTTTCTTCAGCAGCTGCACGACCGATTTCAGGGCGCGATCCAGCGCCGAGGCCCTGTGTAATCTTCAGCCCGAGCTGAATCCGGTGATCAGCCGATGAGGCGTTAAGCGCCTGCGCATCGGTGTTCGCCACAATAAAATCGACGCCTTGCACTTGGCTGGCAATCATATTGGCAATGGCGTTACCGCCTGCTCCGCCAACACCAATAACACTGATCCGCGGCCGAAGCTCTTCAACATCAGGTGCGATAAATTCAATACTCATTTCGCCGTCTCCCCAGACCATGCCAACGGGCGAGAATGCCCCCTGGTTGCTTGTGCCTTATTCGCGGCTTCCGATCACGCAATTAGTTAACGGTTCGTCGCGTTTTTAGAATCGTTGACCCCAATATGGAGCGTCTATCTCACTCTGGACCCTCAATATCCAGTCCTAAAGGCGGACATGAGACGGTTAATGATACCGCCGCTTGCCATTTTATGAACTTCTTGATGCTCTGGCATGATCGCACGCAGATCAATCGGGTCTGAAGCAGCATAATGGACCAATCCAGCGAGCGTCGCAAAACCGGGTCCGGTATGCGCGTCGGGCATGCCAATCAGCCCGCGTGGCCGCCCGATCCTCACGGAACGACCAAGTGCGCCCTGCACATAATCCGCAATGCCTTTCAACTCCGCGCCGCCGCCGGTCAGAACAACCTGACGTCCGACCGGCCCAGAGAAACCAAGGCCTTTAAGCTCCTTGCCAATTTCACCCACCAGATGCTCCATCCGCTGGCGAATGACTGCGATCAATTGAGCTTTGGTGATCCGTGTGCTTTCGGCGGCGTCATCTTCTCCTGACAAGGGGGCGACCTCAATCATATCATGATTGTCGCGCGGCGACGCTGTCGCCGATCCGTGGAAACACTTCATCCGTTCTGCCTGATCACGCCGTGTGCCGAATGCCGATGCAATATCGTCCGTAATATCAGCAGCGCCAAACGGGATTGAGGTCAGGCCAACCAGCATGCCGCCTGCGAACAGCGACACGTTTGTGACGCCCGCACCCATTTCCACCAACGCCACACCCAGTTCGCGTTCTTCATCTGACAGACACGACAGCCCCGTCGCGACAGGGGAGGCAATGATCGATTTCACTTCCAAATGCGCGCTACGCACGCACAGATCAAGATTGCGCACCGGAGACCCGTCCGCGCAAACCACATGAATATCAACGCCCAGCGTATCGGCATGAAGCCCCAAAGGCTTCTTTACCCCCTGCAACCCGTCCAATGTATAGAGCGTGGGTTGCGCGTGGAGGATCATCCGCCCGTCAGGATCAAGCGAGTTGCGCCCAGCGGCAAGCAATTCGTCAATATCTTCCTGTTCAATCCGGTGTCCGCCCAATTCAACTTCAACTGAAGCAATATCGCTAACCAATCCGCCGGCTGAAAAACTGACCCAGACATCCTCAATGTTGGTGCCCGCTGTGCGCTCCGCCTGTTCGACCGCTTCGCGAACTGCAAGTTCTGTTGCCGCCATATCAGCGACATAGCCCCGCCGGACACCCCGGCTTTCGCGTTGGCCCGTGCCGAGAACCTGAATATCGCCGCTTTCGGTGCGTTCAGCGATCAGCGCGGAAACCTTCCACGACCCAATGTCGAGCGCGGTGATGAGGTTTTCAGATTTCGGTTGTGCCATGTCTTTTCCCCTAAAGTGTTTTCGGCACGTCGACGCGGCCCTGACCGCGCGACACCCGCACAACGAATTTTGATGGGTCGCGCATATCAAAACGCACAAACCCGCGCCCCAGCAAGCGCTCCATCCCGTCTATCCGTGCAAATTTTGACAGCGCAATTGCCGCAATGTCTTCACCCTCAGGCAGAGCAAGCGTTTCCCCCGATTGAAATCGTAAATCCCAGCGCCGGTTGCCAACCCATGTCGCCCCGGCCAGCGTCGGTTTGAGCGCAGGCACGGTGTCGATCAACTGAGTCAAATCGGCGACCTGCTTATTGGCATTCTGACCGATGATAAGAGGAAGGTCCGGCATTGCCGCCGCGTCAACGCGTTCAAGAACAACGCCCTCCCCGTCGATCAAAGACAATTTTTGATTGTTTTGCCATACTGCAGCGGGCGTGCGTTCAACCACATCGACCACCAGAGTATCGGGCAACCGCCGAGAAACCCGCGCATCTGCGATCCAACCATATTGCAGCAATTGATTGCGCACCTTGTCCAGATCAACCAGCGGCATCGCCATCGAATGTTGGTCAAGCGCGACCGCATATACGGTCAGCGATTCCATCCGGTCGAGCCCTTTGACTTCAACCCGTTTGACCTGAAAACCGGCGCGGCCCGCAATCTGTGCAAATTCGGTACCGATATAGGTGGGAACGCCAGCAAGCATTGCCACGCCCAAAACCGCCCCGCCAACCATCACGACCGTCGCCGCCGTCATCGCGCGTTCAATGGTCGCGGGTTTAAGCGGGATACGCGCTATCATGCGGCTCAAGACCGAAGGTTTTGCAGATGTCTTGCGCGCGCGCGTTTTAACGGTTGGCCGTTTTGCGCCGCCGCGTTTGATTGTTGCCGTGCTTTTGGCCTTGTTGCTGCTCATAGAGCTTCCTTCACAATCATATCGACCAAATCAGCATAGGAAATACCGACCTGTGCGGCTTGTTCGGGGACAAGGCTGAGCGGAGTCATCCCCGGTTGCGTATTGACCTCAAGCAGGAAAATACCTTCGACGCCCTGTTCATCATCCCAACGGAAGTCAGAGCGCGACGCCCCTTTGCAACCCAGAACGCGGTGCGCCTTTAGCGCCGTATCGAGCATTGCCTGCGCGACATCTGCTGGCACAAGTGCTGGACAGACATGGCGGGTCAGCCCTTCGGTATATTTGGCGTCATAATCGTAAAACCCCTTCACGGGCATCAATTCTGTTACGCAGAGCGCGCGGTCAGCCAGCACCGCAACGGTCAGTTCGCGGCCACGGA
The DNA here is from genome assembly GCA_040079575.1 of Chakrabartia sp. Lineage (GTDB taxonomy): Bacteria > Pseudomonadota > Alphaproteobacteria > Sphingomonadales > Sphingomonadaceae > Aquisediminimonas. Next base: position 8,891 of record JBEBKH010000016.1, on the reverse strand, counting down.
TAAAGGGTTCGGCGAGCAGTTCGGGATAATGTTGCCAAGGGCCATCAACAAAGCGCCCAATGGGGTCGCCGTAATTGCTTTCCGTCGTAACAATCGCCACGCCAACGGAGGAGCCCTCGTTGACGGGTTTCAAAACATAGGGTCGCGGCATTGGGTCGCCGTCATAAAGGGTCGCGCTTTCCACCACATGGCCGCCGGGCATGCGAATGCCGTGGGGGACAAGTGCTGCCTTGGTCAGTTGCTTGTCTATCGCGATCACCGACGTCGACAGGCCGGAATGGGTATATTTGATCCCCATCAAATCCATCAGGCCCTGGACAGTGCCGTCCTCACCGGGTGTTCCGTGTAACGCGTTGAACACAATATCTGGGTTGGCCTGTGCCAGTTTCATCGCAACATCGCGTCCCATATCGATCCGCGTGACACGGTAGCCTTTGCTCTCCAGCGCATCCGCAACCCCTGCGCCGCTCATCAACGACACTTCACGTTCGGCAGACCAGCCCCCCATCAGGACGGCAATGTGAAGACCGCTGCTCATACCGATTGTCCCACGCGTTGAATTTCCCATTCCAATGTGACGCCTGACTGCGCCTTGACCCGTTTGCGGACTTCTTCGCCCAGTGCCTCAATGTCCGCGCTGGTCGCAGAGCCGAGGTTGAGGAGGAAGTTGCAGTGTTTTTCAGAAACCTGAGCGCCGCCAATGGTCAGCCCGCGACATCCCGCCGCATCAACCAAGGCCCAGGCCTTATGTCCCTCGGGGTTCTTGAAGGTTGACCCCCCGGTGCGTGACCGCAGCGGCTGTGATGCTTCGCGTTCAGCGGCGATCCGGTCCATCTCCGCGCCGATCACTTTGGGATCCCCCGCAACGCCGGTGAATGTCGCCGAGATGACAATCGCTTCGCGCGGCAGCATCGAATGACGGTATGAATAGGCCATATCGCTGCGGAGGAGTGTGCGCGCCTCGCCTGAACGCAAAATGACATCTGTACTGACGAAAATATCATTAACCTCGCGCCCGTAAGCGCCGCCGTTCATCTTCACAAAACCGCCGACCGTGCCGGGAATACCGCGCAAAAACTCTAGCCCCGCGACACCTTCATCACGCGCAAAGCTTGATACTGATATGCCCGATGCGCCGCCGCCGCATTGCAATGTTCCGTCCCCCATGCGCTGGACAGCGGCAAAGCGTTTCCCCAAACGCACCGTAACACCGCGCACACCGCCGTCACGGACGATCAAATTTGATCCCAAGCCAATGGTCATCACTGGCACAGAGGGATCAAGATCAGCAAGGAAGGCCTGCAAATCAGCAGCATCATGTGGTTCAAACAATTGTTCCGCAGCGCCGCCACTCTTGAACCAGATCAGCGGAGCCAGTGGGGCATTGGGGGTGAGTTTGCCGCGCGGGGTCACGTCCGCACCGCCGTGATCGCTGCGGCAAGGCCCGCTGCCCATTTGGTGATGTCGCCTGCGCCGAGGCATACAACCATATCATCGGGTTTTGCGACCGCTGCGATTTCCGCCGCCAACGCCACCGCACCGTCAATTTCGTTCGCACTATGATGTCCGCGCCGTTTCAAATTGGCGACCAAATGTGCCGCGTCCACGCCCTCAACCGGCGTTTCACCAGCCGCATAAACCGGCGCGACATAGACCATATCGGCGTCGTTAAAGGCCTGAGCAAATTCATCCATCAGACCGCCGAGACGAGAGAAGCGGTGGGGTTGGCAGACCGCAATCACACGGCCCTTTGCACTTTCGCGCGCTGCGGCCAAAACGGCGCGAATCTCCACGGGATGATGGCCATAATCATCGATGATCGTAATGCCGTCAACATCACCGACCTTGGTAAAGCGCCTTTTGACGCCGCCGAATTTGGCGAAGCCACTGGCGATGCCAACGTCGTCCATCCCCATTTCAAGACCAACCGAAATCGCTGCAAGGGCGTTTTGCACATTGTGTCGCCCTGCCATTGGCAGGAACACATCTGCGATGGTGCGTGTCGCGCCGTCGCGCGCGCGGACCGTGACATCAAAGCGGTTACCGCCTGCGACGGGCGTAACATTGTCCCCGCGCACATCGGCCTGAGCCGAAAAGCCATAGGTTGTAATCCGCCGGTCGCGAATGCGCGGCATGATCGCTTGCACTTCTGGATGATCAAGACACAGGATTGCGACACCGTAAAACGGCACGTTTTCGATGAATTCAACGTAAGCATCCTTCGCCGCGTCGAAACTGCCATAATGGTCGAGATGTTCGGGATCGATGTTGGTGACCACCGCAATCGTGCCGTCAAGGCGCAGAAAACTCCCATCGCTTTCATCAGCCTCAACGATCATCCAGTCGCTATCACCCAGCCGCGCGTTGGACCCGTAACTGTTGATGATGCCGCCATTGATCACGGTCGGGTCAATCCCGCCGCTGTCGAGCATGGCTGCGATCATCGATGTCGTGGTGGTTTTGCCGTGCGTGCCCGCGACCGCAATCGTGCTTTTGAGGCGCATCAATTCAGCAAGCATTTCAGCGCGGCGGACAAGGGGAATGCGGCGTTCAAGTGCGGCTTCAACCTCTGGATTACCGCGCTTGATCGCGGTGGATGTCACCACCACCACCGCATCACCCAGATTGTCTGCACTGTGGCCGATCATCACCTTGATCCCGCGCGCACGGAGGCCTTCAATCACATAGCCTTCGGCCACGTCGGTGCCTTGAACTTTATACCCCAGATTGTGCATCACTTCGGCAATGCCGGACATGCCGATGCCGCCGATGCCGACGAAATGGATTGTGCCAATATCGGTTGCGACGCCCTTCATGCCGGAACCCTGACCGAGGCATAGGATTTAACCAAGCCAACCACATTTGGGGCAAGCGGGTGATCCAAACCTTCAACCAGATCGGCCAGATCACGCGTCGCATTGGGCCGCCCAACACTGCGCGCACGGCCCGCTGCGTTGATCAGCGCTTCAGGATCAAGTCCCAGTTTTTGCATTTGTTTGGCCAGTTCCTTGGCGGTAAAATCCGCTTGTGTGATTGCGCGTGCACCGCCCGCCACGGCCATTTCCTTGGCATTGGCGGTTTGGTGGTCATCGGTCGCAGAAGGGAGTGGCACAAGTATCGCAGGACGCCCGGCACATGTCAGCTCGGCAATTGTCGAAGCCCCTGCGCGGGCAATCACCAGGTGCGCCCAGGCCAGCCGGTCCGGCACATCGTTCAAATAGGTGGCAAGGTCAGCGGCAATGCCCAGATCCTGATAACGCGCACGCACATTTTCAATGTCTTCAGCACGGCACTGTTGTGTCACCTGCAAACGGCGGCGCAGATTGAGCGGCAGCATCGCGAGACCGTCAGGAACAACCTGCGATAATATCGTTGCCCCCTGACTGCCGCCGATGACCAGCACACGGAAAATGCTTTCCTCGTCGATTAAGGGGAAGGGTTGTGACCTTAGCGCCACCACTTCGGCGCGCACAGGATTGCCAATCAGCCACGCCTTGGCCCCGTATTTTTCAGCCAAACGTGCCGTGCGGGGATAAGAAAGGGCAATTGCATCCACCCGTCGTGCAACCATCCGGTTGACGCGGCCTAAAACAGCATTTTGTTCGTGGATGGCCGTTTTGATCCCTGCTTTTTGTGCAGCAATCAGCGCCGGAAATGCTGGATAGCCCCCAAAGCCAACGACAGCGGCAGGTTCAAATGTATCGAACAATTGCAACGCCATTGCGCGGCCGGCCAATATGGCGCGCACCCCGCCCCACCAGCTCAGCGGGTTTTTGGTGATCCGCCCTGCTGGAATGATATGGGTCTGAACCCCGTCAAAAACGCCGGGAATCTTTGCGCCGCGTTCATCCGTGACCAGCGCGACACGGTGGCCACGTTTGGTCAATTCTTCGGCCAGCGCATGGGCAGGGATCATATGCCCCCCCGTGCCGCCAGCGGCCACAACATAATGCCGCGCCTCGCTCATTTCCCGCTCCATTTCACAACATAGGGTGAACGGGTGAGATAGGGGTTTTTGCGCGTAAAGGCGAGCAGCAAGCCAAAGCCCATGCACAAAGCAATCATCGACGAACCGCCGTAACTGATAAACGGCAATGTCATGCCCTTTGACGGCGCAATCCCGATATTGACCGCTATGTTGATCATCGCCTGAACCGTAAACTGGGTGATGAGACCAGCGGCAGCCAGAACAAGGAACGTATCTTCTTCATCAAGCAATTTCACAAACACCCGCACGGTCATCGCCAGGAACAGGCCGACAATCGCAATACAAGCGATCAGGCCAAATTCTTCACCGATGACGGAAAAGATATAATCTGTATGCGCTTCTGGCAGGCGGAACTTCATTTCACCGCCACCTGGACCCGTCCCAAAAAAGCCGCCCGCAGTAATCGTCGCATGGGCGTTGTCGGTTTGGTATGTGTCACCCGTTGCAAACAGGAAATTATTGATCCGCTGCGTCGCGGTGGGATAAAAAAGATAGGCTGCCGCAACAGCAAGTGCGCCAGCCGAAGCAAGAGCGCCCATGACGCGCGCCGAAAGCCCAATAAGCATCATCATCACCATCCAGATGGCCCCAAAGATAATGGTCTGACCAAAATCAGGCTGCATCATCAATAAAATCGCAATCACCCCCGTCAACGCGCCAGAAATCGGAATGACCGGTAATTCCTGATCGTGCGACCGCAGTGACAATAACCACGCGAGCGTCACGACGAAAAAGGGTTTCAAAAATTCGGATGGCTGAAACCCGGCAAAACCAAAATTGATCCAACGCTGTGCGCCATTTGCACCCGACCCAAGAATGGGAACGATCGCCAACATCACGCTGAAAAACGCCGCCATGCCAAGCGAAAAACGCCGCGCAATTTGTTGAGGCATCATCGACACAGCGATCATCACTGGAATGCCAAGCATCACCCAGACAAATTGCCGCCAGAAATAATAAAGCGGCGAAAACACAACATCACCGCCCGAATAACGCTGTGCAGAGGCCGGTGATCCAGCAGCGACAGCAACCAACCCAATCGAAATCAATATCGTGACGAACAGCAACAGCACGCGGTCAATTTCCCAAAACCACAGGCCAAAGGCCGAACGGTCTGATCGGCCAAGCCGCGCAATCACTTTGCCCTTGTGGCGTATGGCAACAGCTGTCGTCATAGAAGAGCCTCCACAGCCGCGCGGAACGCATCGCCGCGCGCTTCAAAATCTTTATATTGATCGAAGGATGCACAGGCCGGGGACAGCAAAATGGTTTCCCCCGCTACAGCTGATTTTGCAGCCTGCTTTACCGCTTCGGCCAAAACGCCGCACTGGGCGACGTGCATGTGCGGGGTCAGCAATTGTGCAAACATCGGGCCTGCTTCGCCTATCGTATAGGCTGCGCGGATATGGTTATAATGCGGCGCACAGGCATCAAGCTCATCGGTTTTTGCTTGCCCACCAAGGATCCAATGCACCGCAGGATAGGCCGCAAGTGCTGGCGCGGTGGAGGTGGCGTTGGTTGCTTTGCTGTCATTGACGAACAACACGCCGCGCAGTTCGCGGACGCGTTCCATGCGGTGCGGCAGCCCAGGATAGGTGGCAAGGCCGCGTTCGATTGTCGCATCGTCAATGCCCAATGCATGCGCAACTGCCATCGCTGCGGCGACATTCTGTGCATTATGGGGGCCTTGCAAGGACGGCCAGCGCGATTGATCCGTCACCTTCGTCGCAGAGACACGGACCAGCCGGTGGTTGATCCGGCTCGCGATCATACGGGTTGGATCATCATCGGTGGCAATCACGGCAATTTTATCAACATGCTGGAGCGTAAACAGCCGTTCTTTCGACGCGGCATAATCGGCAAAGCCATCATAGCGGTCCAAATGGTCAGGCGTGATGTTGAGCAACACAGCAACATCGCAGTCGAGACTGAAGGTCAGATCAATTTGGTAACTGGAAAGTTCGAGAACATAAGCGCCGCCATCGGGCAGCGCATCCTCCCCCAAAATCGGCAGGCCGATGTTACCGCCCATCATCGTTGGCACACCCGCTGTCTTAAGGATGTGGTGGATCAACGCGGTGGTGGTTGATTTGCCGTTGGTGCCGGTGATGCCAACCACAGTGTGCGGCGGCAAATTCGCGCGGGCCTGTGCAAACAGTTCAATGTCGCCAATCAACGGTACACCCGCACTATGGGCAGCGTCGGCAATAGGGTGACGGTTGATCGGGACGCCGGGTGACACAACAATGCCGTCAAAACCCGTGAGATCAATGGTGAGGGGGTCGGCCAAAGATAATAGCCCCTCCCCTTCAGGCGAGGGGTGGGGGAAGGCCTTAAGAACCGCCGCCCGCGCCGCTTCATTGCTGTCCCACGCAACAACCTCTGCCCCGCTTGCCACAAGCGCACGCACTGTTGCCAGCCCAGACCTTGCAAGGCCAAGAACAACATAGCGTTTGCCGCGAAAGGCAGGGCTGATGATCACCGCAGCTTCAACGTTGAAAGTCCGGCAAGCGCCAGCACAAAGGCCACAATCCAAAACCGGATCACGACCGTGGGTTCTGACCAGCCCATTTGTTCGAAATGATGATGGATCGGGGCCATGCGGAACACGCGGCGACCAGTGCGTTTGAACCAGAACACTTGGATGATGACCGACAAAGCCTCAACCACGAACAACCCGCCGATGATCGCAAGGACAAATTCATGATGCGCCGTAACCGAAATAATCCCCAGCGTACCGCCCAGCGCAAGACTGCCGGTGTCGCCCATGAAAACCGCAGCGGGCGGCGCGTTGAACCACAGAAACGCCAATCCTGCGCCAACAATCGCGCCGCACAGGATCGTCAAATCCCCAGCACCAGGAATGAACGGAATACCCAGATATGCGGCATATTTGGCGTTTCCGACCAGATAGACGATCATCATAAACGCCAGCGATGCGATGATCACGGGCATGGTGGCAAGCCCATCCAGCCCGTCGGTCAGATTCACGGCATTGCCAAAACCAACCACAACGATGCTCGCGAACACAATATAAAGCGGGCCCAGATCAACCACAGGGCCGTTGAAGAACGGCAGATAAAGCTGGGTTCCCGAATGCCACGTGATCAAAGAAACGGCGACCCCCGCCACCATAAATTCGATCAACAGCCGTAACTTTGCTGATATGCCCTTGTGGCTGCGTTTTTTGACCTTGTCATAATCGTCCATGAACCCGACCTGCCCGAAAACGGCCATCACGATCAGGCACGCCCAGACAGAAAGGTTGGCAAGGTTCATCCACAGCAGCATCGCAATGCCAACAGACGTCAATATCATCAGCCCACCCATGGTCGGGGTACCAACTTTGGCGAGGTGGGTTTGCGGGCCATCATCGCGGATTGGTTGCCCCTTGCCCTGCCGGACGCGCAGCCAGCCGATGAATTTGGGGCCAATGATCAGTCCGATAATCAGCGCCGTCGCCACCGCGCCGCCTGTGCGGAACGTCAGGTAACGCACCAGATTGAGGATGCCGGGAAAGCCTAGATATTCTGCGATTAGATACAGCATTACTGGCCTCCGCCTGTCAGTGCGTCCACCAATCGGGACAGCCCGACCGCGTTCGACCCTTTGATGAGAAGTGCGTCCCCTGCCCTGATCTCTTGTCGTAACAGATCAAGCGCCGTGGCAGCATCTGGCACATGAACGCATTCGATTTTGCCATCAAGGGCGGCGGCCAGCGGGGCCATTGCGGTTCCGACGAGCAGTGCAAAACCGACGCCTGCTGCCTCTACAACTGCGGATAAACCAGCATGCAGCGCGGGGCCATCTGGGCCCAATTCACGCATTTCGCCCAAAATGACGACACGGCGTTTGGCCTCGGTCGCCCCCAAGACTGCCAATGTCGCCGCCATTGACGTGGGATTGGCATTATAACTTTCGTCGATCAGCAGCGCTTCTCCGCCCGCCACTGCAATCCGGTGTTGCGCGCCGCGCCCTACAAGACCGCCAAAGTCAGCAAGCGCCAGACCTGCTGCGGCCAAATCGCCGTCCACCGCCTGCACCGCTGCAATCACGCCGAGCGCATTTGAAACCCAGTGCGCGCCAGGTTGCGACACAGTGAAGCACAGGTCAGCGCCGGGTAACGTCGCGGTCACCATTGTTCCGCCAGCAACCTCCACCACATCAAGCGCACGAACATCGGCTCCAGCGCCAAGTCCGAAAGTCATGATGTTGGCGGCATAGGGTTTGGCCGCCGCGATCAGCCGGTCACGATGTGCGCTATCAAACGGAATAATCGCCGTCCCACCTGCTGCAAGCCCTTCAAATATTTCGCCCTTTGCGTCCGCAATCGCTTCTTCGCTGGCGAAAAATTCGCGGTGCGCAGAGGCAATGGTCGTGACGAGCGCAACATGGGGCCGGACCAGTTGCGTCAATGCGGACAATTCCCCCGCATGGTTCATGCCCATTTCAAACACCCCGAAGCGCGTATCGGCGGGCATCCTTGAAAGGCTCAGCGGAACGCCGGTATGGTTGTTGTAACTCTTAACCGAACGGTGCACCGGCCCCAAATTGGCACGCGCGAGTGCCGCCGCAAGCGCTTCCTTCGTCCCCGTTTTTCCAACCGACCCCGTCACGCCCACAATCTTTGCGGATGACCGTGCGCGGCTGGCGATCCCGAGTGCATTGAGCGCCGCTGTCGTGTCCTCAACAAGAATATGGGGATGATCTGTGGGCACGGAAACAAGCGCACCCGCAGCACCCTTGGCAAAGGCCCCGTCCAGAAACTTATGCCCGTCGGTTGCCTCCCCAGACAATGCGATGAAAAGGTCGCCGGGTCCAACTTCGCGGCTGTCAAACGCCACGCCGGTCACATCAAACGCCGCGCGAGCAACCCCGCCGGTTGCCGCTGCAATATCAAGTG
>JBEBKH010000015.1:0-34439 GCA_040079575.1 Chakrabartia sp. | reverse complement strand
CCGCAAACAAGCGTCTTCAAAGGGCAGATCAAGCGCGGCAAGGAGCTTGCGCACCTCGGTTTCGGTGTGATCGACCATGTTTTCATAAATCACGCGGTGAACGCGGTTGGGCAAAACGTGGTCGATATGTGCCATCAGCGCGACATAATCACGGTAATACGCGCCCATATCGTCCAGCCCGTAACTAAACGCCTGACCACGGGCAAAATGCTGTTTGAAATTAGAAAAACAGCATCCCATCGGATGTCGCCGTGCGTCGATAATTTTTGCGTTGGGTAAAATCAGGTGGATCAGGCCGACATGCGCCCAGTTGTTTGGCAATTTATCAATGAAGAACGGCTTGTCCGTTTTGCGCTGTATGCGTGTCCGTTCAAGATAGATTTCACCCATTGCGCGCAATTCATCTCGGGACGCCGCCGCAAGCGCAGTTGGCCATGTGGTGATGCCGCCAAGCTGGGCGGCAATTGCAGGAATATCTGGCAATTCCATCGTGCCTTCAATCTGCGAATGACTGGACAGGATTTGTTCGATCAATGTTGACCCAGCGCGGGGCATTCCCAAAATGAAAATCGGGTCAGGAGCAGGGTGGCCTTGGCCTTGCCGTGTGGCAAAAAAAGCGGGGGTGAAGAGCGAAGTAGCCGCCGTGACGGTGCGCTCAGTGTCGGATGCTTCATAGCCGAGTTCTTCGCGGCGCAGGGCATTGCCCGCCGCATAATGGGCAAAAGCGCGCGCGGCGATTTTGCGGTCTTCAAACGCTTTGCCAAGTGCGAAATCCAGATGGAAACGATCTTCATTTTTCAAACCCGAAGAGTGCAGAGCATTTTCCATGACCGCTATATCATCGTCGGAAAATGTTACGGTTTTCAGGTTTGCCAAACTCCACCATACTTCTCCAAGTGTTGGAGTGATGCCAACCGCGCGCTGATATGCAGCGACGCTGTCGGTTTGCCGTCCAACGGTTTTAAGGACATGGCCGTAAGACATCCAGATTTTGGGCTGTTGAGGTTGCTGGGCGAGCACCTGTTCATACAGGCCAATGGCCTCGTCATAATCGCCAATCCGGCCCAGTGCTGCGGCTTTCAAATTGGCGTTGCCAAGATGGTCAGGTTCAAAACTTAACAGCTGGTCCAGCTCTGCCACGGCTTCACTGGGCCGGTTTTGCCGATAAAGGACGGTGGCCAAATTGGATCGTGCCGCCAAAAATCCTGGGGCAAGATCAACCGCGCGGCGTAACAGTGTTTCTGCATCTTTCAACCGACCGATCCGTCCCGCCAATTCTGCGAGCATCCGGATGGCCGCGACATCAAATGGATTGGCCTTCAAATGATCGCGCAAAAGAGGTTCAGCATCATGGAGCCGATTGTCATGGAGCGCGAGCGCCGCCTCAATCAGCACGGGGTTCTGCATTTGCCGTGAAAAATTAGGTTCAACGGGCGGTATGGCGGTGGTGTTCATGTGCGTTCTGCCTGCGTCACAACATCTGCGGCGCGCAAGGCGGCGATGATCCGCATCAGATGCTGGACATCGCTGACCTCAAGATCCACGATAAAGGTGTGAAAACTGGAATCGCGGTTTTCCATACGGATGTTGATGATATTTGCGGCATGACTTCCGAAAATTCCGGCCATAACCGCGAGCGCGCCTGGCTCATTGCGCACAATCACGTTTAACCGCGCGGCCCCGCCCTCTGATCCGTCACCCCAAGCAATGTCGAGCCAGTCTGCATCGACACCGTCGGCGAGTTCGGGGCAATCAATGGTGTGTACCAAAATGGCTTCATCAGGACGCCTGAGGCCAACGATACGGTCACCCGGCACGGGGTGGCAACAGGGTGCCAGATTATAGGCAACACCAGGGGTCAGCCCAAGAATGGAAATTGCTTCACGCTGACCCAATGCTTTAGCGTTTGTATCAGGCGCACTGCCGGGCATCAGCGCATTCATCACTTGCCCGTCGGTTACGGTTTGTCGGGCGATGGCCTGCATCAAACTGTCGCTATCTTTGATTTTAAGGCGCTTTAACGCCTGATCTAGTGCGCCTTTTCCCAATTGGGTCGGCAGCCGTGTGATCAGTTCATCATAGATTTTCTGCCCCAGCGTGACCAGTTCGTCCTCTTCTTTGTTGCGCACAAAACGGCGAATTGCCGCGCGCGCCTTGCCGGTGGCGGCAAAGTTGAGCCAGTGTGGCTGGGGTTCTTGTGCTTTTGATTTCAGGATTTGGACCTGATCGCCGTTTTCAATGGGGGACCGCAGCGGCACCACGCGGCCATTGATTTTTGCGCCGACCGCAGTGTCTCCCAAATTCGTATGGATAGCATAGGCGAAATCGACAGGCGTAGCGCCCTTGGGCAGTTGGATCAGTTCACCTTTGGGTGTGAACGCGAAAATGCGGTCTTGATACATTGCCATGCGCGTATGTTCGAGAAGCTCTTCTGGGCTATCCGCATGGTCGAGAATTTCAACAAGGTCCCGGATCCAGCTCACCTGCCCGTCGGGTTTTTCAATGTCCTGTTTATATGACCAGTGCGCCGCATAGCCATATTCTGCTTGAGCATGCATTTCTTTGCTGCGTAGCTGAATTTCGACACGGACTTTTTCGCTATGGATTATAGATGTGTGTAGCGACCGGTATCCGTTGCGTTTTGGGGTCGATATATAATCCTTGAACCGGCCAGGCACCATCGGCCAACGTTTATGAAGGACACCCAATGCCTTGTAACAGGCCTCGGTGTCGGGGAGGATGGCGCGAAACGCCATAACGTCTGACAGTTGTTCAAAACTGATGTGGCGTTCCGCCATCTTCTTCCAGATAGAATAGGGATGTTTTTCGCGCCCCGAAACTTCCGCCTCAATGCCTGCACGCGACAACAATAACTTTATGCCCGAACTGATCCGCGCAATCTTATCGCCGCCGCCTTCATGCAATTGCTCAAGGCGTTTGTTGATCGACACATAGGCTTCGGGTTCGAGTTCCTTGAAGGCGAGCGTCTGCATCTCCTTCATAAATTCATACATACCAATCCGCTCAGCCAGCGGCGCATAAATGTCCATCGTCTCCTTCGCGATACGACGCCTTTTGGCTTCATCCTTGATGAAATGCAGCGTGCGCATATTGTGCAAGCGGTCTGCCAATTTAACGAGCAGCACCCGAATATCATCTGAAAGGGCGAGCAAGAATTTCCGCAAATTCTCTGCCGCGCGTTCATTTTCGGTCTGCGCTTCAATTTTGCTCAGCTTTGTCACGCCGTCGACCAACCGCGCAATATTGGCCCCGAATTTCGCTTCAATTTCTTCGTGTGTCGTCAGCGTATCTTCGATGGTGTCATGAAGGATCGCCGTGACGATGGTTTCATCGTCAAGGTGCAAATCCGTTAAAATACCAGCGACTTCGATGGGGTGACTGTAATATGGATCACCCGATGCCCGTTTTTGACTGCCGTGTTTTTGCATTGAGAACACATAAGCACGGTTGATCAGCGCTTCATCAGCGTCAGGATCATAAGATTTGACCCGTTCAACCAGTTCATATTGTCTGAGCATCGCCTATGATGGCGGGAGCCACGCCCAGATTGCAACCGGTTTGTTTGGGTAAGGCGCTGATAAATTCCGTTACAACGAATTAGAATGATTCAGCACCATAACAAAATGGCAGCCACACTCGGGATGGAGTGTGACTGCCAAGGATGGTCCGGACAATGCCTTATTGGGAGTGTCAGCAGTCCGGGGGGGGGTAACGTTCTTACTTCGCCTTTGCGTTGCACGCGGTGAGTTCATCGGCTGAGAAATCTTTGCCACCAACTGAGAATGAATTGAGTTTTCCGATTTTGCGCGCGGCAGTTGCACAGACAATCGCAGGCCGGCTGTTTGCTGTGTTTGCGACGCAGGCATCGCTGCTGCACGCCCATAAAACATCACGCACGATGATTTTTTCGCCAGCAGGGACCGCGGCAACGGTCACGAGCTGGTAAGCAGGAGTTGCGGCAAATGCCTCTGTTGCCGATCCTGTGAACAATGTCGCTGATGTCATCAGGGCTGCGAATGCAAAGAGCGAACGTGTTGCGGAGAGTGTCATGGGGAGGTCCTTATTATTAAGTTGCGAATCACTACTTACCTGTGTAAGTTTTAAGTTGCAACTAGAAACTTACATTTTTTTGTGCGTTCTGAAATTTTTGCGTTACGATATGTGATAAAATTAAAAATGATGGGTATATGAGATGGGTGATTTGAAGGAAAACCTCGCAGATTTGGCCGAATGCGGCCTGCCAGCCGCATTGGAGGCGATGGGCGAGCGATGGTCATTCCTGATTCTGCGCGCGTCTTTTAACGGGCTTCATCATTTTGAAGAGTTTCAAGGAACGCTTGGGATCGCGCGTAATATCCTTGCGAACCGTCTTGGCCGTTTGGTGGACCATGGTATTTTAGCGCGTCAGCCCATGCCCGATGATCGCCGTAAAATCGAATATAGAGTCACTGAAAAAGGAGCAGAACTGCTTCCTGCGATGTTGGCTTTGCGTCAATGGGGGGAGAGATGGGAAACTGGCTGTGCTTCAACCCCAGTGTTGGTCGATGAGCGCGATAAGCAACCCATCGCCCAGATTTGTATTCACGCGCACGATGGTCGCGTTCTTGGTCTCAAGGACCTGCGGTGGATGCATATTGAGGATATTAAACCAATGGGGCAGCCACGCCTTCAAGTTGTGGCTTAACCCGAACGAAATTATCCGTCGTAATCGCCGCCCAAATTTTGATTGCGCGGGGGCGCTGCGGCGGTAAGGCGCAATGCTTCTGCCGCATTACTAAGTGATCCCATTTCATCCGCGGCCACTTCATCATCCACCTGCACGCGTTGCAAAGTACCGACAACGGCTTCACGCAGCTCGTCTGGAAAAACGGTTTCTTCAGCGATTTCGCGTAATGCTACAACCGGATTTTTATCACGGTCGCGGTCCACTGTCAGATCAGCGCCGCCAGAAATCTGACGAGCTCTTTGCGCGGCGAACAGCACCAGATCAAACCGGTTCGATACTTTTTCAACACAATCTTCAACGGTAACGCGTGCCATTTACGGGCTCCACCTTCAAAACAGGATGTAGGGATTGGCTGTCATCTAGAAGCAAGAGTCATAAAAGTCAAAGAAAAGGAACAAGCTTGCCATTCTCCGCCCCATGCATGCATGATAGCATCATGAAACCAATCCCGCATTTTAGTCCGATCAAAGCCAAGGTTGATGGTCATGACATGATGCTTTTTGTCACCGGCAAAGACCGCTTAACCGCGCTGCTGGGCATGATTGAAAGTGCACAAACGAGCTTGCGTGCTTTTTTTTACATTTTTGGTGATGATGCGACGGCGATCAAAGTGTGTTCAGCCTTGATCGCAGCCCGCACACGTGGTGTCAAAGTGTGGCTGTTGGTTGACGGGTTTGGCACGGCCAATCGCCCTGATTCTGTTTACCAGCCGTTGATCGATGCCGGTGTTGTGTTCTGCCGCTTTTATCCACGGTGGGGGCGGCGCTATTTGCTGCGCAACCATCAAAAAATTGTGGTTGCTGATGAAGTGCGCGCGCTGATCGGTGGCGCGAACATTGTCGCGCACTATTTTTCCGATGATCCAGACGGCGCCAGTTGGCATGATTTGTTCTTGCAAATCGACGGCCCCGCCGCGCTTCGGCTCGCGCGCTACTTTGACGGCCTACGCCGGTGGATGATGTCCGAAAAGACAGGATTACGCGGTTTGATCCATATCTTATCGCGACGGAGTGAATCCGCTGGCGCATTGCGCTGGCAGTTTAATGGTCCGTTTCGTCGCCTAAGTCCGCTGACGCGCAGCATCAAACACGATATTGACAGGGCACAACGTGTTGACTTGATTCAGGCTTATTTCTCGCCCAGTTGGGGTATGTTGCGCAAATTAGCACGCGTTGAGGCGCGTGGCGGCAAGGTGCGTTTAATCACTGCGGCGCGTTCAGACAACACAACAACTATTGCAGCGGCACGCCATTGCTACAAACGCCTGCTGAAAGGCGGAGTGGATATTTTCGAATATCTGCCACAGATGCTGCACATGAAATTGATCATTGCGGACGACGCGGTTTACATTGGGTCCGCCAATTTTGACATGCGCAGCCTCTTCCTAAATGCAGAAATTATGCTGCGGATAGACGATGCGGGATTTGCCACGATAATGCGAAGCTTTGTCGACACACATATCCCGTACTGCGATGCGATTACGCGCGCTGAACATAAAGCACGGTCAACCTTATTTGCAAAATTTCGTTGGTTTATCGCCTATGTGTTGGTGGCATCGATAGATTTTACTGTGACCCGGGGCTTAAACTTTCGCCGTAATTAGAGCGTACCTCGACCGCACCCTAATCCTTCCACGCCCAGAACAGGCAGCAGGGTGGGATGTTCCAATATTCGATGCCTTGGTCGATCCGCGCAAAATGAGGTGCGATGAAATCGCGCACTTTGGCACGGAATTGATAAACCAGAAAAGCTCCGCCCGGGCGGATGACGCGCGCGGTTGCCGCCGCAATGGCTGGGCCGACGCCGCTGGGCAGAGTAGAAAAAGGCAGGCCAGACAGGACATAATCGGCATGGTCAAAACCGCTGTCTTTGACGATCTGTTCGACGTCTGCCGCTGAACCCAAGACGGGACGGAAACGACTGTCCTGAATGGTTTCCGACAAATATTCTATGAAATCGGGGTTGGTATCAATAGCAATATAGGTTGCATCTGGTTTTAGCCTTTGCAGAATATGCTGGGAAAATGTGCCAACGCCGGGGCCATATTCAACAAAGACTTTAGTATTTTGCCAATCGACACGTGAGAGCATTTTGGCAATCAACGTGTCCGATGACGGGATAATTGATCCCACCATGACGGGGTGTTTCAAAAACCCCTTAAAGAACATCGTCCAAGGTCCGCGCGCTTTACGCTTTTTCAATGTGGCGGCTTTTGAAGGAGATGCTGTCATGTCTGCCCTTGAACCAAAATTAATCCCGTCGTTTGCAGAATGCAGCCCTCAGTGGCAAGGATAATTCGTCATACAGAGGATGATAAGCTTCCAGTGTTCGCCCATGCGCTTTATCAGTGCCGAAATGAAACCGAATCAAATGCAGCAGATGTCGACATTCTTTAACCATCATGGCTGAGTCGCGCGCCAACAGCCGCGATTTCACCATTTTATTTTTGGTGATGCTCATTACCGGAGCAGGAAACACGGCGCTGCAATCTTTGCTGCCTACAATAGGACGTACCATGGGGGTCGCAGACAGTATTATCGCTGCTGCATTCTCTGTGTCGGCTGCCCTGTGGGTGATTTCTGCCCCCATTTGGGCGCGGCGATCAGACCGTGATGGGCGGCGCGAAATGGTTCTGTTGGGTTTGACTGGTTTTATTGGATCGGTTTTCCTGTGTGGGATATTTTTAACGGCAGGGCTGCGCGGTTGGATCGGACCAGTCATGACAATGGTCTGCTTCATGTGTGCGCGCATGATCTACGGTATTTTTGGGGCTGCGGCCCCCCCGGCGGCGCAGGCAATGATCGCACTGCGGACTTCTCCTAAAGACAGGGTGAAAGCCCTGACGATGCTGGGATCTGCATTTGGTTTGGGCACGATTTTGGGGCCAGCCGCCGCGCCGTGGTTTGTTTTGCCTTATGTTGGCCTTGCTGGACCGGCTTTTGTCTTTTCCTTCTTTGGGGCTATCGTTTTGTATCTCGTCTGGCGCTATTTGCGCGATGATGGGCCGAATGATGTCGGGCGCGGTGCGGTGAGCAGCTATCCCTCCATTGGTGGCGCGCCAGCAGGCGCGAGCATTACCGCTGCCACGGAGGAGCCATCTTCGATTATCCTCAAAACAACCGATCCGCGCATTTGGCCGTGGATGCTAATGGGGCTGGTGATGGGGCATGCACAGGCCATGACAGGCCAAGCCATTGGATTTCTGGTCATTGACCGTTTGGGGCTCAATTTGTTTGAAGCACAGCAGGCGATTGGTATCGTTCTCATGATCGGTGCTGGTGCTGCGCTGTTGGTTCAATGGGGCATTATCCCTCTGCTTAATTTATCACCACAGAAAATGGTTGTGACGGGATTGGCGATAGCCTCTATCGGGACCGGATTGGTCGGCGTCGCAACGTCCTTATACGGTATTGCAAGCGCATTTGCAGTCGCGTGTATCGGTTTTGGCTTTACGCGCCCCGGTTTTACAGCAGGATCGTCACTGGCGGTTGACCGCAGTCTTCAAGGCGCGGTCGCCGGAAGAGTAACAGCGGTCAATGGTGCTGCCTTTGTTCTCGGTCCGTCAATCGGCGTTGGCCTTTATGAACTATATCCGCCGCTTCCTTATTTCCTCTCTTCAATGATGCTCGCGCTCCTTATTGGCTATGCGTTGTTTCGCCTTACGCCTTCGGTCCCTTTGGACTCAGCATCCCGGGAGCAATAAAGCCCATATTGGAAGGGCGGAGGGCGTCGGTTTTCAGGGTTTCTTGTATTTTGGCATATTCACGCTCCATTTCGATTGTGACGGACGCCCGTGTATCTTTTAACGCTGCGTCGAAGTGGGCTTTTGTCACCTTTTTGATTTTGATCGATTCGCGCAGGGCCGCAAGCCCGGCACGCCGTGTTAAATCTTCCAGATCAGCGCCGGTGAATTTATCAGTGCGTGCGGCCAAATCATCCAGATCAACATCCTTGGCCAATGGCATCTTGCTTGTATGGATTTTCAGGATATGGAGCCGCCCGGCTTTATCGGGAACCGTCACATAAATAAGTTCATCAAGCCGCCCGGGCCGCATCAGCGCAGGGTCAATCAACGTCGGCCGGTTGGTGGCACCGATCACAATGACAGACTGCATTTCTTCAATCCCGTCCATTTCGGCAAGGATTGTGTTAACGACGCGTTCTGTGACCTGGGGCTCGCCAGCGCCGCCGCTTCCGCGTGCGGGAACCAGGCTGTCCATTTCATCGATAAAGATAATGCAGGGAGCAACCTGGCGTGCGCGGGCGAACAAGCGCGTGATTTGCTGTTCACTCTCCCCGTACCATTTTGACAACAGGTCCGATGCGCGCACCGCAATGAAATTGGCTTCGGCTTCGCGTGCCACTGCTTTGGCGAGCAGTGTCTTGCCAGTCCCCGGTGGGCCATAAAGCAAAAACCCCTTTGCCGGCCGAATACCCAAGCGCCGAAAAGCATCCGGATTTTTCAGCGGCAATTCAATGCCTTCTTGCAATTTGCGCTGTGCTTCGTTCAGCCCACCAATATCGGACCAGCGGACATCAGGCATCTGCACCATGACTTCGCGCATCGCCGAAGGTTGCACGCGCTTGATCGCTGTCAGAAAATCTTCGCGCGTGACCGATAGTGTGTCCAACACATCAGCCGGAATGGTTGCGGTTTCCAAATCCAGCTTGGGCATGATCCGGCGAACCGCTTCGATGGCAGCTTCGCGGGTGAGAGCGGCGAGATCTGCGCCAACAAAGCCGTAGGTTGTGCGCGCGAGTTCAGCCAAATCAACGCCTTCGGCAAGGGGCATGCCGCGTGTATGGATGCCTAAAATCTCACGACGCCCACGCAAATCAGGCACGCCGACGACAATTTCGCGGTCAAACCGACCCGGACGGCGCAGCGCTTCGTCAATTGCTTCCGGGCGGTTGGTTGCGGCGATGACAATTACATTGGCACGCGATTCAAGACCATCCATGAGTGTCAGTAATTGCGCAACCAGACGTTTTTCTGCCTCGCCGCTCACTTGGCCGCGCTTAGGCGCAATCGAATCAATTTCATCGATGAATATGATACTGGGCGACGCCTTTGCTGCCGCCTCAAACACATCGCGCAGCTTTTTCTCGCTCTCACCATATGCTGATCCCATAATTTCAGGGCCATTGATCAGGAAGAATGTCGCAGCACTTTCGTTCGCCACAGCCCGCGCCAATCGCGTTTTGCCTGTGCCCGGGGGGCCATAGAGCAGAACACCCTTTGGCGGGTCCACACCTAGCCGTTCAAATAATTCGGGATAGCGCAGTGGCAGTTCAACCATTTCCCGAAGCTGGTCGATGGTGTCACCCATGCCGCCAATGTCATCATACGTCACATCAGCTCGTCGCGCATCCTTGGGCTCCTGATATTCAGCGCGCAGCTCGACTTCCGTACTGGGGTCGATATGGACAATGCCTTTTGGGCTGGCTTCAACCACAACGAGCCTGATTTCTTGCAGCGCGTAGGCTGGGGCGGCCAACATCTGGCGCAGTTGCGGGGGCATATTGTCGCGATCGACCTGTTGCTGGCCTGCTGTTGCAACAATATCACCTGCACTTAAGGGGCGTCCGGCAAAACTGCGTTTTAGGGCATTGCCTGAACCGTGCAGCCGCAGATTTTCTTGTGCAGGTGCGAACACTACGCGTTGCGCAGGTTTTGATTCTGTTTTGCGGATGATAATATGTTCACCAGTTCCAACACCAGCATTCATCCGGATGAGGGAATCCAGTCGAATCAGCTCCAATCCCTCATCCTCAGCATAGGGGAAGACAGCGCGCGCGGACGTGAGCCTTTTTCCTTCTAACGAAACCACATCGCCTTCGGAAAGGCCCAAGTTCGCCATAATCAGGCGAGAAATTCTCGCAATACCGTGGCCACTATCTTCTGGACGGGCGTTTGCTACTTGCAATTTTCCAGTTGAATTTACTTTGTCTGTCATGCCTCGTCCCGATTCGCTTGGTTCTCTACAAACAAGGTAGGGTGCCCGGGGCGCGGTTTCGACCCCTGCGCAAGAAAAGACAAAAAAAGGGCCGGTCCCGAAGGGCCGACCCATGAAAGTTTATATAGGAGAGGATGCCTGAAAGGCCTGTTCTATGTGCAGCGCAGCATCATTTTGTGCAAGTGCGAAATGAAAAATCATGATTGCATTTTTTGCATGTGTGTATCATATCAGGGGTATGAGACGCTTACCATCCCTTGCGGCAATCGAGGCCTTTGTCCAAGTGGCGCGTCTTGGATCCATTAAAGCGGCGGCAGAGGAATTGGCATTGTCATCGCCCGCACTCAGCAGACGCATTCAAACGCTGGAAAATTTTATTGGTCGGCCTCTGTTTGAACGGCGCCATCAGGCGATCCGGTTGAATGAGGACGGCGAACAGCTGATGGAATTGGTGTCGCCGATCATCGAGTCTTTTTCCAACGCCATCGAAACAATGACCACGGGTGAACATGTGATGCGCCTGCGCTTAGGGGTGCCCACGCTTTTCGCCTCGCAGCGGCTGATCCCCCATTTCCCTGATCTGAGAGTGCTGCATCCCTCGCTGCACATCGACCTCGACACAGCATCGCATGCCTTAACGCGGCTTGGGGACGGATTGGACGCGGCGATTGCCTTGGCCGAAAATCTTGATCCGGCGCTATACGGCGTCAGAATCCTGCGTGATAAAATTTATACTGTCGGCGCGCGGCGGTTGGTACAAGGACCACATGCGATCACACGACCAGAACAAATCGCCGAAATGACCGTGCTCATCCACCGCGAATTGGAAGACACCTTTAATGTTTGGCGAGATGCCGTCGGTTTGCCCGATCTTGAGCCAGCAGCGATTGATTATTTCGATTCAGGACAATTGATGCTTGAGGCAGCGGCACAGGGCATGGGGATTGCGTTTCTGCACCAGAATCTTCTGGCTGATTATGCGGATGGACGGCTTGTCAAAATGTTCGATGTAGAGGTGCAAAGCCCCTACAGCTATTGGTTTGCCTGTCGCCCGCGCGCACTTGAGCAAAAGCCAGTCCGGTTGTTCCGGGACTGGCTTCTTACCCTGACAGACTGATCGATTTTTAGGCGACAGTTGCCGAAACAATCGCACCGGGTGTGCGGGGTGGTTCACCCTTGGGCAATGCATCAACATGATCCATGCCCGACGTGACTTCGCCCCAGACTGTATATTGACCGTCAAGGAAGCGCGCATCATCAAGGCAGATAAAGAATTGGCTGTTGGCACTGTTTGGGTTTGATGACCGTGCCATTGAACACACGCCGCGCACATGGGGTTCGCGGCTGAATTCAGCCGCCAGATCCGGCTTGGGTGATCCGCCCATCCCCGTGCCGGTTGGATCGCCGCCTTGCGCCATAAAGCCATCAATCACGCGGTGGAAAATGACGCCGTCATAAAAACCTTCACCGGCGAGTTCTGCAATACGGGCGACATGACCGGGGGCCAGGTCGGAACGCAATTTGATGACAACGTCGCCGGTGCCAAGGGTGAGTGTGAGTGTTTCAGCCATGATGTTTCTCCGTAAAAATCTATTGGCGGACCGCTTAGGCGGGGTTGGCGTGTGATGCTAGCCCATATTCGCGCGCAATGCTGACATAAGAATTTTTGCGCGCAGCATGATCGGGCATGATATTGACAAGCATCATTTCGGACGCCCCAAATTCTGCGGCCACTGCATCAAGTTCGGATTTGACCGCGGTGGGTGAACCGAGCACGGTGCGGCGACGTCTGGATGTCGTGGGATTGGTCAGTGCCCACTGCATTGCCGTTTCAACCGTGGGCACAGGAATGAGGGTGCCACGGATCAGATGTGCGAACATCATTTGCGCTGGAAGTGAAAGGCGTTCTGCCTGCGCGCGGGTTTCAGCCGCAATTGTCCATGTCGCAACCATTACATAGGGTGCTTTTAACCAACGGGAGGGTTTGAAATGGCGGTGATAATGCTGGGCTTGTGACAGGCCCTCAGAATTGATGAAGTCTGCAATGCAATAGGGCAAACCGGCTTCGGCGGCCCAAATTGCACTGTCCAGTGATGATCCAAGCAACCAAGGCTCAATTGCGCCGCCGCCGGTGGGCAGTGTGTCTTTTAGGGCAGCGAACGCGTGATCTTCAGGCAAGCCGTCCCCGAGATAGGCAAGCACCTCAGCCAAATTATTGGGGAAATCATCCATTGGCATTTGGCGCGTTCGATCGCGTTGAAGGGCGAATGCCGTGCGTTGATCACTGCCCGGCGCGCGTCCCAAGCCCAAATCAATCCGGTCAGGGGCAAGGGCTGCGAGCATTTTAAACGTTTCGGCGACCTTGAAAGGCGAATAATGGGGCAACATAATCCCGCCAGATCCGACGCGTATGTTTTGGGTCGCAAGTGCTACAGGGCCAATAAGCGCTTCAGGAGCGACCCCCGCCAATGCTGGTGAAGCATGATGTTCTGCTAACCAATAGCGGTAATAACCAGCGCCGTCGCACGCACGGGCAAGGTCCAGCGTGTTGGAAAGGGCTTGCGCTGCGGTTTCCCCTTCGGTGATCGGAGATTGATCTAATACAGAGAGGCGATAGGGCTGGTTCATTGACCCTGTTTACGCGATCACACGGATGAGGGAAGTCAAACGCTTGTCAATCTTTGCCGCGCAGCCTAGGCGGGCAACAGGCCGAAAAATGTGCGGAGGGCATGATGAGCGAAGCTGACTTGACCCGTTCGCCGGAAATACCGGTTGAAACCCAGTTTAACGAAGACGATCATTTGAAATCTGGCTTTGTCCGTGATGTTTTGGCGGCCGTTGAAGCGGGTGACGATGAAGGTGCGCGTAAGCTTGTTTCGCCGTTGCACCCGGCCGACATCGCCGATCTGTTTGAATTGGCCCCAGCTGACCAACGCTCTGCATTGGCTGCTGCATTGGCTGACCTGCTCGACGGCGATGTGATTGCTGAAATGAATGATTATGTTCGTGAAGAACTGATCGATACACTTGATGCTGCACAAGTCGCTCATATCGCAGGCGAACTCGATACCGATGATGCGGTCGCGATCATTGAGGATATGGAAGAGGATGATCAGCGCGCCGTTCTCCGCGCGCTGGCCCCCGATGACCGTGCTGCCATTGAAGAAGCACTTTCCTATCCTGAGGAATCCGCCGGACGCTTGATGCAGCGCGAATTAATCGCTGTGCCCGAACATTTGAATGTCGGGCAAGTGATTGATTATTTGCGTGAAAACCAAGATTTGACAACAGATTTCTGGGAAGTCTTCATTGTCGATCCTCAACATAAGCCGATTGGCACTTGCCATCTGAGCTGGATTTTACGCACGCCGCGCACGGTGGCAATGGCCGATGTGATGAAGCGGGAACAGACGCTGATCCCAGTCGATATGGATCAGGAAGAAGTCGCGTTGCGTTTCCAAAAATACGGCCTGATTTCAGCGGCCGTCATCGACACGTCGGGCCGATTGGTAGGGATGATCACCGTCGATGATATCGTCCATGTTATTCAGGAAGAAGCCGGCGAAGACATTCTAAAACTGTCAGGTGCCGGCGAGGGCGATATTAATGAACCAATTTTTGACAGTTATAAAAGCCGTGTTCGCTGGTTGATCACCAATTTGATGACCGCTTTGGTCGCTTCGTCGATCATCCGCTTTTTTGAAGGGACCATTGCGCAAATGGTCGCGCTGGCGACGTTGATGCCAATCGTCGCTGGCGTGGGCGGCAATGCGGGAACCCAGACCATGGCGGTGGCGGTGCGGGCATTGGCGACCAACCAGCTGACGCAATCAAACACCATGCGCACCATCGCGCGGGAAATAAGGGTGGCGGTGCTCAACGGTATCACCGTTGCAGCTGTGATCGGTGTGGGGGTTACTTTAGTCTTTGGCAATGTTCCGTTGGGGATGGTGATTGCCGCGGCCATGATGACGAACATCATCGTTGCGGGTTTGGCCGGGGTCTTGGTGCCTGTGATCCTTGACCGGATGGATATCGATCCTGCGGTATCATCGTCGGTGTTTGTAACGATGATCACAGATTCGATGGGCTTTTTTGCATTCCTTGGGCTCGCCACAGTGGCCGGCCTGACGGGATGAGTGGACTGCATCTAACCAAAGTTGCTTTTGGCTGCACCAGTCTGGCTATGCTTGACGCTGCGATCGCACGTCGCGCGGTGGGCGGCACGGTGTTGATGACGACACGTTACTTGCCCAAACGCCACTTGGAAATATTGGACGGCGGATCGCTGTATTGGATCATCAAGCATCAACTTGTCGCAAGGGCAAGGGTATTGCGGTTTGAACCCAATGCGGAAGGACGGCAGGATATGATCCTCGAAGCGCGGATCGTGCCCGTGGCCACCTATCCTAAGCGCGCGCATCAGGGATGGCGCTATCTGAATGGAAATGATGCGCCGCCTGATCTCGGGGAAGGGATTTCGGGGGGCGATGCATTGCCACCCGAATTGTTGGGTGAACTTGCCGGCCTATCACTTATCTGACGCGTCGCCGCAGATCACTTCACCAGCGCCAAGTGCTGTAACGGTGCAGGCGGGCTTGCCAATGACACTGACCGTGCCGGACCCAGTTGAAACAATTTTGGCTGAGCGCGCGGCTAGAATTTCGGCATTTCCAGAACTATTCCAAGAGAGCTGAGCGTCGTTTATATTCAACTCGCGCGCCAAAAGCGTTGCTGATCCGCTGCCAGCGGCTTGCAGTGTCTTTGCGTTCCCCGCGACAGCTATCTTTCCTGAACCGGCGAGATCAACGACCAATTTGTCGGTTTCAATCTTGCCGACCAGCAGTGTGCTAGCGCCCTGTAAAAAGAGGGAGATACGCATCCCTTTCATCGCCGAGATAGTCATTTGCCCCGAACCATCGATGGACGCACTGCGGAGCTGGGGAACCGTGATGCGCAATTTGGCGGGGATTTGTGTTTGCGCTTTGGCGGACCACCCGCCCCATGTTTGACTATTCGTGCGTATCGTCAGCAAGCGCCCTTGGACAGAAACAGACACGCGTTCCAAGGATTGCGCAGTGCCACTTGCGCGCGCAGAAGCGCCTTTCCCGGTCACGACATCAACTGAAAATGGTCCGATCACGCGGATGGCATCAAAATCGGTAACACTGTAACCGCGTTCTGCACCGTATGCAGGGTGAATTGTGAGCAGAAGAATAGCGGAGATCATATATTTCATGCTGGTTTCGCGCTTCCCCATTCGACCCAGCCCAAAAACTTTGGCGTCTTATTCAGATATTGGCCGTGATGAGATTGGATCATGAATCCATTCGCAGCCACGGCGCTGGTGATAGGGCGGGTCAAATGGCAATTGCCCGCAATGCGTTTCCAGATCGGCTCGATACGCCTTTGCCAACGCCGTGGTCCAGCATCTGGCGCTCTGCCATGTTCAAGATAGAGGAGCTGCCCACCCGGTTTCAAAACGCGCCGCGCCTCTGCCAAGGATTGGGCCTGATCACACACCGAACACAGGGTGAAAGTCGTCACGACCGTGTCAAATTGCCCGTCTTTGAACGGCAAGTCTTCGGCAAATCCGTGGCGCAATTCGGAAGGAATAGTGCCATTGGCCCATGCCGCCCCCGCATCACCCAACAAAGCGGGAGAGGGGTCAATCCCAACCAGTGATGTGACCTTAGTTGCATCATAAAACGGCGCATTAATGCCGCCACCTGCGCCCAATTCAAGCACCGCACCATTCGCTTGTGGTATAACAAGCGAGCGATGTTTCATAATCGCAGGCTGTCGACACGCGCAGCCAATGAGGCGCGGCACAACATTCTGATCCCACCATGAAGTCATAGTAAACCTATGACGTGTGGCTCAGGGTGCAGCAAGCGAAGAATGCCATACGAAAAAGGGCGGCCCCGCAGGTCCGCCCTTCATCATTGTGCACAAACGCTATTCTGCGGTTGGCTTAACATGCGTTGGCGCATATTTTTTGAGGATGTCGAGGATTTTAAGAACCGCTGTTGGTTCATCAACCTGTTCCATCGCCGCCAGTTCGCGCGCAAGACGGCTGGTGGCCGCTTCAAAAATCTGACGCTCTGAATAGCTCTGTTCAGGCTGATCATCCGGACGAAACAGATCGCGGACGACTTCAGCAATCGACACCAGGTCGCCCGAATTGATCTTTGCTTCATATTCCTGCGCACGGCGTGACCACATGGTGCGCTTGACCTTGGGTTTGCCCTTCAACGTGGTCAGCGCTTCTTGCATTTGCTTGTCAGATGACAATTTGCGCATGCCGACGCTTTCAGCTTTGTTGGTGGGGACCCGCAGTGTCATGCGTTCTTTTTCAAATCGCAGAACATAGAGTTCAAGCGCCATGCCTGCGATCTCAGAATTTTGTAGTTCTATGACACGGCCAACGCCGTGTTTTGGGTATACGACATAGTCGCCGACATCGAAGTCAAGCGCGATAGAAGCCATGAATTGCGACCTTTCTTGGGTTAATCTTGACCTGAAAAGTCCGCCGCAACCCTCTGAAAAGAGGTTGCTGGTCGCCGGATTGAACAGGAAAGGATTGAAACACTCCGCATAGGTGAACGTGCACACCTACTTCTTGACAATGCTGTTAGCAGATTCGCAACGAAAATGCCACCTTTGTGAAATACATCAATAACCCACCTGCAAAAAGGCCATACATTCAATTCATTTTAACTCTGACTTGGTATAAGAATGATTGTGGATAAGCGCGCTTCGCACCTGTCGCACAGCACCATTGGGGAATTTATTGACATGAAAGCGCATTTTTCGTCTCCGAAAATTGCTGTCGTTATTCCTTGCTTCCGTGTGCGCAAACATATTGCAGATGTTATCGCCAAGATGGGGTCAGAGGTTTCCATGATCTTTGTCGTGGACGATAAATGTCCTGAACAATCAGGTATTTATATCCAAGATACGGTCAAAGACCCACGGGTGAAAATTGTGTTTCATCCTGAAAATAAGGGCGTCGGGGGTGCGGTGATGTCTGGGTATAAGGCAGCGCTTGAGGCGGGTGCGGATATCGTGGTTAAAGTTGATGGCGACGGTCAAATGGACCCAGCGCTGATTCCCATTATTGCAGGGCCTGTGGTTGATGGCCGCGCGGATTATGCCAAGGGAAACCGCTTTCATTCAGTGTATAACGTCCGCAAAATGCCGGGCATGCGGTTGTTTGGTAATGCCGCGCTTTCCTTCCTCACAAAATTGTCGAGTGGGTATTGGAGCATATTCGACCCTACCAATGGCTATACGGCGATCCATGCAGAGGCGCTGAAATGCCTAGAATTTGGCAATATCAGTGAACGTTATTTCTTTGAATCGGATATGCTCATCAACCTTGGTAATATCCGTGCGGTCGTCAAAGATGTGCCGATGCGCGCGCATTACGGCGATGAGGAGAGCAATCTCAAAATCAGTAAAGTTTTTGGACAATTTTTGTTCAAGAACATTCATGAATTGACCAAGCGGCTGCTCTATTCCTATTTCATGCGTGATTTCAGTTTGGCGTCGGCACAGCTGGTGATGGGGCTATTCTTGATGCTGTTCGGCACCATTTTTGGGATGTTTGCATGGAGCGAATCGATCGGCAGTGGCGCAATCGCGAGCACCGGAACGGTGATGATTGCGACGCTCCCCATCATCCTAGGGTTTCAACTCTTGCTCAGTTTTCTGGGTTTTGACATTGGCAATGAACCTCGGGATCCTATCCAGATGAACCGCCTGATCAAATGAACCAGTCTGCGCTTTACCAAATGATCCGTTATATATTGGTCGGCGCGATTGTTTACGCCTGTGATATGACCGTGTTTTGGGGGATTATCGCGCTGGTTCCGCGTGGATATTTGCCTGCCAATGTCGCCGCAAAAATGGTGGGTGCCGCTGTTGGGTTTGTGCTCCATAAATATGTGACCTTCTCATGGCAGCAAAAAAGCAGCACCCCCGATCAAATGAAGGCGTATATCCTGCTCTTTATATTCAACATCACCCTCTCATCGGTGTTGCTGTGGCTGTTGGTTGCACAGTTTCAAGCGCCCGAAATTTTCGCGAAAATTGGCACGGACATTGTCGTGATTGTCACATCCTTTTTTGTCAGCCGCCATTTTGTCTATCGCCCGGCCCATGATTAAATCTTTGAAGCCCCTTCTTCCACTCGGCCTTGGTTTATCGCTGTTTCTTTTGCTCGTTACGCTGTCATGGGTTGGGTTTTTGGGATCCGATGATGTCACTTATGCGCGGGGAGCCTACGGGTGGATTGAAGATTTTCCATTCGTGGGCGGTCACGGTACAATCCGCTATACCATCACGATTCCAATGGCGCTGTCATTCCTGACCTTTGGAGAGAATGAGGTCGCGTTTGTGCTGCCCAGTTTGCTCTATATGCTTGGTTTCTTGGTTGCTGCTTATACTTTGACCGCGCTTTACTGTGATAAGCGCCATGCCTTTGGCGCGCTGCTGGCCTTGGTGACGTGCCCGCTCTTGGTCGTTAACTCAACGATTGCCGGTGTTGATGTGATCGAGCTGTGCTTTCTTTTTCTTTCGGTGGCGCTTTATTATGGGTGCTTGATAAATGGGCCCTCGCTCAAAAGGCTTTTTGCGGCTGGGGTTTGTGCTGGCCTAGGATTTTTGACGCGTGAGACATCGATTTTTATCGCGGTATTTTACGGCCTTCTTTTTTTGGCCGGACATGGTTTTAAGCGCCGCTATTATTGGATGATTGCTGCTGGATTTCTGGCTGTTTGGGGATTGGAACTGCTCTATCTCGGTGTGATGACGGGCGATCCCTTGTATCGATATTCAATCTCTATGCACCACGACGCAACGATTGATCGCAGTATCGATCTGGCAGGCAACGTTATTGTCCATCCAGTGATTGACCCCTTTTTGGTGTTGTTACTCAATCAGGAATTGATGCTCTTGTTTTTCGTCGCCATTCCGCTTGGTATTTGGCTGTGCTTTGGCCGAGGGATCGATCCAAAAATCCGTCATTTTTCGCGGATCTTTGCTTTGTTCGGGGTGACATGGTTCGTCTGTGCTGGGGCGGCGTATAAACTTTTGCCGCTCAACCCGCGCTATTTCATGGCGACAACTGCTGTTGCATGTATTTTGACGGGGATTGGCTTGGTTTCACTCTGGACGCGTTTTGGATGGCCGCGCGTGGCGGCCGGGATCGCGGCATTGCTGTTGGGAAGCAATGCAGTAGGCATGTATGTCGAAAACAAGGATTTCATGTTTGCGGAACGCAGTTTAGTGCAGCTGTCCCGTGCATATCCAAAAGCTACAATCGTGACGGACCCGATGACCCGCTACCGTGCTGATTTGTTGTTGCGCTGGGACAAAGCCCAGGCGCGGGTAACGGATATGGGCCCGCAATCTGGTGCTCTCTTTTTCTATAATGTGCAAAATGTCGAAAGCCCCAACCGGTTTATGACCGCCAAAGACAGCGCGCGCTTTAAGCCGCAGCTGGGGTGGTCGAAGCTGACGACATTAGAGCCCCAACCCACCTATGCCGCACGCTTTTTGGAAGTCACGGGTGTCGCGCCGATGTTGCCACCGGCCGTCTGGAAAAAGTTACGATACCATCATCAGCCGGTCACGCTTTACCAGGTGCCGGCACGTCCATAATCACTCTGAGTGCTCAGTCGCCTTGGCCGGGTTCCGCTGAAAAGAATTTCTCAAACTTACCGTCCACTCCCTTATGGTCGTGGGCATCAGCTGGGGTCTGATCATTCTTACGCGTGACATTGGGCCATAGCGCGGAATAGCTTGTGTTGATTTCTAGCCACTGTTCAAGGTTGCTTTCGGTATCGGGCAGGATGGCTTCCGCTGGGCATTCTGGTTCACACACGCCGCAATCAATACATTCGCTCGGGTTGATGACGAGCATGTTTTCGCCCTCATAAAAGCAATCGACGGGGCAGACCTCAACACAATCCATATACTTGCATTTGATGCAGGCTTCAGTGACGACATAGGTCATTTTGGGTCTCTCCGCGTGGACATTGTGATGCTGCGATAAATTCAGTCCGGCCCCACGTCAATCGGCAGTATGGGGTGATAACGGGTTTTGCCATGCGCGCAGGTCTGAAAAAGCATTATTGATGGGCGCAGCGGAGCGCACAACGCGTGGTCGCCCTTGCCATCGCCATTGATGGGATTTCGGGCTGACGATGGGATGAAATCCAAGCGCCTTTAGGATATGCCCCAATGTGGCTGTACCGACACCTAGGGACACCGCCATGTCGGGGTTATGCGCGTAAATCCGGCTCTTTCCGCGCGCATCATGTGCTGTGCGCGCTATTTTCTCGACAAGATCGATCCGCAACATCTGCTTGCCAAAACGCCTGAAACCAGCCCATTCAGCGCCGATCACCAGACTTGGTTCAGGCTGGTCGAGTAACCCCAAGCCTGGCATTGGCAGGGGCAATATGGGAACACCTGTCTGGGCAGATTTGAGAGCCACATAGAGTTTTACGGCCTCTGGCTTCAGCATGGCTGGATGAAAAATATCGAGCGCACCAATCACTAGTCCCCGCTTCGCCAGCAAACGGCGTTGCTGGGGATCAAGCGCGGCCAGCGCATCGTCAATGTCAGTGCGTGGTATTTTGCCGCCATTTTCGATCAACTGAGCAAGCACCGCGCGAATTGGTGCTGCGCAGGTTGGCTGTGCAAGCATGGTTTGGAATCGCAATAAGGGGGACATGCGCTGGGTGATGCGGTCGTGCAGCCAGCGGCCCAATCGCGTTTCGACAATGACGCGTTCAGCCACCGGAAGCGCCTTAGCGGAAGGTTCAAGCCTGATGCGCGGATCAAGCAGCGATTTTCCTGGTTTTAGGCTAGCTATAAGATGGCCATCCCAAGCCAAACCCGCTTGCTCCCCAATAACGATATTCAGGGAAAATTGATCATCGGCAGCGTCGTGCAAAGATTGTACGCGCCGCGACAACTCCAACGGAAGCCGCAATTCTGCTGCCGCCAGCAGTTTTCTGCGTTCCGCGCTACGCGTCGACGGGTCGACGCTAAAATGGAAACCCGCCAAATGACCGATAACTTCTTCTTCGACCGCGACCACCCCTTCTGGATCAACGGTCACGTCGAGAAATGCAGGGTCGCCATCCTTTGAGCGTCTTAAAATGGTCGTGCGGCGATCAACAAAGCGTTCGGTAAGCTTGTGGTGAAGTGTATCGGACAGGCGTTCTTCAACATCCGCCGCTCGGGCCGCCCAATGCTGTGGGTCCGCGAGCCAATTTGGGCGCTGGGCAACATATGTCCACGTGCGCACCGCTGCGAGCCGAGCCGCAATCGTGTCTACATCGCCTTGGACATTATCCAGTCTGACAAGTTCAGACGCAAACCATGGGACTGGAATATAGTCTGAACCCGACCCCAAATATCCATACAGCTGGGTTAAAAGGCGTGCATGGTGATCGGCCCCGACTTTCCGAAAATCAGGAACGCCGCACACATCCCAAAGGCGGGCAACCGAAGCGCCCTGACGCAGCGCGGTCTGAACGCGCGTGTCGCCAGATAGGATTTTGAGGGCAGTGATATCCAGTACTTCTGGGGCAGCATGAAGGAAATCACGGTTGGGCATTTCTTCTAGCGATGCAATAAGCGCAGAGACCGTGCTAAAATCAGGATCAGGATTGCGCCACATCAAAGCATCCAATTTTGGAAAGCTGTGATTTTCAATGCGCTCAATTTCGGTGTCAGTAAAATTGGGGCCATCGGGTCCTGCGCGGAGCGTTCCAAAAGTACCGTCCCGGTGATGACGGCCGGCGCGCCCTGCGATTTGCGCCATTTCTGACAGCATCAATCGCCTTTGTCGTTTGCCATCAAATTTGGTCAGGCCAGCAAAGGCAACATGACCGACGTCAAGGTTTAATCCCATGCCAATCGCATCTGTGGCGACCAAATAATCGACCTCACCTGATTGATACATGGCCACTTGTGCATTGCGCGCCCGCGGGCTGAGTGATCCCATGACAACCGCAGTGCCACCGCGTTCCTGGCGTAACATTTCGGCGACGCGGTAAACATCTTGCGCTGAAAAAGTGACAACAGCGGAGCGCGGCGGCAGGCGGGACAGCTTTTTTGATCCGGCATAGCTCAGTTTGGAAAAGCGCGGCCGTGTGGTAATTTCCGCGTCAGGGATCAGCGCGCGAATCATGGGCCTTAAACTTTCAGACCCCAGAATCATTGTCTCCTCACGGCCCCGCGCATTGAGCAACCTGTCGGTGAAAATATGACCACGCTCCATATCAGCGCCGAGCTGCGCTTCATCCAGAGCGACAAAGGCGACATCGCGCTCCATCGGCATTGATTCCGCCGTGCAAAGCAACCAGCGCGCTTTGGGTGGCAAAATTTTCTCTTCACCCGTGATTAAACCGACGGCATCTGCGCCCTTAATGGCGACCACGCGGTCATAAATCTCTCGCGCCAACAGTCGCAGGGGAAAGCCCATAATCCCGCTCGAATGTGCACAGAGTCGCTCGACAGCCAAATGGGTCTTTCCGGTGTTGGTCGGACCCAGAATGGCTTTAACATTTTGATCGCGCATGGCAGGCATTTGAGAGATTTAACGCGGTTTTTGATCCCGATAAAGCGATGATTTCGGTCCAATTGGCTCATCCGTGCGATAATCCTGCACGTTTCACCGCACAGAGACCTCATTTCGGACTTTGTCAGTTTGACATTAACCATTTGGATTTACAAAGCTCCTATCCAAGGACGCAGCATAGCGTCTTTGGCCGCAATTTTTGGGGGCACAAAAGCCTTGTTTCAACGCAGTGAAAATGGGTTCGGGGCGACGGGTGGAACAGCGGGATTGTCGCTGGGGCAGGCAATCGACCCACCCCATGACCTGACACAATTCGCCGGACGCCTTCGTCATGCGGCGGATCAAATTTCAGATGTTGACTGGGTTCCTGACTTGGGAACCGATATTGGGTCTCGGCAATGGTTTCGGGGTTTGTTTACCTGTGCATTGCTGTGCAGCAGCACGCTCTATCTGGCCCCAGGTTTCAGGTCGTTGCAAGGCCCCGTGGCCGCACCGCTTGAAGGCAAGATGTGGGATGAAAGTCGTGCCCAAAGCATTGCGCCGCTGGCATGGGGCAGTGACACGGGCAAGCGCATGGCTGCCAATGATCTTGTGGTCACCCTCGCCAGCACCCCAGAACGACCAACAATCGAATTGACCGCAACCTTGGGTCAAGGCGATGGTTTCACGCGGGTGCTTGAACGTGCCGGGGTCGCATCAGGAGAAGCACGCGGCGTTGCGGCGATGATTGCGAATGTCACGCCGCTTTCAGCCATATCTCCTGGGACAGTGATGCCACTTGTGTTGGGATCAAGATCGTCGCCGACGACACCACGCCCCCTCCAGTCGCTTGACCTTCGCGCGCGCTTTGATTTGCGGATTATGCTTCAGCGGGTTGATGGGCGGCTTGAACTGACACGATTCCCAATCGCCGTCGACAACACACCCTTGCACATTCAAGGTCGGGTCGGCGAAAGCCTTTACCGATCCGCGCGTGCAGCGGGCGTCCCTGCAAATGCCGTGGCAAACTATATTCGCGTGCTTTCCAGCAAAGTCTCACTTGACCGTGATGTTACATCAGACGCCCAATTTAACATCGTGGTTGAACATGCCCGCGCTGCAACGGGTGAGACAAAATCGGGCAAGCTGTTGTTCGCCGGCTTAACCACGGGACCGCGTCGCGTTCAATTGTTGCCGTGGGATATTGGCGGCAGGACGGAATGGTATGAAGCCTCCGGCGTTGGTCAGAAACGTTCGGGCATGACCCGCCCTGTTTCAGGCGCACGGATCAGTTCGGGTTTTGGGATGCGTTTCCACCCCATTCTTGGTTATTCGCGTTTTCACCGCGGGGTTGATTATGCGGCCGTTCACGGCACCCCAATTCATGCCGTGACCGACGGCGTTGTTGCACGCGCAGGCCGAGCGGGCGGTTATGGCAACCAAATTCGCCTATCGCACGCAAACGGCCTAACGACCAGCTATTCGCACTTAAGCCGGATCAATGTCGCGCCCGGTGGGCATGTCGTTCAAGGTCAAATCATTGGTTATGTAGGGTCGACAGGCCTTTCGACAGGGCCGCATCTTCATTTTGAAGTGTATCGGAACGGCGCGAACGTAAATCCTCAATCGGCGCGTTTTGCTTCAACATCCTTGTTAAGCGGGGCGCAGTTGGCGGCCTTTCGTGCGCGCTTGCGGGCTATGGTCAATGTCCCGCTTGCGGGCAGTATCTTACCTAAAAAATCCACAAAATAAGAAAAAGGCGCGCATCTTTTGGATGCACGCCCCCTTCATTCTGCTTGGGAAACTATTTCCCTTGGCTACGCCACCGGCGGATAACGCGGTCAATAATTTCCTCTTCGCCGCCCGTTTTTTGCCAGAGTTCTGAAAAGAGGGGGTCGGTTGATGCTGGCCGTTTGTTCGGTTCCAGATCGTCAAAGGCGACGCGGATCGGAATGGTTGTACCTTCGCCGCACACAATACATTCGCGGTTGCGTAGAGCCGGAATGGTATCCAAAAATCCGCGTGCACCCTCTGGCATTGCGGCCTTAACGAAGGCTTGGTCGCGTTCGTTGTTGAGGCGCATGGCGATGATCGTGCCACATTGTGAAAGAACACCCTCTGCCAAATCAGATGGGCGTTGTGTGATCAGACCTAAAGATACGCCGTATTTCCGGCCTTCTTTCGCAATCCGTTCGAGGATTTTGCGGACAGCGACACCCTTGGTTTCGCGGTCTGAAGGAATATAGCGATGCGCTTCTTCACAGACCAACAAAATGGGGCGTTGTGGTTCATTGCGCGACCAAATGGCATAGTCAAAGACAAGACGTGCCAGCACCGCAACCACCACTGAAGTGGTGTCAGACGGCACGCCTGAAACGTCGATAATTGAAATCGGCTTGCCATCGCCTGGCAAGCGGAAAATCCGTGATAGAAAGTTCGACATGGTGTCAGCGACCAGCATACCAGAGAACATGAAGCTGTACCGGGGGTCGGACTTGATTTCATCAATCTTGGTTTTCAAGCGCATATAAGGGGCGCTGTCTCCTGCTTTATCAAGCTTCCCCATCTCCGTTTGGATCAGCGAGGTGAGGTCAGAGAGCAAATAGGGGATCGGGGAATCCACCGTGACTTTCGCAATGCCTTCTGCAACCCGGCTTCTTTGCCGTGCGGCCAACAAGCATTTTGCGAGAATATCGGCGTCCATCTGACGGTCATTGCCCGTTGCTGTGACAAACACTTCACAATGTTCCTCAAAATTCATCAACCAATAGGGCATTTGCAGGTTGGACACGTCGAAAAGTGCGCCATTCGTTTTGAATGCAGCTGAATATTCGCCGTGCGGATCGATCATAACGATATGGCCCTGCGGGGCGACTTCACAGATTTTGTGCAAGATCAGCGCGGCCGATGTTGATTTACCAGTACCGGTCGATCCCAACAAAGCAAAATGCTTGCCCAACAGCGAGTCAATGAAGAGCGATCCGCGAATATCGCGTGTCGGGTAGATTGTTCCAATTTCAATCGTTGCGCGGTCATCTGGTGCATAAAGCTGGCGCATATCGTCAGATGTGACGGGGTACACGCGGGCACCTGGGGTTGGATACCGCGTCACACCACGACGGAAATTATAGATTTTCC
This sequence comes from Chakrabartia sp., assembly GCA_040079575.1. Taxonomy (GTDB): domain Bacteria; phylum Pseudomonadota; class Alphaproteobacteria; order Sphingomonadales; family Sphingomonadaceae; genus Aquisediminimonas. The sequence continues at coordinate 8,017 of JBEBKH010000015.1, read as the reverse complement.
CAGTCAACCGTTCTTCATCACCCTCACCCAAGAAATCGATATAGGCTGTGATCAATGTTTCTTCGTCGGGATGTGCGGCAAGTGTGCGAATGTTCGCCACCAGCCATGTTGATCCCAGTTTAATTTTGATCTGGCTACCCACCTGCCCGCCCATAGCAACGCTGGGGTCTTCTTCCTTTTCAAGTTTTGCCAGCGTGTCGGCAAAAAGGACAAGCCGCGAACTCGACCCCGCAATGTCCAGAACGCGCCCGATTTCCAATGTTGCCGCGCTTTTTGTCTGAGTAACAGGTTGCGCCTTTTGATCGTCAAACTCCGTATTGATTTGCGGCGAAAAGCTAACCGGTCCTTGCATATCCATATCCACGTGCCTTTGGGCTTAAAGAGAATGTGAATCCGCTTTAGCCGGTCATGGTAAAGAAACTGGAAATGATAAGGCGTTAAATACGCCGGAACAGTGCTGAGGCACCCCAGCCGAGCAGGAGAGACAGAAATACGGCTGCCATTCCATAGCTGAAAGGCTGCGCCTGTGACCATTCTGCAATATAGCGTTCAAAACCAGATTTGTTGATTTCAATATCGCGGGTTGCCGCTGCTAAAACACGGCCATCGCGGATGAGGAAGGTTTCCGCTGTATAGGTTCCAACAGGCACGCGTGCGGGGATGGTCAAGCGCGCACGGTAGAGCACACCGTCAGTGATTTCGACAGTGTTTGCTGATTGTGTGTAAAGATCAGCGCGTCCGAGTAAATCAACAAAGCCTTTTTCAAAGCGGCGCTGTGCCTCTGGCAATTTTCCACTCGCAGGGGACAGATGCAAACTGCCAAGGCCCAATTCATAGATTGCGGCTGTCCGTTCATCGACCAGTTTGCTTAAGGGTTTGGACCCGGCAACCGCGTAAAATCCAGGCGCGGACCTGAACTGTGTGCTTTCGGCATTCACCCAGATCAACCCCCCCAATTTTCGTTTTTCGCGCACAATCAGGGACTGTGAGGGCCCACGTAAAACCACGACGATATTGGCATCGCGCGACGGTACACGTCCGCCAGGATAAAGGATCGCGCCAAACAACAGCAGCTCGGCACCCGTAAAGCTGTAAACAATGTCAATTTTTCGCTGCGACACATCCGGAACAAGCACAGGATTTGAAGCCGCAGTGGTCAGCAACAGAAAAGGCACAAGAAGGCAGCGCAGCAGAAATTTCATAGTGTCTGCACCGAATAAATTTCATCAGGACGCCAACCCAAACCAATCGCCAATCGCAACGCCACCAGCAGAACGATGGTTGCCAACATAAGGCGTAACCAATCTGGCGGAATGCGCGATGCCAAACGCGCGCCAATTTGTGCACCAATAACGCTGCCCAGCAGCAAGAGGGACGCCAGAACAATATCAACGGCCTGCGTTGTCAACGCATGAACCATTGTCGCAATAGCGGTCACAAAAAGGATCTGGAACAAGGATGTCCCAACCACCACACGCGTTGTCATTCCCAACAGATAAATCATCGCGGGGACCATGATGAACCCGCCACCAACACCGAGTAAAACGGTGAGAATACCTGTCAAAAAACCCAAAGCGAGGGGCGCAAAGGGAGAAATGTAAAGCCCAGATTTGTAAAAGCGCCACCGCAGCGGCAGGCTTGCCACAATGGGATGATGCCGTCTTTTTTGCGCGGGGCGTGGTGCTCCAGATTTTTGAGCCTTAATGGCTGCGACTGCGTCACGTGCCATGAGGGATCCGACCGACCCCAACAATATGACATAGAGGATGGCAATGATGGTATCGCTCTGCCCAGCACTTTGTAACATTTCGAGCAAGGCTGCACCAACGATAGAACCCACCAAACCTCCAGCAACCAGAACAGCGCCCATACGCGCGTCCACACCGTCTCGGTGCCAATGGGCAAGGGCACCCGAAACGCTCGCACCGGTAACTTGGGATGCCGCTGATGCAGCAGCAATTGTCGGCGGGATGCCGTAAAAAATCAGCAGAGGTGTGGTCAAAAACCCCCCGCCGACCCCGAACATACCTGACAAAATACCCACGCCGCCGCCCAGCAAAATAATGACGAGCGCGTTCACAGACAAATTGGCAATGGGCAGGTAAATATCCACGACATCGTTACTATACAGATGGGAGGGAGAGCGGAAGCAACAGTTTAGCTTTTGTGGGCGTCAAAGTTTAGAAGTCACTCCCCAGTGATAGCGTTGGGCCAGAGGCTGGACGTGCATCCCCCGCCACATGCAGTCGCCACTGCGCAGAAATTCTGATTGGTATCGTAAGTTTTTTTGAAACAAATGTGATCTGGGGGCCAACATCAAGGCGCACTATTTTGGGCTGTGCAGCCCCCCACAGGCCAACGCCAATCCGCGTTGTATAAGCATCGGTCTCCGTCGCTACATGATCGATGCTAACGGCACCATCGGCAAAATAATCTTTGGATTTCAGGCCAACCATACCCGCTTGAATATATCCATTTGCCAACAAACCGTGACCGAGCGGGCGATCATGAATGCCACGCGCAGCTATTACTGCAAAAGCATTGCGCCCACCGCCGTCAAGCGCGATTCTGCGCTCAGCAATAATCTCAATACGATGCGGGTGGTCAAGGACAAGGCTGGTGCCGAGTGCAACTTCCTTTCCCTTGCGCCGCAAAAGCGGTGCTGAAACCCTTGCATTAATGCCAATATTCGCATTTTTTCCCAACGACATAAGAGGAAGGCGGGCACGTATGCCAGTTTGACTGCCACCAAGCTGGCCATTGGATACAGAAGGGGTAATCCCAGTATCTTGTCGCCAATAGAGCCAAGCACTTATGGTCAAACCTTGATTTTTATGCGCCTGATCGCGTGATGCGAAAGTGTCTTGGACCTCTGGGGCTGTGGTCAATAGCGTTTTTGTTGGGGGAGGCATGAAGGGGACCACGGATGTTCTTGGCGCGCCAACCTTTATTTTTGCGACGGAGTTGTGAATGACCCGTGCGGTGAATGCGGGAATGTGCGGCAGACGTTCATTGCTGCGTTTGGGACTGTGACGTGAGATGTCGTTTATCATCGTTTGTTTTTGGATTACGATGTCCAGCGCTGCGGGGCTAATCACTGCGACGGGGCGCTCATAATCGCCCCAGAGGATCGTGGCGCGGATGCCGGACCACAGCAGCAGTGACCCGGCAACCGCTTCAAGTGCCCTGCTTCGCCTTTGCATTATGTGTCTGTCACATCAGGAAAAGCGTGGCTTGTTTTATCCCATGTGGTTTTACCATTCCTTAGAAATAGTAGGTATTGGAAGACTGCACGGCGTGCCGCCATAATTGCGATTATGTTGGAAATGATCATCCGAGGCGCGGAAAAGAGACCTTCTCTCCAGCCATATTCTGCACCGACAAAGGCGATGCGGATGATCATTCGCCACAGTAAGAGCAGCGCATTGACCCCCAAGAGGATTGACAAACTTCGTCCCAAGCCAATCATAGGAATGTCGCAAAGCGCCAAAAGCGCTGTCAATAGAAGTGAAGTATAGGCCGAAATAAGTATGATCGCCGCAAACAGGGTGCGCCGGTCCCGAAACCGCATCCAGTGTTCAGCAAAGCCACCGGACCATCCAACCCTATCCCATTCCGCCAGCGCGATACCAAATATCCAGCGTGTCTTCTGCCGGACAGCAGTATCGAGAGTTGCCGGAAAATGTGCGCGGACCGCAACAATTTTTCCAGTTTCCGGATCTGTCAGCCGCACAAAAACTGAGCGTGAAGCAGCGGGGTTGATTTTGAGGCCAAGCTCATAGTCTTCGGTCAGGCTTGTGGCGTCAAATGGGTTTCCGGCGTTGGCACGCGCAATGTTTAACAGGGTATCACGGCGGATGGCGCAGCCCACCCCCGCGAGCGGCAGTCGCGCGCCTATGGCTTCGCGCACGACCATGTCCTTGCCGTGCGCTTCGCAAAATTCATCCATGTAATGCCCACCGATCCACCGTGACTTCGGGTTCAAAAGCGGGATGACAGGAAGCTGGATCAGGGCAAAGCGGTCTATCAAACGATCAAAGACGATCAACTCTTTGGGATGAACGATATCCTCTGCATCATGCAGGATGAATGCCTTGGCCTTAAAATCGTGCACCGCTTCATCGCGCGCTAAAGCGCGCCAAATTGCGTTGAGGCAATCGGCTTTGGTGGTTGGACCCGCTCGGTCGCAGATGACGATGCGAATGGCGGGATCGTTGACGGACCTAATAGCGGCAAAAGTGGCGTCATCATTTGGATAACAGCCGACGTAAAGTTTAACCTTTTGATTGTGCCAGGTCCGAAGAGTATTACGCAACATTGCAGCGACAACCCCGGATTCATCCCATGTGGGTATGAAGACTGCCATTGTGCCCGGCGCAGTAGAGGGCGGTAAATCGGAAACAGTTGCGCGGGAATAGCGCGTATATACCGCATATCGTCGCCACAATTTGCGTCCGATCCAGATCAAATCGATGATCAGATCATCAATGCCGATGACGGCGATACCCACCGCTGCCATCAGCACCAGTTCATGCTGTGAGGTTGCTACCACAGTCGCAAAAATACTCACTATGGGTTAGACCCCGTCAAGCGGCTATTTTCTGCCGTCCGATTGTGCGTGTTCGGGCTTCGAGTAGTTTTTTGCGGCGCGGGTCAAGCGCGCTTGTCGAGAGGTCGAACGGCCCCGGGACGTGCCAAGCCCCTTCTGGGCGCAAAATAATCATCGGCCCGCTGTCTATTGTCAGCGGAGCGCCATGCGCAGGCTGGTTGAGCAGAATTTCAACATATTTGACGTTCGCAAATGCAAACTCTGGGTGGCCTTCAATTGGCTTGAACCCGAAGACGCGCCAAAAACGGACAAGGTCCAAGCGGCTATGGCCATAGACTTTTTCATATCCTTTTAGGCGGCAATGTTCGAGTGCGGTACGCACCAATTGATAGGCGAGGCGGCTGTTGCGATATTCCGCGCGCACGGCCAAGCGTTCAAGTTTGGCAAAGCCATTAAAGAAACGAAGGCGGACACAACCCGCAGCATCGCCGTTGACGATGCCCAAAAAATGGGTCGAACAGAAATCATTGCCGTCAAACTCTTCTGAATAAAGGCAAAATTGCTCCGCGATATAGGTTGCAGAGCGCACCGAAAATACCTGAAAGATGTCCTCAACTGTGCGGGCAATCTTGATTTTTGAAACGGCTTGAGATGCAGATACAGCCTCCTTTTCTGGAAAAGCAACAAGCAGCGCAGCTTTGCAGTCTGGATAATAATCTCTCGCTGACATGAAACCGGCGGATTTGTGAAGACGCGCTGAATGCGCATTGGTGGCGTTGGAGAAAAAAGGGCATGGGGACACAAGCATCGGACTGAGCGCAGATGCAATCGCGCCGAGCAGGCGGCCGAAAGTTCCCGGCATGTAGACCAGCCAAATATAGAGTGCCTTAGGCTGTTCTGTGGTCGTACAAATCCAATCTGGCGCTGGATTGCGGCCTTCAAACTTCCCTGAGATTAAAGCATTAACGCCCAGATCATTGAGAGGAAGGATGGCGAGTAACCCATCTGATCCGGTTTCGCTGTCATCGCACGGCGCAATCTGCATGATCGCAGGGTTTTTTAACAGAAGCCGCGCAATCACATCATTTTCAGCAATTGAAATTGTTTTACGCGCGGCCTCAAGCACCGGTGACAGCATCGCCATTGTTCCTGGGATCAGCCGTGTTCGTGATCGATTTGACCGATCAAGACACCGCCAGACTTTCGAAGAAAAGCCGATTTTTCGGAACCCACTGTGCCAAACATTTGCTTGATCCTGATACATTGCGCTACCCCTATGCTGTGCTTACCAACTTGGTCATGGTTTTTGACTGGGTAACCTTAAGTGAGGGCGCTTTGTCGATAGCGATCCAAAATTCCGAACAAGGTGTTCAAGCCGTTGAACACCCTTCACTTTCCGAACTGCTGTCAAAGGCAAATTGGTCGGATTTACACGTTTTTCGAGGCGTTGCAGAGGCCCCTAGTATGCGCCGCGCTGCCCAAGATTTGGGTGTCTCTGTCAACACAGTACGGGCTCGTATTGCCCGCTTGGAAGCTTCGCTTGGGACCACTTTGTTCGCAAGGCGTCACGATGGTCTTCACGTTACCAAAGATGGTCTGGAGGTGCTGCGCGTTGTCGAAGATATGCGTTTTGCGAGTGAAAAGCTCGAACATGGGCATGGAAATAATGTACTAGTACGTGACGGTGAAATTCGTATTTGTGCCTCTGAAGGGATTGGCACCTTTTGGCTAACGCCGCGCCTGCCTGACCTTAAAGCCCTCCTGCCTCATTTGCTTGTATCTCTGGATAGTTTTTCAGACCAAAGCCGTATTCGCGCGCGTGATTTTGACATATCCGTCGGTTTTGAAAGGCCAAATGATCAGGAAGCGATTGTTTCAAAATTGGCGACTTTACATTTTATGCCCTTTGCCTCTGACCACTATATTCGAACACATGGGCTACCGCTTTCACTTGACGAGATGGACGGGCACCAATGTGTTCAACAACACGCCCCAGGGCTAAACTACGACTCTATGCGATTTTTCTTTAGCACAGAGATGATGAAGCGTCTCGTCTCCATCCGCGTGAGTTCAAGTTATTCGCTTTACTGGGCGGTCGCGAGCGGTGTCGGCATTGGTGCCTTACCAACCTATATGCGCGCGATAAGCCGAAAGGTGCAGCCGATAGACCTTCCTATCAGGATGAAATTTGAACTGTGGATGTCATATAGCCATGCTGCTCGCTCATCAGTGCCTGTGCGGCAGGCGGTGAACTGGTTACGCTCATGTTTTGACCCTGTTCGCTACCCTTGGTTTTCTGATCGTTTCGTCCATCCGGATGACTTTGTTTCACCGCACGATGACAGCAAAGTGATCTCGTTCATTGATCATATCGTTGACGATCTGGGATGATCGACGCACGGTAGGTTTGTAATTGTATTGGGGTGTCGAATCATGTCGCGTATTTGGGTTATTGCTTCGCTTTTCATCGCTGCGATGTTGCCATTGGCGGCGATTGGTGATGCTGGAACCCAAGTCATTATGGCAACACCAGGATCAGGTGGTGCAAGTGGCGGCGCCATAAACCGCTATACGATCCGTTTTTCGGCGGCGATGGTCCCTTTGGGAGACCCGCGCGCGACCCCCCCTGCAACGATGACATGTGCTGTGGGCAGCACTGGGCGCTGGGTGGATACGCAAACTTATGTGTTTGATTTTTCATCCCCACTTCCCGGCGGTATTTCCTGCAAAGTTGAACTGAAAGACAACGCCAAAGATGCTCGCGGCAATGCTTTGATCGGAACAGCAAGTTTCCTCATTGATACTGGCGGACCGTCTGCGCGCGCCGTTCTGCCAGGCGAATATGAAGGCGACATTGAGGAGGATCAGGTCTTCTTTGTGGCGACCAATACGCCAGCAACACGTGCGTCGATCAGCAGCGGTGGATATTGCACCGTTGAAGGCATTGGAGAGAAAATTGCTCTGGATGTTTTGCCAGACGGCGTTGCATCAAAATTGCTGATGGATTTGGGCGAAGAGCATTGGGATTCCCGTAATTTTCTTGAAAATGCCGGACTTCCTCGTGTTATCCCTGCCTCGCCAAAAGAACGTGCCGCTGTTTTGGCGAGCGTAGCGGCGGTCAAATGCCGCCGTCCGCTTCCGCCAGGTCGCGATGTTGCGCTGGTGTGGGGCAAGGACATTGCGAGCAGTGACGGCCGTTTGTCAGGGCGTGATCAGCGCTATGACTTTAGCGTGCGTAAGGCATTCACCGCGCGGTGGGCGTGCCGCCGCGTCAACCCACAAGCAGGCTGCAATCCAGTTGAGGATGCCCGCGTTGAATTCACATCTCCTGTTCCGGTTCAGTTTGCAAAGGCGATAACCCTTAAATTTTCTGACGGAACAATATTGTCCCCTACATTCAATGCAGATGACAAAGGGGCTTCAACGCTTTCGGATGTGACGTTCAAAGGGCCGCTTCCCGCTGCCACA
>JBEBKH010000014.1:0-34455 GCA_040079575.1 Chakrabartia sp. | reverse complement strand
TGCTGGGGATGAGGCGCAGCGTCAGCGTGTCACCATTCCGCTGTGCAATCATCGTTTCCCCCGCCGCAATCGCCAACCCCTTAGGCAAGCGCACAGCAACGCTGTTACCAGATTTAAATGTCTTGGTGTGGAGAGGCGCGTTCATAGGTCATGTATATACGGGGTATACACAAAGTGAGCAAGGGGACTCACCCCCTCACCCCTCCGCTTTCCCCATTTCATTGAACGGCAAATTCTTGTCAGGACGGCTGTCTCCGGGCAATCCTAGCACGCGTTCGGCGATGATGTTGCGGAGGACTTCGTCGGTTCCGCCCGCAATACGGAGGCCAGCGGACCAGATATAGCCTTGTTGCAATTTGCCGAGATGGGGGAGGGCGTCGCCATCCTTGTCTGTCACCAACCCTGCGCTTTCGGCCATGTCGCTGGCGAAACTGCCCATGTCTTGCATCATTTTGGCGACGACAACCTTTGATATGCTCGATTCTGGTCCGGGTGTGCGGCCCGATGACAGTGCGGAGATCGTCCGCATCCGGGTGAGGGCGATACCCCGGTCCTGAATATAGACCTCAGCGATTTTTTGACGAACATGGCTTTGTTCAAGCGCATTGCCGCTGTCGGTGTCGATGGCGCGCGCGAGTTCGATCATTTCCTGAACGCCCGGCGCGTTGCTGGGCTTCCCGCCAACCGCGACGCGTTCATGCATCAATGTGGTGAGCGCGACTTTCCAACCGTCGCCGACCGCGCCCAAACGGTGACTGTCCTTGACGCGGACGTCGGTGAAGAACACCTCATTAAATTCTGATCCGCCCGACATTTGCTTGATCGGTCGCACGTCAACGCCCGGCGCCTTCATATCGACGATGAACATGGTCATGCCCTTATGTTTGGGCACTGTAGGATCGGTACGCGTAACGACGATGCCGAAATCGGACAGATGCGCGCCGCTGGTCCACACTTTTTGGCCGTTGATCACCCATTCATCGCCGTCTAACTCCGCGCGGGTGCGGATGCCCGCAAGGTCGGACCCAGCAGCCGGTTCGGAAAAGAGCTGACACCATACTTCTACGCCGTTCATCGCGCTGGGCACATAGCGCGCGGCAATGTCGGGCGTCAGCGCGTGGGTGAAGACGGTGGGAATGCACATTCCCAAACCAATGGCATAAAGGCCGGTGGGGGCGTTGACGCGTGCCTCTTCCTGATTGAAGATGATCTGCTGCATCGGCGTGCCGCCTTGTCCGCCGACCACCTTGGGCCATGTAATGCCAACATAGCCCGCATCATATTTGATTTTCTGCCATGCTTTGGATGAAACCACCCCTTCGGCGCGATCACCGTGGGTCTGTTTGATCGCGCCTGCATTTGCCTCAATCCAGCTGCGGACCGTGGCGCGGTAGGCGGCTTCTTCTGCAGTGTCTTTGAAATCCATGATCTATCCTCAAACAGCAAGCGGGGCGTTGCGCTGTTCCAGCGCACGGATGAGCCGATCGGCCCAGTGGGTTTTTGATCCAAGCATCAGTGCGAGCAAGCGCGCACGGCGATAGAAGAATTGGCAATCGCTTTCCCACGTAAAGCCAATCCCGCCGTGGATCTGAACATTTTCTTCAGCGGCAAATTGGAACGCTTCGATGGCTGAAACGCGCGCACCTGCGGCTGCTTGGGCAAGTTCTGGTGCGTCGGTGAGCAGCGCCCACGCGCCGTAATAGGCATGGCTGCGCGCCAGCTGGTTTTTGATATACATATCAGCACAGCGGTGTTTGACCGCCTGATAGCCGCCAATTTTGCGCCCGAATGCGACGCGTTCCTTGGCGTAAGCGACCGCCATATCGAGCGCAGTATCGGCCCCGCCAATCCCTTCAAATGCAAGCAAAATCGCACTCGACGCGAGGAAGCGTTCTAGGGCGTCACGCCCGCCCGCCATGGGTTCTGCGGGTGCGTTGGTTAAGGTAACCCGCGAAGAGGTGCGGACCAAATCAATCGTTTCGACCGCGTCAATCGTGACACCGGATGCGGCAGTTTCGATCAGAATAAGCCCGTCGGGACCGCTCAGGATGATGAAGTCCGCCGCCGCTGCATCGGGCACGGGCAGTTTGACGCCGCTGACACAGCCATCTTTGATCGTGACGGAAGAACGCACACCAGGTGCTGCAGCTGTGCCTTCACCCAGCGCGACTGTGCCAATTGCAGAACCTTCAGCAAGTTTTGGCAGCCAGCGCGCCTTTTGCGCATCTGTGCCCGCGATCAGCAGTGCCTCTGTGGCGAGGAGGACCGAGGATGTGAACGGCACGGGAGAGAGCGCGCGACCGACTTCTTCTGCAAGGACACAAAGCTCAAGCACCGAAAGGCCAAGCCCGCCATATTCTTCAGTTATCCGTAGGCCAGTCCAGCCTAGCGCAACAATTTCTTGCCACAACGCCGCGTCATGGCTGGTTCCGCCATCCATTACTGCGCGCGCTTTGTCTCGCCCCGATTTGTCGCTCAGGAAACGGCGCGCCTGATCACGCAGCGCCTCTGCTTCATCGGAAAATTGAAAATTCATGCGCGTGCATCCTCTCATCTCATTTTTCAATCAAGGGGGTTCAGAAGCACTATGTCAAGTGCGGACAGAGGCTTGTAATTATTGTCGCTGCAGTGCAGCTTGGCCAAAATATAATATTATAGGAGCAGCTATGGCATCAACACAGGGGGCAGCCCCGCCTGCCGTAACGGAAGGGAAAGTAAGTTCCCTGAGGCTTGTGCTATGGACGCTTTTGTTCGTTTATATTTTTAATTTTCTTGATCGGCAGATTGTCAACATTCTGGCTGAACCGATCAAGCGCGATCTCGGGCTTTCAGACACACAGATTGGATATATGGCGGGACTCGCCTTTGCCGTACTCTATACCGTTTTGGGGATTCCGATTGCGCGATTTGCCGACCGGCCAACAACAAATCGGGTAAGTCTTATTTCAATTTCGCTTGTGATTTGGTCCGGTATGACCGCGCTCTGCGGCGCTGCTCAAAATTTTGGTCAACTGCTCGTCGCGCGCGTCGGCGTTGGCGTGGGAGAGGCGGGGTGTACTCCCGCTGCACACTCACTGATTGCTGATCTTGCGCCGCCGGAAAAGCGGCCAGCAGCAATGGCATTTTACGCGCTCGGCATTCCCATCGGATCGCTGCTGGGGCTGATTATTGGTGGCCAACTTGCCGATAGTGTGGGCTGGCGCATGGCGTTTGTTGTTGTCGGTATTCCAGGGATTGCGCTGGCAATCTTTGTGCGATTGGCAATCAGGGATCCTCGACACGGGGTGGTGGCAACAGCACTCCGCGCGTCAATGGTGAACCCGCCACCAACGGATGTGAAGGCATCACTTGCTGAACTGTTTGGATCGCGTGCATTTGTCCTGCTTTTGGTTGCGGGGTCTTTCGCTTCGTTTTTGAGTTACGGTAAAGGCACCTGGACCGCGATTTTCTTTATGCGCACACACGGGCTGAGTGCGGGAGACACCGGGCTTTGGCTCGGTGTCATTGGCGGGGCTGCCGGAATCTTTGGGACGTGGGCAGGGGGGTGGTTGGCCAGCCGTTACGGCGCGGTCAATCGTCGCCATGTGATGACGGCTCCAGCGATTGGGATGCTGATTGCAGCACCCCTGATGTTTGCGACGTATTTCGCGGAAAGCTGGATGACGGCAGTCGCGCTTTTGTTTGTGCCAACCGCGCTGAATTCGCTTTATTACGGCCCGACATATTCAAGCGTACAAGGTCTGGTGCGTCCACAAACGCGCGCGATGGCAAGTGCCGTTTTGCTTTTTTGTCAAAATCTAATCGGCCTCGGTTTAGGGCCACTTTTCTTTGGTATGCTCTCCGACGCTTTTAAGCCGATGGCAGGCGAAGAAAGCGTCCGCTGGGTGCTTTTTGGCGCGGCGTGGTTGGGGTTAATTCCCGCCTTTTTCTTTTGGCGGTGTAGCCTGCGCTTGAATGCGGAATTGGATCAAAAGAGTTAGGCCATCAATTCCTTAAGGGCTATTGTCGTGTCAGCCAGCTTGGCAGGGTCAGCGTGTAGCCCGTTCACCACCAATGCTTTTCCTTGCACATAATCTTTGACGGCATTGACACAGTCAAGCGCGATGACGCGACCTTCCTTAAGATAGACAATCGAAAAGCTACGGTTGATTGGGTCTCCGCGCACCACACAGGCATCGTGACTAGAGGACAGACCCACCGTCTGGAGTTTTAGATCATATTGGTTCGACCAAAACCACGGCACTGCATGATAAGGATGCGGATCTCCGCAAATGGCCTTGGCAACAGTATTGGCTTGATCATTGGCATTTTGGACCGATTCAAGGCGGATTGTGGCACCGCCGGCAAAGTCGTTGGTATGCGCCGCGCAATCTCCAATCGCATAAATGTCAGGTAGTGATGTCTCACAAAGAGTGTTGACTGCAACGCCGTTGCCCCCTTCTGCACCTGCATCAATCAGCGGCTGAACAGCAGGGATAATGCCGATCCCGACAATCGCCATCTGGCAGGGAATGATTTCGCCGTCTGCCAATGCGACCCCCGTAATATGTCCGCCATGACCAACAAATTCTTTCGTCACAACGTTGAGGCGAAGGTCAACACCGTGGGCGCGGTGTTCAGCCTCATAAAAGCGGGAGAGTGGTTCCCCAGCGACGCGCGCCAGAACGCGGTCTAACGCCTCTAATACAACAACCTTCTTTCTCAGTTTTGTCAGGACAGCGGCGGCTTCCAGCCCGATATAACCGCCGCCGATAACAACGACCTGCTCCACACGGTCAAGGCTGGCCATCATCGCGTCAGCGTCGGCCTTGGTCCTGACACCGTGAATGCCGACAAGATCGTTGCCGGGGAGGGGCAGCATGCGCGGTGCACCGCCAGTAGCCCAGATCATCTTTCCATAGCCAATGGACGTGCCTGCTTCAGTTGAGACTGTCTTCGCTGCGGGATCAACCGAAACAACCCGCTGACCTGTCAACATTGCAACATCGCGTTCGTCCCAAAATTTTGCTGGGCGGATCAAGATGCGTTCAAATTCTTTTTCGCCAGCAAAATAATCCTTCGATAAAGGAGGGCGCTCGTATGGGATTTCCGGTTCATCGCCGATGATGGCGATGGTCCCTTCAAACTTTTGCTGCCGCAACATGATTGCGGCCTGTGCGCCTCCGTGGCCAGCGCCAACGATAAGGATGTCATATCTCATCCGATTCCAATTGATTGTGATGACGAACTTGTCAATTGGCGCAGTCAAATCATGCATTGACGTTAACGTAAGGATGGTGTTCTGACTCACACTGAAACGATAGGGAGTGATCACAATGGCCGGTGTCTTAGAAGGTGTAACCATTATCGAAATGGCGGGCATTGGCCCTGCGCCCTTTTGCGGCATGATGCTGGCGGATCACGGTGCGCGCGTTATCCGTGTTGACCGCGCTGGATCAGGCGATGCGAAGGGGCGTGATGTTCTGTCGCGCAACCGCGAACGGATTGAAGCCGATCTGAAAACGCCAGAAGGCATTGCGGCTGTCCGCACTCTGTGTCGCACGGCAGATGGTCTTATCGAAGGGTTCCGCCCCGGTGTTATGGAACGCCTTGGCCTTGGCCCGGATGTGCTGCTTGCTGACAATTCCAAATTGGTGTTCGGTCGTATGACCGGATGGGGCCAATATGGCAGTCTCGCCCAAGCGGCGGGCCATGACATCAACTATATTTCGGTCAGTGGGAATTTACACGGTTACGGCCGTCCCAATGAAAAACCAACGCCGCCCACCAATGCCGTGGGGGATTTCGCAGGCGGCGGCATGATGCTCGCTTTTGGAATGGTGTCGGGCATTTTGAACGCAAGAGGAAAGGGCGTCGGTCAGGTCATCGATTGTGCGATGACGGACGGTGCTGCGGTCATTCATGCGATGCAATGGGGTATGCGCGGGATGGGGATGTGGGAAGATACGCGCGGCGTAAACCTGCTTGATACTGCTGCACATTTCTATGACACTTATGAATGCAGCGACGGCAAATTCATATCGATTGGATCGATTGAACCGCAATTCTACGCTCTGCTGCGATCCACGCTTGGCCTAAGCGAAGACGCCGCCTTTGATGCTCAAATGGACAAGGTGCAGTGGCCCATCCTCAAGGCGCGCTTGACCGATATTTTCAAAACGAAACCTCGCGATGCCTGGGCAGCGATGATGGAAGGCACCGACATTTGCTTTGGGCCCATATTGTCGATGGCAGAAGCGTTGGAACATCCCCACAATGTTGAACGGGGTACGTTTGTAAAGCTGGATGGTATGGACCAGCCCGCACCCGCACCGCGCTTTATGGGAACGCCAGCACCGATGCCAGTGGGGCGGCGCTGATGGGGAATAAGCGGGCTCACTAAGTTTGCAACTGGGCCGCGGAATGATGTGTTGGCTCTCTTCCAAAACGCTTATCCAACCGCTGCTTGTGAGGCAATCAGCATTATTGAATCAAAACAGCTTTACAAGACCATACGGTATGGTATTTCAAGGCCATGGAGCATAATCAGGTTCTCAGTGGGGCACAGTCAGAGGCACAGTCAGAGACACAATCAAACACTGCGTTTGGGCATGATCAGATCGTGAAGCGCAAAATTTTGGCGCGCCCTGCATGGCTGGATCATGGCTTGGGGTTTTTGGCGGAATTCGGGCCTGAGAATCTCACGATTGATAAATTGACGCGGTCGGCGGGCGTGACCAAGGGGTCATTTTATCACCATTTTATTGACCAACAGGATTTTGTTCGTGCGCTTATGGAACATTGGCGGCGGCGCGATACAGAAACGTTGCATGTCGCTGTTGGGCAGATTGAGCCAGGGTGGGCGCAGCGCGAGGCCGTGGCAAAATTGATTGTTGCGCTAGACCCGAAAATCGAACTCGCCATTCGGCGGTTAGCGGCGATTGAGCCAATCGCGCGCGCCACTGTTAAGCGCGTTGATGAGGAGCGCATCGCCTTTGGCACGGCGATGATTAAAGCGCACCGAAACGTCGATGATGAAGAGGCGCGGGTGATGGCCGAATTTGAATATTCCGCATGTATTGGATCGCAATTCCTCTTTGGCGACAATCCCGACGAATGGCGCATTCGCTTTAACAGCTATGTGACGCATTGGCTGCATCGCTGGTCGCAGTAAGGAAAGAAAAGCATGGGGAAGCCAGACTGGTTAGACCGTTTCGCACAGATATTGATTGCGTTGGGTGCTGTGGTCGCATTGCTCAATGGCGGGTTCATGCTGTGGGATCCTTATGGATGGTATCAGGCCGTACCAACGGTCAAATTTACCGGTCCCCCCAATCAGCACTTCATGCGCGATATAGGCATTGCGTTCCTGACAAGCGGCGGCATGGCAGCTTATGCGGCTTTTAATCCCAGCGGACGTTGGCTTGCGGCTTTTGCGGGGAGCATGTTTTTGGCGGGCCACGGCGCACTTCATGTTTGGGAAGTGATGACGGGCATTTGTGCCACCAATATTTTCTGGCGTGATGCGCCGGGTGTCCTTGGCATGCCATTGCTGGTCTGGACGGGTTTAGGCATTTTGTTCGCGCGTCAGAGGATTGTCCCGGCTGGGCTTCCTGTCTCTGTGGTCATCGGTGTGATTGATAAAGTGTCGCCGGGGGAAACTGCTTATTTTCGGGAAATTGCAAAAGCGCCAGGACATGCATTTGAGAAGTTACAGCATTTCATGCCGATTACGATGCATCGCTATGCAGCACCCGCTGACCTTTTTGCGATGGCAAGAATTGGTGCGACTTTGGTCGAAGATTGCGGCCCTTGCGCACTGACGGCCGCGCAAGGCGCGATTGCGGACGGTGTCCCGCGCGATGTTATCAATCTGGCATTGTCTTCCACCCCGCCAGACGGCGATCTGAAAATAGCGTTTAATTTTGGTCAGGCCATTGCCAATCATAGCCCCGATGCCATGACTTTAGGGGATATGATCGAGCAGAAATATTGTCGTAATACGCGTCTGGAACTGGCAATGACTGCTGCAACGGTGCGTGCATATCCGGCGATGAAACGTGGCCTTGGCTTGGGACAATCCTGTGCTCTTACACCTTTGAAAGTATAATTATGAACACTGATCCTGCGCGTATCCCCGTTATCATTGGTGTTGGTCAGGTGAATGACCGAGACTGTGTTCACGACTCTTTGGCTTTGATGGTGACGGCACTTGAAAATGCCGATGCAGACGCCGGCGGCGGATGGATCGCAGCGTTGGATAGCATCGCTGTTGTCAACCAAATCAGTTTTCCTGCCCTAGGAAATTGTGCGCAGCATTTGGCGCAGCATTTTGGGATTGCGCCGCAGCATATTGAACAGACGCCTTGGCCGACAGGCGAAAGCCCGGTGCAACTTTTGAACGAAGCCGCCAACCGGATTGGTGCAGGAGAGATTGAGGTTGCGGCGATTTTGGGGGCGGAGGCGCTTCGCACGGCGGCGCAGCGTGCAAGGGCGGCAACGGGCGAAACGCAGGATGCCCTGCGCAGTGTGGCGAAATCAGGTTCCCCGTCGCTGATGGCGCAGCACGGGCTGGTTGCGCCAACCGACCTCTATCCGCTTTACGAAAATGCAACGCGCGCAGCATGGGGGCAGACGCTGACCGAAGCACAGGCGGAAAGCGGAATGATCTGGGCGGGGATGTCTCGCGTCGCGGTGGGCAATCCCCATGCGTGGTTGCAAGTGGAACAGAGCGCATCTGCGATAACCAGCGTAGATGCTGACAACCGTCCGATCGCTTTTCCGTATCAAAAGCGGATGGTTGCCAATTCCAGCGTCAACCAAGGCGCTGGATTTATCGTCACATCATTGGCGCGCGCCCGTGCTGCGGGGATATCGGAGGAACGGATCATTCACGTCGGTATGGGCGCAGCCGCGCATGAAACCCACAATATGCTCAAGCGTGATCGCTATGACGGTTCATCTGGAATGACAGTGACTTTGACTCAGACTTTGGAACGCAACGGACTGTCAGCATCTGACCTTGATCATGTGGAACTCTATTCCTGTTTCCCGTGCATCCCCAAAATGGCGCGCCGGATTATTGATTGGCCCGTCGACCGCCCCATTACCGCCTTTGGCGGCCTCACCTTTGGCGGTGGGCCAATTGGCAATTATATGAGCCACGCAATCGCATCGATGGTTGATAAGCTGCGGGTCGAACGGGGAACCGCATTGCTGTTTGCCAACGGGGGCTATGCGACGCACAACCATGCGATTGTGATTTCCGCCGCGCCAATGCCCAATGCACGCTTTCCGCATGATTATGACTGCAATCCGCTGGCAGATGCGATGCGTGGGCCTGTGCCGTCTGTCGATGACCCTTATGAAGGGCCTGCCAGCATTGAGACTTACACGGTCTTCTATAAGCGCGATGGCAGCCCGCGCTTTGGGACGGTCATTGCACGAACACCAGCGGGTGCGCGCGTGTTGTGCCGCGTATCAGCTGAGGATGAGGCCATGATCACATTTCTAACTGATGGAGCCGGCGAGCCTGTTGGATCGCACGGGCACACAAAAATGGCAGAAGACGGCCTCATTCATTGGAAAGGCACAGCATCCTAAGCCGCTGTTAAACATGTTAGGTAAGGCTGCATAAAGGATCATGGGTACATGTCCGACGGGTTATGACCCTCATTATCCTTTCCATTCTCTGCCTCAGTGGCGCAGGCATTGCTTGGATTTATTTGTTGGATAAAGACGCCGTCATAAAATAGCGCAGTTGCGCTTGCCGTGGCCCTATAATCCCCGTTATGACAATCCCAAACAAAAGGGGATGACATGGCAGGCGAAGCAATTACGGCAGCAGAAGGCACTGTTGATATCAAGCGTGACCGCTTGGTCATCGTCGCTTCTTCGCTGGGTACCGTTTTTGAATGGTATGATTTTTTCGTTTACGGCATTTTAGCGGCCTTATTGGGCAAGCTTTTTTTTCCGTCAGATAATCCCACAGCGGCAACGCTCGCCTCGCTGGCTATTTTCGGCGCGGGATTTGGGGTACGGCCATTTGGTGCGATCCTGTTCGGATATTTTGGGGATAAAATCGGCCGAAAATATACATTTCTTGTCACCATATCCCTGATGGGTTTTGCAACGGCAGCAATTGGATTTCTGCCCACTTTTGCGACTGCAGGCCTTTGGGCGCCAGCGCTGCTTTTGCTGATGCGTTGTTTACAGGGATTGGCCTTGGGCGGCGAATATGGCGGCGCTGCCATTTATGTTGCTGAACATGCACCCAAGGGCAAACGCGGCCAATATACCAGCTGGATTCAAGCATCCGTTGCGGGTGGGTTTTTGTTAAGTGTGATCGTGGTGTTGGCGACGCGGACTTCGATGACAACGGAAAGTTTTGAAAGCTGGGGCTGGCGCGTTCCATTTATCATTTCAATCTTGCTGCTCGCAGTATCACTTTGGATACGCCTTAAACTTTCGGAAAGTCCCGTGTTCAAGGCGATGAAAGAGGCTGGGACCACGTCTAAAAACCCCTTTGTGGAAAGTTTCACTTACCCTGGGAATATCAAGCGTCTGATGACGGCCATGTTCGGGGTCGCGGCTGGCTTGACGGTGATTTATTATACTTCACAATTTGGAACGTTGTATTTCCTGACAGGCCCAGCGCGCGTGCCAGAAACGGACGCGCTGATATATATGGCCGCTGGGGCGACCCTTGCCGCCCCGTTTTACGTCTTTTTCGGGTGGCTGTCTGATAGGGTCGGGCGCAAAAAGATTTTGCTCACGGGTTATGCTTTGGCGATGATCGCCGTTTTCCCATTGTTTCATATGATGGCAGACGCTGCCAACCCAGATCTAGAAAAAGCGACGCGCGCGCATCCGGTAACGTTGTCGCTGCCCACCTGTAATTTCAACGTGCTCAACCGTGTGCACACGACGGACTGCGCCAAGGCGCTAAACTTTCTAACCAAGCGCGGGATTGGATATAGCAAGGTTGATGGCGAAGCTGTGACGCTTAATGTGGGGGCATCCGCCGTCAATGGTTTTGACGAAAAAGCCTATGTCGCGGCTCTCGAACAGGCCGGTTATCCTGACAAATCTGATCCCGCAAAGCGACAGCCGTGGAAAATCATTCTCGCGGTCGCATTGATGGTTGGGTTGTCGGCAATGACCTATGGTCAGGTTGCGGCGATCCTGGTGGAGATGTTTCCGGCCAAAATCCGCTACACCTCAATGTCGATCCCCTATCACATCGGTACGGGATATTTTGGCGGATTTTTGCCTTATATATCGCAGTATATCGTGGCGAAGACGGGCAATGCTTATTCTGGCCTGTGGTACACCGTCGGCGTTACCGCGATGGCGTTTATCGTTGCTTTGATCTGGTTGCCGGAAACATCGGGTAAGGAAGACCTCGACTGATCAACTGCACCGCGCTAACCGAACCAAGATGACTGTCACTTCTCCTTTGCGCCTGCGATTGGACGCACATGCCCTTGTTTCCAATTGGCGCTGGTTGGACGCACAAAGCGGAGCTGCCGCGTGCGGGGCTGCGGTTAAGGCCGATGGGTACGGTCTGGGCGCGATCGGTGTTGTTGATCATCTTGCGCGCGCTGGTTGCCGTGATTTTTTCGTGGCGACGTGGGCAGAGGCGGAGGCTTTGGGCGTGCTTCCACAAGGCGCTTCGCTCTCCGTGCTACACGGCGTTCGCGCTGAAGATATGGCAACTGCGCTGACGTCGCCCGCGCGGCCCACACTCAATACATGCGAACAGGTGTTGCGGTGGCGCGCAACCGGACGCGTGTGCGACGTCATGATCGACACCGGCATGAACCGGTTGGGCTTGTCTGTCACTGATGTCGCGGACGGGATATTTGATGGGTTGAACATCGACACACTGATGAGCCACCTGGCATCAGCCGATGAAAATACGGCGCAGAATGACAAGCAACGCGGTGTATTTGCCGCCTTGGCAGGTAAAACGAACGCAAAGCGGATGAGCTTATCCAATTCTGCCGCGATTTGTCTTGGTTCTGATTATGCCTTTGATCTGACACGCCCCGGCCTCGCGCTTTACGGGGGTATTCCCCGCGCGGAAGCCGCCCATCACATCAAGCAAGTCGTCACCCCGGAAGCGCAAGTGATCCAGCGACGGCGGATCAGGGCAGGGGACAGCGTTGGTTATAACGCGACCTTCACCGCGACAAAGGATATGGAGCTCGCAATCCTCAACATGGGCTATGCCGACGGATATCTGCGCGGATTTTCAGCGTGTGGCAGTGCCGGGGCCGGGCGGTTTCCTGTGATCGGACGCGTCTCAATGGACCTGATCGTGGTCAACGTTGACGCCCAGCCGGAGATTAAGGAGGGCGATTGGCTCTCCATCGATTATGATCTGCCCAGCGCAGCAGCCATCTGGCCTGTCTCAATATGAATTACTGACAGGGTTGGGGGAGCGATTTGACCGGATTTGGGGGTAAAAAAATGGCCGCCCGGGTGAGGGGCGGCCAAATTTACGATACTCAAACTTAGGTCTGTTTAGAGGCCTTTACTGCCACAGTCCCGGACCAGATAATCGTCAATATACTTAAGCTGCTGCGCCATAATTGCTCTGGTCCAAGCAGGGCCATGCGAATAATCTTTGATTTCATGATAAACGACGGGTTGGCCGGATTGTTTTGCCTTGGCAACAAACCAACGGGACTGTTCAATCGGAACAGTCTGATCGCGCTCACCGTGATAGACCATGATCGGAATTTTGATCTTATCTGCCACATCTGCGGGGCTCAGGCCTTTAACGGTCGATCCCTGATTTTCCCGGAAATATGTGCTGGTGTAAAATGCTGACCAAATCCGTTTGATGTCAGAAACGCCTGCTCCTGCAATGGCACATTTATAGAGGCCGTTGGGGCGAACAGCCGCTGCCATTGCCGCATAACCGCCATAGGAAAAGCCAAACATCGCAACGCGTTCAGGAATGGCAACCTTTTGTTCGATCAGCCATTTGACGCCGTCATCCTTATCATCCTGCATCTTTTGACCCCATTCAGCGTCACCCGCTTTCCAGAGTTTGCGGCCCCAGCCCAACGAACCACGATATTGGGGTTGCAGAACCGCCATGCACCGTGATGCCATCAGGGGAACCCACATACCGCCATCAAAGGCGAGGTCATCACGCGCCCAAGGACCGCCGTGCGGATGAATGACCGTTGGCCATGGGCCTGCGCCGCACATCTCTGCATTCGGTTTTGTTAGAAAACCAGGGATATCCTGTCCATCGCGCGCCTTATAATAGACCAATTTGGTCTCTCCCAACGCTGCAGGATCAATGTCGGGATAGGATTTTGACAAAAGATTCAGGCGTCCGTCCTTCAACATATAAAAGGACGAAGGCGTGTTTGGTCCATTGACCACGATGACAATCGTTTTGAGGTCATCGGAGGAGGAAACAATGCGAAATGTCTGTGTGGTGTCATAATTGGCAGAGCCACTGACACCGGTTGCTGTATCAACCAGCGTCAGAGGTTTTTGTGTGATGCCCAATGCTTTTCGGATCGTTGCTTCGATGGCCTTATATTCTGGGGATGTGTAGATGACATCGTCCTCGCGCGGACCAGAATAGGAGAGCGATGTGATTTCGCCAAAAGAACCGCCGGGGCTATTTTTTATGCGGCGCACGCTGACACCATTTGCTTCAAAATAGCGGTGCTTAAAAACAGTCTCGCCTAGTTTTTTAGCTGCTATGTCATATTCATAAATCGCGGTTTTATCAGCACCAACATTGCTTGAAATCAGGGCAATGTTCGGATCCCCTGTAAAGCCGATGACATCAAAGACATCGCGATCCTTAACGTAAGTGCGGAAATGTTCTTCCCATCCGCCGTTGCTAGCACGTAATTCAATGGAGTTAAATGCACCTTTTCCGTCGATATCTAATCGGCGACGCGCCCGAACATTACCGTCTAGATCGGTAACATAACCAAACACCTTCTCATCGCTACGTTGAATTTTTTCAGCACGGTTTGTTCGGATATTGACCTTGAACACGTCGCCAGTGCCATCGCTGACATTGTTGACCAAGATAATATGGTCTGGATCATTGGGAAGAATATCCAAAACAGTCGGATTGGTTATTGCTTGAATGCGCTCCTCAATTTCAGTTTTTGCGCGTGGCAGGGGCATTGGCTCTTGCCATTTCTTGCCCTGAAGATCGGTAATGAAGAGCTTTGTGATGAATGTTTTTGTGATGCCATCAAATTTTGCATCATAAGGTTGCCATAATAATACCGCGAGAAGATCATTCTTTATAAACTGAACACCTTGAATTTTCATCGTGGTGGAACCGATCACTGTCGGTTTTTCGTTCAGGTTCGCTGTTTTCCAGACCAATATGACACGCTCTTCGCCGCGCGCTTCAATTGCTGCCATGTGCGTACCGTCAGGTGAAATTGTGAAGCTCGCCATTTTAGGGAAGGCAGCCATTTGTTCGATTGTCGGCGGAACCGGTTTTGCAAGTGCCGGGGCAGACATCGCCACCAAAGCGGTCATCATCAATGGACGCAACATAACGCAATAATCCTTACAAAAAAAGTGCCGGCAGTTTTGATCAATATGTGATCGAAACTGCCGGCACCAATGCCTTGTTTAAGTCTGTCTTAAATCAGCGATTGTCGTTGACTTTGATTAGAAAGACTTGGTGAAGTTAACGAAGTAAGTCCGTCCAGCATAATCATAACCGCTATACAGTGGGGAATTCCCAATACGATTGTTAAAATTGCTGGTTGAAATCTGCGGCGGTTCGCGGTTGGTGATGTTTCTTACACCTGCCGTGATGCCCCATTTTTCAGTTGCATACTGCACGGATGCGTTATGCAGATAATAGTCAGGAACCTGCAAATAGAGGTTCGTCAAATTGCGGTCCAGACCATAATAGTCATAGGATTGCATCGCATCAATCCATTCCAGACCGTAACGGAAACGCCAGTTCTTAAGGCGATACACAGCATCAAAGTTGCCCGTGAATTTCGGGCTACCGATAATGCCGTTCACATCATCAAGTGGATCATCCGAAAACAGCTTGTTCGCCTGTTCCAAGAACTGCGTAACACGTGCTGTCAGGCGGAGATTACCTTCACCGATATCACGCGCATAACGTATGGTGTAGTCAATCCCGCGGACCTTATCGGTTGCAAGGTTCACATAGCTGTCGTTGACGGTTAGGGCCAGTGAACCAGGTGTACGTGCATTGATCAAACGGCAGAAGCTGCCGCCTGCGCGGAACTGTGCATCATCATAACAAAGTGACAAGATATTTGCCGCCCCAGCACGTGACACACCATTTTTCACGACAATGTTGTAATAATCCACTGCGACCGACAAATCGCCGAAACTATCAGAGAATTTCGGTTCAATAATCGTCCCAACAGTCCAGTTAGTTGACGTCTCAGCTTTCAGACCAGCCGCAGAACCACCAGAGGTGATGACAGTAATTCCGCTGGTTGAATTGAAGCCGACAGGTACTTCAGTCGCACAATTGGTTGCACGAGCAACGCTCTGGTTAATATTATCATCATCGCATGGATCTCTGGTCGCGCTCAGGAAGCCAGATGTTCCGCCGAGGAACTGTTCAAACAGAGCAGGGGCACGGTAAGATGTTCCATATGTACCACGGAATGACAACCAACCAGTTGGGGCATAAATACCACCAAATTTGTAGGTATAGTCACCGCCATAGGATTTATAATCCGTATAGCGTGCCGACACGTTGAGCGTCAGTTCCTTGGCAAAGGATACGTCACGCAGCAGTGGAACTTCAACTTCTCCGAAAACTTCCCAGACAGTGTCCGAACCGCGTGTTGGGGTCGCCGAGGAGAGGTTATAGAGATTGCCCGTTTGGCTATCGAGTGGCGGCGTATCGTCAATCGAAGCTTTGCGGAGTTCAGCACCAAAGGCACCCTTCACATCACCGTAAGGCAATTTGAAAAGTGATCCGTCGATGGTAAGGTTTGCAACCTTTTCGTTATATTTGGTTGTGCCGGTCACATCACCCGAAACGAAGTCAAGCCAGTTTTGCGGCAAAACACCACCAATGACTGCGCTAGACAGAGCAGGTGCTGCTATGCAACCATTTGCAGGATTGACGCACACAAAACCTGTGCCCGCAGCCGCAACGTTTAAGCTTTGTGCAAGGCGGTCAGTTTTAAACGAGTTGAATGTGTAATCACCTTTCGACCAGTTACCAGCGACATAAAAATCATACTTCCAACCCGGAAGAACAAAATCACCTTTGAGACCGGTCGTAACTTTCCAGAAATCGACCGATTGCGAAGTTGTTGTGTTACCAGAGCCGATAAACGCGCGTACACCCAAATTCGCGCCATTTGTGATCGGCGTTGGCGCTGCAGGGGTGATGAGTGAGGTGCGAAGTGAAACGGGCAACAAGATGCTGCCAAAGGCGTAATCAAGGCTAAGCTGACGATAGCTTGCTTGGCTTGATGAACGATGGCTGCCCAGCATTTCAAAATAAAGCTCTGCATTGCCGAGACCACCGGTGTCATAGCCACCTTGCAGGAAAGCAGTATAGTTTTTGCCTGGGGAAATAAGCGATGCTTTTAGGCGATCAGGATCAAAAGTATCCCGGCTGTTTACGCTAACGCCTTCGAAGCCAACAAGGCCAGTTGCAACCGAAGAGTTTGGACGCCAGCGATTGAATACCGTTCCGGTTGTTCCTGGGCCTGCAACACCTGCGATTGCTCCAGTCCCAATCGTGTTAATTGTAACACCGTTGGAACCAGTGGCTGTGATCGTGTAGCATTTTGACTTACCCGTTACGGGGTCGATAAAATCACCTGAACCAGGCAAATTATTGCCGGGACGAAGAATACGGTAGTCAGTTTGGCATTGTGTCCAATCACGATCACCCAATGTCAAATTGTCACGCTTTTGAATTTCAATTGAACCTGAAATGTTAAAACGATTTCCTGTGAAGCCCCACACAGTGGAAAAGCTTGCTGCGTTGCCACCGCCATCGTTTGTCGCATTATACTGTCCTTCAACAGTAAGGCCTCTGATATTTTTCTTTGAAATGACATTGATAACACCCGCAATAGCGTCGGAACCATAAACGGAGGAGGCGCCGTCTTTCAAAACTTCGATGCGATCAACAATGGAGCTTGGCAGAACGTTCAAATCTGCCGAACCAACCGAACCGCGCGTCCCTGCAGGAGCAAGGCGACGACCGTTCAAGAGAACCAATGTCCGAGTTGCGCCAAGACCGCGCAGCGAAATGGTGTTCGCACCTGGGCCACCGTCTGTCACAAAGCCACCAAAGCTGTTGTTGATCTGGGCGGTACCACCGGTCACTTGCGAACTTTGCAGCACAGCGGTTGTTGATGCGAAACCAGCAAGGGTGGTTTCATCGCGTGTGATCACTTCAACAGGTGAAGCACCTGAAAATACGTCACGACGAATGCGTGAGCCGACAACAACAATATCGCCTGCTTCATCAGGCTTTTCAATTGTTGCTTCATCAGCAGCAGGTGCAGTCTGCGCCCAAGCAGGCGCAGCAGATATAACAAAAGTAGTGGCAAGCGCGGTGGCCGCCAGGAAACGGAAAGATTTCATTACTTGTCATCCCCAACAAGATTGCGGACAGAATCGTCACGCAGATGTCACATAAATTGCTGGAAGGACGTGGTTGAGCAAGGAAAATCATGCTCCGCCGTTCATCTGCGGTTAAAAAACGGCGGGTTGTGATATATGTGCAACATTATTGCGGTTTCGCGACACATCACGCATGTCACCTTATGTTGCGGTGCGGCATATTTTGATGCTATAGAGTGCGCTTCATATTGAAAGCACCAACAATGGCCAAACCCGCTGTGAACGATGGTTCACCCGTTATCATCAAAAAATATGCCAACCGGCGGCTGTATAATACAGAAACGTCGAGTTATATCACGCTTGATAATTTGGCTGAAATGACGCGCAAAGGTCGCGAATTTCAGGTGCTTGATGCGAAATCGAACGATGATATTACGCATACCGTTCTCACCCAGATTATCATGGAAGAAGAAAGCCGGGGCACAACAATGTTGCCATCTGGTTTTTTGCGCCAACTGATTTCGATGTACGGCGATTCCATGCAGGCGATGGTGCCGCAATATCTTGAAGCATCAATGGAAGCGTTTCGCCGCAATCAGGTGCAGTTTCGCACGGCACTTGAAGGCGCATTTTCAGGCGGCCCGTTTGAAGATTTGCACAAGCGCAATATGGCCATGTTTGATGTCGCGACCAGCATCCTAAAACCCGGTGCTAAAAAGGATGCCGCAAGCGGCGGTTCTGGCAATGATGTCGAAATTGCAGCGTTAAAGGCGCAAATGGCCGAATTGCAATCCAAACTCGATAAGCTTGGCTGATCGTTTTTTGAACAGTGACACATTATGGGGCGTCTGCATTGGCGCGCTCATCATCGCGGGCATTGCATCATTTGCCGAACGCCGCCGCAACAAGCGCGCGGATTTAGACAAAGTCGGCTTTATGCCTTGGCCCTTGATTATGATTTTGGCGATGCTGTCATCGGCGGTCTGCGCCGCCTATGCTCTTAAGATTTAATGTCTGACATGCATGCTTCTAGATAGGGCTGGTCAAAGCCATATTGACGTGCCTTGTCCAAGGTGTACGGACGCAGCCCTTGACCCCGATATTCGCCGATAATCTTGCCGTCCGCGCTTTCTTCAAGATATTCAAATTTGAACAATTCCTGTGTGACGATAACGGGACCTTCCATACCAATGACTTCGGTGATGTTGGTCACACGGCGCGAACCGTCACGAAGCCGTTTGACCTGAATGATCATGTCCACGGAATCGGCGATCTGGCGGCTGATGGCTTCCTTGGGGATTTTAATGTCGCCCATCAAAATCATGTTTTCCATACGGCCAAGGCATTCGCGCGGGCTGTTGGCGTGAAGGGTGCACATTGAACCATCATGGCCCGTGTTCATTGCCGCCAGCAGATCGAAACATTCAGAGCCACGAATTTCGCCCAGAATAATTCGGTCAGGCCGCATACGCAGGGCGTTTTTGACCAGATCCCCAATGGTGATCGCGCCTTGGCCTTCCAAATTGGGCGGGCGTGTTTCAAGCGGCAACCAATGCGGTTGTTGCAGGCGGAGTTCGGCGGCATCTTCAATCGTCAGCACGCGTTCGCCGGGATCAATCATCTTGGACAATGCGTTGAGCATGGTTGTTTTACCAGAACCCGTACCGCCTGAAATCACGATATTGAAACGGCTTGCGCCTGCGACCTTCAGTGCAGTGCACATTTTATCGCTCATCGCGCCAAAGTTTTTGAGCATGTCGAGCGTGATTGGTTTTTCAGAGAATTTACGAATTGAGATTGCGGTTCCGCGCAGCGACAAAGGCGGCACGATGACGTTGACGCGAGACCCATCCTTCAACCGCGCATCGGCGAGGGGGGTTGTCTGGTCAACGCGGCGACCAACCTGGTTCACAATACGCTGGGCAATTTGGAACAGATGGGCTTCATCGCGGAATTGAATCGGCGCGATCATCAGCTTGCCCTTTTTCTCGATATACGTCTGTTCAGGGCCATTGACCATAATATCGGTAATGTCAGGATCGTTGAGCAATTCTTCGAGCGGACCAAGGCCCAAAAGCTCATCAACCAGCACTTTTTCAAGTGCAAATTGTTCACGTCGATTGAGCGTTAATTTCAGTTCGGCGAGCACTTCACCAATGATCGGTCGAAATTCTTCGGCGAGTTCGTCCTTGGAGAGGGACGCCGCTGCTTCAGGATCAACACGCTGCAAAAGGCGCGGCAAAACCTGTTCTTTGATGCGGTGGACAGAGGCTTCAAAGCCCTCAACCTTTTGCTGTGGTTCATCCAGCGCAGTTTCACGTTGCGTAAGGCGCGCCATTGCATCCATAGGCGGTTCATGGCCAGTAGGCGCACCGGGAAGCGGTATCGAATCGATAGGGGGGAATTGTGCACCACCGCCAACATTTCTTGCGGCGGGCGGCGTTGGATTGGCAGGGCCAGACCCTTGCATAGGGCGAGCAACACCGAATGCAGGGCGATTTGCCCCCATACCATTTGCTCCATTACGCTTACCAAATGCGCTCATTGTTCACCCAAATCATTTCGAATATGCGGTTAATCGCGTATCGTTGATCTGGGTGAATAGCGCGTAAACTTTTACAATATCCTAATCGCAGACAAAATCCGTTCTGCCAGAAAGGTAGTTTCGGTGGTTCGTCGGTTTTTCAAGCAATTAGGGCAGGGCAGTGAAAGCGGGATTTCGCTCATTTATGCTGTATGCGGTTTTTCCCTGCTCTCGATTGGCGATTCAATTATCAAAACCATGAACGGTGCGTTCCCTGCGCCAGCCGTTTCTGCCCTGCGCTACGTATTTGGTGCGCTTGGTCTGTTGGTCACAGTGCTCATAGTCCGTGGCCGCGACGGATTGATTTTTCCAAAGCCGTGGCTCCATATCGGGAGAGCTTTGTCCGTTTCTCTGGCAACATTATGCTTTTTTCTGGCAATTTATGTCATGCCACTTGCAGAAGCGACGGCCATTCAATTTACAGCCCCGATTTTTACGGCGCTTTTGTCAGCGATATTCCTGAAGGAACGCGCGCCGCGCGCGGTTTGGGTTGCAATCATTTTTGCCTTTGCTGGTGTTCTGTTGGTGTTAAGACCACAAATTGCAGTGCTTGGGTTGCCTGCGTTGTTGCCCTTGGGTGCAGCGCTTGGGATGTCGTGCCTGATGATTTTTAATCGTAAGGCTGCAGGCGTTGCGCCGATTTTGGAAATGCAGCTCTTGATCGCTATCTTGGCAGCGCCTGTCTTAATCACCGCAGCGATTGTTGGACATTATAGCGGCGTGCCGCAGTATCACATCCCCCTTCCTGACTGGTCGGTTGTTGTAAAGTGCGCGATTGTCGCAATGACAGCGACATTTAGCCACATGCTGATTTACATGGCGACCGTGCGCACCAACGCAGCGGTTGTCGCACCAATGACCTATATCCAGCTGTTGGTGGCGGTTACAATTGGTTGGTTTGCATTCGGGGATGTACCAGACTTTTCAACGATTGCTGGCGCTGCCCTCATTGTTGCAGGCGGTTTATATTTATGGCGAAGCGTCGGTAAAAAATGAATGGTATCGTCAGTCACACATTATAGGGAATTCGGCCTTAGAGCGCGCTTTCAGCCAAGATTGTTAGGCCTTTATCGCTCACCTCTGCAAAACCACCTGAGATGGTTAGCGTTTCAGGCGCTGCGCCGTCACGGGCATAGATACGGAGTTCTGCATTATCGCGCAGGGTCGTCATGATTGGGCTATGCCCTTCAAGCACACCGAAATCGCCCTCGGAGCCTGGAACCGTGACCATATACACGTCTTCTGATCGGACAAGGCGTTCAGGTGTGACGAGTTCAAAGTGAAAGGGCATGTTTGAGTTCCTTAAAACCCTCTCTCCTGACCGGGAGAGAGGGGAAATGGCTTATGCCGCTTCAGCAGCCAATTTTGCAGCCTTTGCAATCACATCTTCAATGCCGCCAACCATATAGAAAGCGCTTTCTGGGAAGTGATCATATTCGCCTTCAACGACGGCCTTGAACGATTTAACGGTATCTTCAACCTGAACGAACTTGCCGCTGATGCCGGTGAAAACTTCAGCAACGTGGAACGGCTGGCTGAGGAAACGCTGAATTTTACGCGCACGGCTCACGGTCAGCTTATCATCTTCGGAAAGCTCATCCATGCCGAGAATGGCGATGATGTCCTGAAGCGACTTATACTTTTGCAGCGTTTCTTGAACGCGGCGGGCGGTATCATAATGTTCCTGACCCACGACGGCTGGCGTCAGAACGCGGCTGGTTGAATCGAGTGGATCAACCGCTGGATAGATACCAAGTTCTGAAATCGCGCGGTTGAGAACGGTCGTCGCATCCAAATGGGCGAATGACGTTGCTGGCGCTGGATCGGTCAAATCGTCGGCAGGGACGTAAATTGCCTGAACCGATGTAATCGACCCCTTGTTGGTCGATGTGATGCGTTCTTGCAGCTGACCCATGTCGGTTGACAGGGTAGGTTGGTAACCCACAGCCGACGGAATACGGCCAAGAAGTGCGGATACTTCCGAACCAGCCTGCGTGAAGCGGAAAATATTATCGACGAAGAACAAAACGTCCTGTCCTTCGACATCGCGGAAATATTCAGCGATGGTCAGACCCGAAAGGGCAACCCGTGCGCGTGCGCCCGGAGGCTCGTTCATCTGGCCGAACACGAGCGCAACCTTAGATCCCTCAGGGGTTGGGTTGCCGTCCTTGTCCTTGGCGATAACGCCAGCGTCCAAGAATTCGTGATAGAGATCGTTACCTTCACGGGTGCGTTCGCCAACGCCCGCGAACACGGATGTGCCGCCGTGGCCCTTGGCAATGTTGTTGATCAGTTCCTGAATAAGAACCGTCTTGCCAACGCCTGCGCCGCCGAACAGACCGATCTTGCCGCCCTTTGCGTAAGGAGCGAGCAGATCGATGACTTTGATGCCGGTGACGAGAATGCTGGTTTCGGTGGATTGATCCACGAACAATGGCGCTTCTGCGTGGATGGGGGACGTCATTTCCGCATTGACAGGGCCTTGTTCGTCAATGGGTTCGCCAATCACGTTCAAAATACGTCCCAGCGTCATCGGTCCAACGGGAACGCGGATTTGCGAACCAGTGTCGCGAACGCGGGCGCCACGGGTCAGACCTTCTGTTGCATCCATTGCGATGGTGCGGACGGTGGATTCCCCCAGATGCTGCGCAACTTCAAGAACAAGGCGCTGGCCGTTATTCTCGGTTTCAAGCGCGGACAAAATGGCGGGAAGCGTCCCTTCAAAGGTGACGTCGACGACGGCGCCAATCACCTGAGAGACGCGGCCAGTGGCTGCGGACAGGTCCATCGTTGCAGCAGGCCCAGCGGCCTTTTTCACGGGTGCGGCCTTGGGAGCGGCAGCCTTTGTTGCGGCTGGCTTTGCAGCGGCCTTTGCAGGAGCCTTAGCGGCTGCAGTTTTCTTCGGGGCGGTTGCCATGTCTTAGTTCCTTTGACTTAAATCAGTTTGCTGGCAGAAATTTGGTTTGCTGATGAGTTTCCATTCATCAGCACCTAACGCTATACCGGAACTACCAGGTTGAGGATTTGCCGCAAAAATTGCATTATCCTTCATCCAAGATGTTCCTTTTAGTTTGACCTTAAACGTGCATTTGGCTTCTTCACCCTCATAACACATTAATCTTTTGACGCGGACTTCTTGGCCGCCACAATATGCACTCAGCATTTTGGTGGTTTCCTGCCAATTGGGCATAAACGGTGTCACCGTAACGCACCCGCAAAGAGCAAAAACCAGCCAATTCATTACAGCGCTTCCGCGCCTGAAATAATTTCGATGAGTTCGGTGGTGATCGCGGCCTGACGGGTCCGGTTATAAAGGATCGTCAGTTTGTTGATCATGTCACCGGCATTGCGTGTGGCGTTGTCCATTGCCGTCATTTTGGACCCCTGTTCCGACGCAGCATTTTCAAGCTGCGCACGGAGGAGTTGCACGGCAATGTTACGCGGCAGCAATTCGGCCAAAATCTCATCTTCATCGGGTTCATATGCGACCGATGCGGACACGCCGGTTGACGCCATTGCTGCAGGGGCGGGGACAGGGATAAGCTGTGCCTGCGTTGGTTCCTGCGTCAACACGCTCACAAATTTTGAATAGAAGAGATGCGCGACATCAAAGCCGCCCGCTTCATAGCGTTCAATCAAATCCTTTGCCACGGCCTGTGCATCGGCAAATTTCAATTTACCCAGATCGCCGGGTTCGATTGAATGGATAACATCATTGCGGAAAGTTCGGCTCAACTGATCGCGACCTTTGCGACCGATGATGTAGAACTTTACCGTCTTGCCTGCCGCTTGCATTTCAAGCGCGGATTTACGGGCAAGGCGCACAATGTTGGTGTTGAATGCCCCAGCGAGCCCCTTGTCTGAGGTCGCAACCACGAACAAATGGACTTCATCTTTGCCCGTGCCAGCGATCAGTTTTGGTGATTGCGCGCTGATCGTCACTTTCGACGCCAAACTGGCCATCACCGCTTCCATACGCTGGGCATAGGGACGACCGGCTTCGGCTGCTTCCTGCGCACGGCGCAGTTTTGCAGCGGCGACCATTTTCATCGCCTTGGTAATCTTCTGCGTCGATTTCACCGAACCGATGCGGATTTTAAGAGCCTTAAGACTGGCCATATTCTATCCGATCAAGCGAACGTCTTCGAGAACATATCAAGTGCGGCAACCAGCGCTTTCTTGGCATCGTCGCCAAGGTCTTTGGTGTCGCGGATCGTCTTGAGAACGCCCGCATGGTTGGCGCGAAGGTCTGCAATCATGGCTTCTTCATACCGTGTCACATCCACCACTGGGATAGTGTCAAGGTAACCATTGGTGCCGGCAAAGATCGATGCGGTCTGTTCTTCAAACGGCATTGGCGCATATTGCTTTTGCTTGAGCAATTCGGTCAAACGCGCACCGCGGTTGAGCAGCTTCTGTGTTGACGCATCAAGATCAGACCCAAACTGTGCAAACGCCGCCATTTCGCGGTACTGCGCGAGTTCAAGTTTGATCGAACCTGACACTTTCTTCATCGCCTTGGTTTGTGCAGCGGAACCGACGCGGCTCACTGACAGACCGACGTTGATCGCGGGGCGGATGCCCTGGAAGAACAAATCGGTTTCAAGGAAAATCTGACCGTCAGTGATCGAAATCACGTTTGTCGGAATATAGGCCGAAACGTCACCTGCCTGTGTTTCAATGATCGGGAGTGCGGTCAGCGATCCTGATCCGTTATCCTTGTTCAATTTTGCTGCGCGTTCGAGCAAGCGGCTGTGCAGATAGAAAACGTCTCCGGGATAAGCTTCGCGGCCAGGAGGACGACGCAGCAGCAGTGACATTTGACGATAGGCCACAGCTTGTTTCGACAGATCATCATAAACGATCAAAGCGTGCATGCCATTGTCGCGGAAATATTCGCCCATCGCGCACCCTGTGTAAGGCGCAAGGAACTGAAGCGGGGCAGGTTCAGAGGCGGTGGCCGCAACAACGATGGTATATTCCATCGCGCCGTTTTCTTCGAGCTGACGCACAATCTGTGCAACCGTTGAACGTTTCTGACCGATGGCGACATAGATGCAATAAAGCTTATCGGCTTCGTTCTTGCTCTTATTCGCTTCGCGTTGGTTGATGAACGTATCAATTGCGACGGCAGTTTTGCCGGTCTGGCGATCCCCGATGATGAGTTCGCGCTGACCGCGGCCAACAGGAACCAAAGCATCAAGCGCCTTCAGACCGGTTTGAACCGGTTCATTTACCGATTGGCGCGGGATGATGCCAGGCGCTTTGCGTTCAACGCGGCTGCGTTCATCGCTGATGATTGGACCCTTACCATCGATGGGGTTGCCAAGGCCGTCGACGACGCGTCCAAGCAAGCCTTTGCCAATCGGAACGTCCACAATCGTGCCGGTCCGTTTAACGACATCGCCTTCTTTGATCTGGGCATCAGACCCGAAAATCACGACGCCGACATTGTCGGCTTCGAGGTTGAGCGCCATGCCCTGAATGCCGTTTGAGAATTCGACCATTTCACCGGCCTGAACATTGTCCAGACCGTGGATGCGGGCGATCCCGTCACCGACAGAGAGCACTTGCCCCACTTCGGAGACTTGAGCTTGGGTGCCAAAGCTGGCGATTTGGTCCTTGATGACCTTGGAAATTTCAGCGGCGCGGATGTCCATGTTTAG
The DNA here is from genome assembly GCA_040079575.1 of Chakrabartia sp. Classification (GTDB taxonomy): domain Bacteria; phylum Pseudomonadota; class Alphaproteobacteria; order Sphingomonadales; family Sphingomonadaceae; genus Aquisediminimonas. Next base: position 8,634 of record JBEBKH010000014.1, on the reverse strand, counting down.
CCTTTCATCGCATTCGCGAGGGTGTTCAAACGGGTGCGGATCGACGAATCGATCATCTGGGAACCAATTTTGACGATCAAGCCGCCAAGAATTGAGGGGTCTGTGTTGAGTTCAACCGCAACATCGCGGCCGACCTTTGTTTTGAGTTGTTTCTTGAGTGCGGTGACCTGCGCGGTATCAAGTTTATGAGCGCTGATGACCTGAGCACTTGCCTCGCCGCGATGGTTAGACGCGAGCGCATTAAAAGATGCTATCACAGGGCCCAACTGACCAAGACGCCGGTTCTGCGCGAGTACACCCAGAAATTTCGTCGTGATCGCATCCAGCATCATTGCTTTGGCAACAGCCGCAACACTTTTTGTCGCGTCACTGCGCGACACCAAAGGGTTGGTGGTCAGCGCTTGCAACGCATCTGATTCGCTCAGGGCTTTACCAAGCGACGAAAGGCTTGCGCCCACGTCGTCGATGCTTTTCTTTTCAAGGGCAAGGCTGAACAAAGCAGTGGCATAACGCCCCGCTAAACTCGCCTGAATGCCGCCGGAATTCTCCACGCGTGATATGTCCTTTTGAGACGTTGAATGTGGCCCCGGATCTGATGGAGATTTTTATAAAAATCCCCGTCCAAGTCGCGGCGCGCCTAGCACCCGATTTGCTGCGGTGCAAGATGGGATAGCCTTATCTTTGCCACTTTGCGACATCTCACAGGGCCGCTCTTTCTTTTTTCACGCGAAGACGCAAAATGGCGACAACAAAGAGGAGCGTGAAATGGGCCAGATGATTCGCCTGAAAATGTCCGACGGCGCAGAGATTTCTGTCTATCATGCAGAGGCAGAGGGTGCGCGAAAGGGCGGTTTGGTTTTGGTGCAGGAAATTTTTGGTGTCACCGATCATATCCGTGAACTTTGCGACGAATATGCGGCCGATGGTTATGAAGTGTTCAGCCCCGCGCTCTTTGACCGCGAACATCCCGGATTTGAAGCAGAATATACCGGCCCAGATTTTGAACGCGCGGTGCAATTGGCGCGAGACCTGCATCCATTTGCCCTTAGCCTCGCTGACGGGCAGACCTGCATTGACGCGCTCAAAGACAAAGGGCCGGTTTTTATTACGGGTTTTTGTTACGGCGGCTCCATCGCCTGGGCGCTTGCAGGACAAAGCGATGATCTCGCCGGGGCGTCCGCATATTATGGCAGTCTCGTGCCAACGACCTTCGCTGACCAAGCCCCCAAATGCGCGACCATCGCCCATTTCGGCCGCTATGACACCGGCATCCCAATGGAAGGCGTTGAGGCGCTAATCGCAAAGGACCATCCAACTGCCCAGATATTTGTCTATGACGCGAACCACGGGTTTAATTCGGACCGACGCAAGGATTATCATCAACCGAGCGCGGATATGGCGCGGGAACGGACACTGGGGTTGTTTAAGGCGTGTGGGGGAATGTTCTAAACGCGGCCCGCCGCGATCTTATAGACCATATTCCGTTCGCGTTTCCCAACGGCAATCACCGTAACAACAACCCTGTCGTCGAAAACCTTATAAACCAGCCGATAGCCCGCAGAGCGGAGTTTGATTTTATAACAGTCCGGCATATCGCGGAGTTGCGCAGATGAAAGGCGAGGGCTGGACAGTCTCTCACGGAGTTTTTTCACAAATTGTGTCCGGATATTTGATCCGAGCTTGTCCCATTCCTTCTGTGCGCTGGGAAGAAATTCAAGATCAAAGGTCGTCAATGTTAACCCTAATGCCGACTTCATTGGCCCGTGAACGCACAATCTCTGCCAATTCAATATCTTCCAGCCGGTCCATCAGCGCTTCCCAAGCCTTAGCAGGAACGAGATAGGCGGCAGGGATGTTGCGGTTGAGAACGGCCACAGGAAAACCACCCGCCGCTTCAATGACGGCAGAAGGATTTTTCTTCAAATCGGATATGCTAACGCCAGAGTCAGCAAGAATTTCATGTAACATGACCTTTTAATAGGTCGTTTAATAGGTTTTGTCAATTTCTGCAGTGGGTCAGTTTTAATGGTAAGCTTATGGCAGCAGCAGGTGTCGACGACTTTGTAGTCAAACGGTGTCTCTCGGCCATCTCAAAAACAGACTTCAATCAGGACAATCAGGATTGCTGATAGTGTGTTATTTTGATAGTCTTACAAAATGAAAGCCTCTTGCCAATGTGGACAACTTCACGTGGTCGTGCCCGGCCCAACTATAGCTGTTGTGGCCTGTCATTGCACTGATTGCCAAAAGCGATCAGGTTCTCCCTTTGGGGAAGCAGCTTATTATCCTCACGAACAGGTCACAATCGACGGTCGATCCAAGCAGTTCACGCGCCCCACCGATACTGGTGGGACTTTTGACCAGTTTTTCTGTGAGGTGTGCGGTACTACCGTTTTTATGCGAGGTACAAAGAATCCAGATGTCACAGGTATCCCGATAGGCCTGTTTGATGATGAGCATTCTATGAAACCGATCCGCTCGGTTTGGGAAGACAGGAAACACCCATGGGTCGAGATTACAACTGCCGTGCAGCATTTTCCAAGAGCCCGCGTGGATTGACCTTTTGAGCGCTCGTCTCTTTGGCAAAGGTCAAGTGCGTGTCATCTGTCAGTATGTCTAATTTTTTTAGAACCTCCCTTTCTCTTGCAATGTAGGATTTGTCCTGTCAGCCTTATCCTTGAGAAAATCGCCAACCGCCCTATCGCTGTCCGGCCTGCAATCAGCGCATAAAATCATTTCCCAAAGTGCCAAATGTTTGAAAGCAAGATGCGGGACGCTTCGACTTTTGTGATCAACTATCACTGCTCCATCACCAACATATGGAGCATGATATGACCTACCGGATCACTGGCCTCGCGCCGCAAAACTTTACCGCACTTATTGGTGCTGATGATGCCACATTGGCGACGCATCATGCTGTTCGCGTGACGGCGGCGCATAAGCCGGGCTTTCCTTGTCGGATTACACTTGAAGATGCGGAGCCGGGTGAAAGCCTGATCTTGCTCAATCACATCAGCCATGATGTCGCGACGCCGTTTCGGTCCAGTTATGCAATTTATGTGCGTGAGCGCGCGGACGTTGCAGCCGATTATATTGATGCTGTGCCCCCGGTGTTTGAAGGGCGTCCACTGGGCTTGCGAGCGTTCGATTCTGAAGGAATGCTCCGCAACGCGGCCCTTGCGCTACCGGGGCAGGCCGATGCGAAAATCCGTGAACTGTTCGATAGCGTCGACATTGACTATATCCACGCCCATAATGCCGCACATGGTTGCTTTGCTGCGCGGGTGGAAAGGCACGGATGATGATTGATGAAGACTTTGCCTTTGCTGCCTTTGATCGGAGGGACCGCGCGGTTGATGGGCAGTTTGTAGGAGCAGTGAAAACCACACGCATCTATTGCAAACCCAGTTGCCCGGCACGGCGACCATTGCGTGATAATGTGGAGTTTTTCTCTACCACCGCTGGTGCACGTGCAGCCGGATATCGTGCCTGTTTGCGCTGTCGTCCTGATGAAATTGGGCGCGACCGAGAAGCTGTGGCGAAAGCATTAATCTTGATCGAAAGTGCGGAGGAAACGCCCTCGCTTGAACAGCTCGCTGAGGCTGTGGATTATGCACCGCACCATTTCCACCGGCTGTTCAAACGTGACACGGGTGTCACACCTGCTGCTTATGCACGGGGGCTGCGCGCCAAGCGGGCGGAAGCAGCTTTGAATAGTGGAGGTTCAATAACTGATGCGATCTATGAAGCCGGCTATTCAGGCCCCAGCCGCTTTTATGCCGAAACAAAAGGGCGTTTGGGGATGACGCCTTCGGCATGGAAAAATGGCGGTGCTGGTGTCACGATTCGCTGGGCGATTGCGGATACTGTGCTTGGTAAAATGCTGCTTGCTGCAACGGATAAGGGCATTTGCCGATTGTCATTTGATGAGGATGAGGGAGAGCTTCATCATCGCTTCCCCCATGCGTCTATTGAAGAAGGCGGCGCGGTGCTTGATGACTTGGTGCGCGGCGCAATTAGCGCGGTTAATCATCCAGCACATATGCCGACACTGCCACTCGACATCCAAGGCACTGCCTTTCAACAAGCTGTGTGGCAGGAACTCACCCGCATACCAGCCGGCGAAACCCGCACCTATGCCCAAATTGCGATGGCCGTGGGTAAACCCAAGGCTGTGCGCGCGGCGGGATCGGCCAACGGGGCCAATAATGTCGCCGTCCTCATCCCCTGTCATAGGGTGATCCGCACCGACGGTTCGCTTGGTGGCTATGCTTACGGGTTGGATCGGAAGACGACGCTGTTGGCGCTTGAAGGTCACACAAAACTATAGGGGTCGACGTCAACACTTACCCGCACGCTGCGCGGCCATGTGAGCGCACCAAGCCAGTCGCGGATGACGTCTTGCACATCAAGGGCCCGTCTGGCGTGCACCAACAATCGCATGCGGTGGCGGCCACGCAGCATAGCAAGCGGGGCGGGGGCAGGGCCGTAGGTTGCCATGCCGTCAACACGCGGCGCGGTTTTGCCGATCAGTGCAGCTGTATCTTGTGCTTCTTTTAAGTTTTCTGACGAAATGATGATTGCTGCAAAACGGCCAAAGGGCGGTGCTCCTGCGTCTTTGCGTGCTTCGGTTTCGGCGGCATAAAAACTTTCGGCGTCCCCGCTGATAAGCGCGCGGATGACGGGCGCATCGGGTTCATGGGTTTGCACAAACACCCGGCCGGGCTTTGTCCCGCGGCCTGCGCGTCCGGCGACTTGTGCGATTTGCTGGAAACTGCGTTCGGCGGCGCGCAAATCTCCCCCCTGCAATCCCAGATCTGCGTCGATCACCCCAACAAGTGTGAGGTTTGGAAAGTGGTACCCTTTGGTCACCAATTGCGTGCCGATGACGATGTCAATGTCTCCCGCTTCCATCTTCCCCACAAATTCGGCGGCTTTGGCAGGGGACCAGAGCGTGTCGGATGTCACCACCGCGCGGCGCGCATCGGGGAAAAGCAGCGCGACTTCATCGGCAATCCGCTCAACACCAGGGCCACAGGCAACAAGAGCGTCCTCCTCATGGCATTCAGGACACGCGCGGGGCGGGGGCATTTGATGGCCGCAGTGATGGCATTGTAACCGCTGGGTTAATCGGTGTTCTACCATCCACGCAGTGCAATTGGGACATTGAAACCGGTGTCCGCAGTGACGGCACAGTGTGAGCGGCGCAAAGCCGCGCCGGTTGAGGAACAAAAGCGACTGTTCGCCCTTTTCCAGCACCTCCTGCATTGCGTGCACCAGTGTGGGAGCGATCCAGCGACCGCGCTCCGGCGGGTCTTTGGTCAGGTCAATCGCCGCAATATCAGGCATTTGTGCCGCGCCGTAACGCCCCGGAAGCTTGAGTTCGGCATAATGCCCCTTTTCAACTTGCTGGCGGGTTTCACTTGCCGGGGTCGCGGTCGCAAGGATGACGGGCACGCTTTCAAACCGCGCGCGCATCACCGCGACATCACGCGCATGATATTGGACGCCCTCTGCTTGTTTGAAGCTATTTTCATGCGCTTCATCGACGATGATCAGACCAAGATTGCTGTAGGGCAGGAACAATGCAGAACGCGCGCCGACGGTAACCAATGCCTCTCCGCTGGCAATTGCCCGCCATGCGCGGCGGCGCTGAGACTGGCGGAGGTCCGAATGCCACGCAACCGGCGCGTGGCCGAAACGTGCCTCAAATCGGCGTAAAAAGGGCTCTGTCAGAGCAATTTCAGGCAGCAGAACAAGCGTTTGGCGGCCTTCGCGCAATGCCTCTGCAATGGCTTCAAAATAGACCTCAGTTTTTCCAGAACCTGTCACCCCGTCGAGGAGAACGGGCGCAAAGGCGCGTGCCTTGACCGATGCGACCAAGCTGTCTGTGGCGGCACTTTGTTCAGCAGAGAGAAGAGGCTGGAAAAAATCAGGGTCGGGCGGTGTGAACGGGGTGTCGAGTTTTACTTCCACCCCTTCAATCGCGCCAATTTTCACCAAACCGCGAATGACCGCATCGGATACGTCGGCGATGACCGCAAGTTCACGGATCAGGCCTTGGCGTTCGCCTATGCGTTCGATCGCTTGCACGCGCTGAGGGGTGAGTTTTCTTTCAAAACCGTTAGGGCTGAGCTTGTCGAAGCCTATTCTTGTTTCATTCTTGTCTGGGCGATGAGAAGAAAGCCCTTCGACAGGCTCAGGGTGAACGGACAAGGGAGCACTTAACCGATATTCCACAACCATCGGTCCGCCCTCTAACGCGGCAGCGCTGGACAAAGCCATGCGGAGAACCGCTGCAGGGGGCGAAAGATAATAATCTGCGGTCCATTCGATCAAGCGCCGCAACGGCGCACCCAGCGGCGGCACGTCAAACACCCGCACCAGATTGCGCAGACGGTTATCGCCGACTTCACCAGCAGAAGGCATGCGATCTTCCTCCCACACAACCCCCGCCAATTGCCGGGGTCCAAGCGGGACCAGCACGATGCTGCCGGGTTCAACGTGCATCCCGTGGGGCACGCGGTAGTCGAGCGGGCCGAGGGCGGCATTGAGAAGAAGAACGCGGGCACGAGTCATAATATGACAGCCCTAACGCCGGATAGCCTTGCAGGCCAGCGGGGGCAGTGCTAGCGGCGCGCTTATGTCTGTCGATAGCGCAACCGTCCGCAAAATCGCTTCCCTCGCCCGTATCGCCACCAGCGATGCGGAGGTGGAGGCGATGGTCCCTGAACTCAACAACATCATCGGCTGGATCGAACAGCTGGGTGAGGTGGACACGTCCGCCGTCCAACCGATGACCGCTGTGATCCCCAACGTCTTGCGCCTGCGCGATGATGTGGTGAATGCGGATCCGCTGACTGGGGGCAATATCCGCGACCGTGTCCTTGCCAATGCGCCAGCTCCCGAGCACGGGTTTTTCGGCGTCCCAAAGGTGATCGAATAATGACGGATCTGACCAATTTGACCGTTGCCGGAATCCGTGATGGTTTTCGCAGCGGAGATTTTTCTGCGCGCGAAGTGGCTGATGCGTTCAACGCCAATGTTGACGCGGCAAAGGTGCTCAATGCGTTCATCGTTGAAACACCTGATCATGCTGTAGCTGCTGCCGAAACCGCCGACCGCGACCGCAGCGAAGGTAATTTGAAGCCTTTATCAGGCGTTCCCATTGGCATGAAGGATCTATTCTGCACGCAGGGCGTTCAAACGACGGCGGGCAGCCACATTCTTGAAGGCTTTACGCCGCAATATGAATCGACGGTGTCCGCCAAATTGTGGGCGGCGGGCGCAGGTATGCTCGGCAAGCTCAACATGGATCAGTTCGCAATGGGGTCGTCGAATGAGACGAGCTATTTCGGCAATGTGATTTCACCGTGGCGTCGCAGCGACGGCGGTAATGCGGCGCTTGCGCCCGGTGGTTCATCAGGCGGATCTGCGTCGGCCATCGCCGCGCGCCTTTGCCCTGCGGCGACCGGCACCGACACAGGCGGGTCAATTCGTCAGCCAGCGGCTTTTGTTGGTATTTCAGGCATCAAGCCGACCTATGGCCGCTGTTCGCGCTGGGGCGTGGTGGCATTCGCCTCCTCGCTCGATCAGGCGGGGCCAATGGCGCGCGATGTCCGCGACTGCGCCATCATGCTTGAAGCCATGGCGGGGTTTGATCCCAAGGATTCAACGTCGCTTGAACTGGCGGTTCCCAATTGGGAGGTTGCGCTCTCTGGCGATCTGCGCGGCAAACGCATTGGTATCCCCAAAGAATACCGTGTCGATAATATGCCTGCCGAAATCGATGCGCTGTGGGAAAAAGGCATTGCGTGGATGAAGGATGCGGGCGCAGAAATCGTTGAGGTTTCGCTGCCCCATACGAAATATGCATTGCCTGCTTACTATATCATCGCGCCTGCAGAAGCGTCATCAAACCTCGCGCGGTACGACGGTGTGCGTTATGGTTTGCGCGACCTGCCCGACGGCGCTGGCTTGCAAGATATGTATGCGGCCACCCGCGCTTCTGGTTTTGGGCCAGAGGTCAAACGCCGCATCCTGATCGGCACGTATGTTCTGTCAGCCGGATTTTATGATGCCTATTATACGCAGGCGCAGAAAGTGCGGACGCTCATCTCCCAAGATTTCGACCGTGCATGGGAGAAATGTGATCTGCTTCTCACACCAACCGCGCCGTCAGCTGCGTTTGCATTAGGTGAGAAAAGCGATGATCCCCTCGCCATGTATTTGAACGACGTTTTCACGGTGCCAAGCTCACTCGCTGGGCTGCCTGCCATGTCGGTTCCAGCAGGGTTGGACGGGCAGGGGCTCCCCTTGGGGCTCCAGATCATCGGCAAAGCGCTGGATGAACAGGGCGTGCTCAACGCAGGGTTGGCGATTGAGGAACGTGCCGGGTTTACGGCAAGGGCGGAGAAGTGGTGGTGAGCGAATACCGTATCCAAGGCGCAACTGGCGAATGGGAGGTCGTGATCGGCCTAGAGGTCCACGCCCAGATCACCTCGAAATCGAAGCTTTTTTCTGGCGCCGACACAACCTTTGGCGCTGAGCCTAACTCTCAGGTCAGCCTTATTGACGCGGCGATGCCGGGAATGCTGCCTGTGCTGACGCACACATTCAGCGTTCAGCACAGGC
>JBEBKH010000013.1:0-34461 GCA_040079575.1 Chakrabartia sp. | reverse complement strand
ACAGCTGTCATCACGGGGTCGGTATCAAGGATCAGCCATCCTTTGGCGCGGGACATGGCAGCACGTGTCATTGCGACACTGCGTTCGGCAATAACGATTAGGTCATGCATATCGATATCTGTGCCGTGTTCTTCACAATAAGCGCGGCCATATTCGGGGACGACCTCAGCGTTAAAATGCGCCGATAGCAATGTCGCCATCGTCGATTTTCCAGTGCTTTCAGGTCCGTGGAGACAGATTGTTTTCATGCCCGCGCTTCAGCTTTTCGCCACGTTACTAGACCCCAAATTGCCATCATCAAAAACACACCGTACAAAATCATCGTCAGCGACAGGCCATTGGCGTGGTAAAGCCCGATAGAAAGAATGTTGACCACAATCCAATAATACCAATTTTCGATATATCGCCGGGTCATCAATATTTGCCCAGAAACACTAAGCATTGCGACAGAAGCATCCCACCACGGATAGGACGCGTCGGTCAATTCATGCATGACGTGTCCCCATGCCATGATTGCGACCAGAGTGAACGCAATCCATGCCCCAAAAAACAATGGTTTCATCCGTTGCACGCTGATCTGCCCCGTATCCGCCTTGTTTCGCCCCCAGCACCACCATCCATAAAGGTTGAGCGCAAAGAAGAAAACTTGCAGACCCGCGTCGCTATAAAGCTTTTTATCCCAGAAAATGATCGCGTAAAGTGTGACCATAACCAATGCGAAGGGGTAGTTCCAAATGCTCCGCCGGACGATCAATATGATATTGGCAAGACCAAATCCAGCAGCGATCATTTCAAAATTATGCATAATTTACTGACTAACGCGCCGTAACATTTCCGCAACAGGTTAGATAATTCGGCGCATTAGAAGCCCAGATATGCTTGACCCATCAACCGCTTGGGATCAGGGACGCTTGATCCAAATTCAATAAACCGGAGTTTTCCAGATGCGCACGGCCCCATTGATCCGCTTGCTCGCTCTTTCATTGCTTTCCACAGCTGCAGCACCTGCCTTTGCGCAAGAAGCAGCAGAAACCGATGCGCTTGGTGAGATTGTCGTCACGGCCCAGCGCCGCGAAGAAAATCTTCAAGATGTGCCGCTTTCCATCACAGCTGTAGGCGGCGAAAAACTTGACGCTATCCAAGCTGGCGGCGTCGATGTGCGCGGGCTGTCTGGACGCATTCCAAGCTTGATCATTGAATCCTCTTTCGGACGCACATTCCCGCGTTTTTACATTCGCGGGCTTGGCAACACAGATTTCGATTTCAACGCGTCGCAACCTGTCAGCCTCGTTTATGATGATGTCGTGCTTGAAAATCCAATCCTGAAGGGCTTTCCGGTCTTTGATCTCGAACGTGTGGAAGTGTTGCGCGGACCACAGGGCACCTTGTTTGGCCGCAACACGCCCGCTGGTATCGTTAAATTTGATAGTGTGAAGCCAAGCGATAAAGCGGGTGGCTATGGTCGCATCTCTTATGGCCGCTTCAATAGCGTCAACGCGCAGGGTGCCGTCGGCGGGCCTCTTGGCGATAAAGTAAGCGTTCGCCTGTCGAGTCTATATCAGCGCCAGAGTGATTATGTTGATAATGTCTTGCCTGCTGGTACGACCAAAAATGCGCTTGAAGGATATAAAGAATTTGCCGCCCGGCTTCAGGTTCTGGTCAAGGCTACTGACAATCTTGATGTTTTGCTAACAGGTCAAGTGCGCAAGTTAGATGGCACAGCGCGCGTTTTTCGCGCCAATGTCTTCACGCGCGGTCAAGAAGGTCTGAACGCCAATTTTGATCGTTACCGTGTTTCAACCGACGGCAAGAACGAGCAGCATGTCGATACACAAAATGCATCCGCACGGATCACACTTGATGCTGGCGCAGTGTCGCGGATTTCTGTGACAAGTTTGTGGAGCGGCGATGCGACCTCGGTCGGCGATGTCGACGGCGGATTTGGCGCTTCATTCCTGCCACCAAATTTGACAGGCCCTGGCGTCATTCCATTCACCGCTGAAACCCGCGACAGTGTGCCGCGTTTGAAGCAGTTCACGCAGGAACTCCGGATCGCCAGCAACGGTGACAATGCCCTGAGCTATCAGGCAGGTTTCTTCTACTTCAATGAGAAGCTCCGGATTGTCAGCGAAAATTATTCGACACTGGGCGATCCAAACAACGCTGTTGGCGGGGTCAATATTTTGGTGGATCAACGCCAAAGCAGCAAGGCATTTGGCGTTTTCGGATCGGCCACTTATAAAGTGAGCGACCAATTCAGCCTGACCGGCGGGCTGCGTTACAATGACGACAAACGCACCTACCGCGTTGACCGCACCCGCGACACGCAGTTTCCGGGCTTCCTTCAAAACCCGCTGGGCACAGTCAACCGTGCGGTATCCGACAATAACCTGACATGGGATCTCAGTGCGACCTACGCCGCGACTGATAATATCAATCTTTATGCCCGCGTCGCCAAGGGATACCGTGCACCGAGCATTCAGGGGCGCATCCTGTTCCCGCCTGCGACGGCCACTCCCCTTGAATCGGGTGTAACCGTCGGTAAGTCAGAAACCAGTCTGTCTTGGGAAGCGGGTGTAAAATCCACTTTCCTCGATGGTCGTGGCCGTTTCAATATCAATGGATTTTTGTTCAACCTGAACAATGCCCAGCTGACGGCTGTTGGTGGCGGGGTTAACGCCAACCGCCTGATCAATGCCGATAATGTCCGCGGCTATGGGCTTGAAATGGACCTTGAGCTTAAGCCTGTTCCGCAATTGCTCCTGACCGCAGGTCTCAGCTATAATCATACTGAAATCCGCGATACCGGACTGACAACAGCTGCATGTGGTGCTGTGCGTGTTGATACATTCCCCAATGTATCCCTATGCACATTGCTTGATCCTATTGTCGTTGCGGCAGCTCCCTTCTCGGCTGCGATTGTAAATATTGACGGCAACCGTTTGCCACAATCGCCGCGTTTGATTGCCAACTGGACCGCACGTTACGGCATCCCTGTCGGCAACGGTGAAGTCTATGCCTATACCGATTGGGCATATCGGTCACGGATCAACTTTTTCCTTTATGAATCGGTTGAGTTTCAAGACAAAAAGATGCTCGAAGGCGGACTGCGCGTCGGATATAAGACCGATAAATTCGACGTTGCGGCTTTCGCGCGTAACATCACCAACGATACGTCTGCGGTTGGGGCCATTGATTTCAACAACTTGACAGGCTTCGTCAACGAACCCCGCATTTGGGGTTTTGAAGTCGGGGTCAAATTCTAAAACACTGATCCGCGCAAAATCAACGCCCGCTAAAGCAATTTGGCGGGCGTTTTTCTGTGTGTAATGACCCCAAAAAAATGATCGCCAAATGAGCGAAAGTGCCTAATCTATCCTAAGCGGCTAGGGAGGCGACAATGGCAACTACACAAACTCACCCAAAACAACAGCTGGACGCGGTAATTGTCGGCGCGGGCTTTGCTGGCATGTATATGCTCCACCGCCTTCGCGGGCTTGGTCTCAATGCGCGTGTTATTGAGGCGGGTGCTGGTGTCGGCGGCACTTGGTATTGGAACCGTTATCCCGGTGCACGGGTTGACATTGAAAGCCAGGAATATGGCTATAGCTTTGATGAAGCGCTTGAGCGGGACTGGCGCTGGACAGAACGCTATTCATCACAACCTGAATTGCTGCGCTATTTGAACCATGTTGCTGACCGGTTTGATCTCCGCCGCGACATTCAATTTGAAACGCGCGTCACCGCTGCACATTTTGATGATGAGACACGCCTTTGGACGGTTAAAACTGACGATGGTCAGCACTTTATAGCCCGCTTTTGCATCATGGCTACAGGATGTCTTTCGACGCCGAAGGAGCTCGATTTTGAAGGCGTGGATGACTTCAAAGGGACAATCTACAAAACATCATCATGGCCCCATGACGGCGTCGATTTTAGCGGCCAACGTGTCGGCGTGATCGGTACGGGATCATCCGCAATCCAATCCATTCCCATCATCGCTGATCAGGCTGCACAGCTGACCGTTTTTCAACGGACGCCGAATTACAGTGTCCCTGCCCGCAACCGGCCATTAACCGCCGAAGAAGTCACGGATTGGGATAATAACAGACAGGCCTATCGTGATGACGCACGGGCACAAGGCCTCGCATTCCGAAACGAACCGACCGAAGCTCTTGCTGTGGAAACATTACCCGAAGCGCGTGAGGCGGAGTTTGAACGCCGCTGGCGCTATGGTGGTTTCCGGATTGGTGGGGCATTTGCCGACCAAGGAATCGACATGGTTGCCAACGGCTATGTGGCAGATTTTGCGGCGCGCAAAATTGCGGAGATCGTCACCGACCCCGAAACGGCGGCCACGCTCACCCCAAAAACCTATCCCTTCGGGACCAAACGACTGTGCGTTGATACCAATTATTATGCCACGTACAACCGCGACACTGTGAGCCTTATCGATCTGCAACAAACACCGATTGAGCGCCTCACAACGACGGGCATCAAAACGTCAAATGCCGACTATAGTTTTGACAGCATCGTATTTGCGACCGGGTTTGATGCGATGACGGGAACGCTTGGAAAAATCGATATATGCGGGCGTGGCGGCGTTGCGCTTAAAGATAAGTGGGCGACTGGGCCGCGCACATATCTTGGCCTGATGGTGGCTGATTATCCGAATTTGTTCATGATCACCGGGCCTGGAAGCCCATCAGTTCTGACCAATATGATCATGTCCATCGAACAGCATGTGGATTTCATCACGGACTGCATAGCCCATATGTCAGAGCGTCAAATGGCAACAATAGAAGCGACCCCAGAGGCAGAAACAAACTGGGTCGCACACGTCAATGAAGTGGCAGACACCACACTCTACCCGCTCGCCAATTCGTGGTATATGGGGGCCAATGTTCCCGGAAAACCCCGCGTTTTCCTGCCCTATGTTGGCGGATTCAATGTTTATGTTGATGCCTGTAACGATGTCGTTGCAAAGGGCTATGAAGGCTTTCTTCTCAAATCCGCAGTGGGTTAAGACATCGCCCCTTCCGTTTACGTCAATCTGTGATAGTCTCCATATCAATAAGGAGAGTCGATATGCATGATCTGGTCATTCGCGGTGGCACTGTCGTAGACGGCAACGGAGGAAAACCCTTTATCGCTGACGTCGCGATTGATGGTGGGCTGATCACAGCTGTTGGCAAAATCTCGGCTTCTGGACATGAAGAATTGGATGCATCGGGCAAGATTGTGACGCCCGGTTTTGTTGATGTGCACACCCATTATGACGGACAAGCAACGTGGGATGCTGAAATGGCACCCTCAAGCTGGCACGGCGTGACTACAGTCGTCATGGGCAATTGCGGCGTTGGATTTGCGCCTGCCAAACCCGACAAACATGATTGGCTGATCGGGTTGATGGAAGGGGTTGAGGATATTCCAGGCACTGCCCTTGCCGAAGGGATGACGTGGGATTGGGAGACATTCCCTGAATATATGGATGCATTGGAACGCTTGCCGCGGACGATTGACGTCGCGACGCATGTCCCCCACGGGGCCGTGCGCGCTTATGTGATGGGTGAACGCGGCGCGAACAACGAAGCACCGACCGACACAGACATCGCCCAAATGTCGAAAATTGTCGAAGAAGGCCTCCGCGCCGGAGCGTTGGGATTTTCGACCTCTCGCACGGTACTGCACAAATCTATCGACGGTGTACTTGTGCCCGGAACAACGGCCACCAAGGAAGAATTATTGGGCATTGGTCGCGCGATGGGACGTGTCGGTTACGGCGTGTTCGAAATGGCGAGCGATTTGAAACGCGAATGGAATGAATTTGAATGGATGGGCGAACTCAGCCGTGAAACAGGGCTACCCGTCACCTTTGCCGCACTCCAATCCATCGCCAAGGAACTGCCGCTTGAAGAACAAATCGCAACGATGCGCGCGGAAAACGCCAAGGGCGCCAATATCGTCGCGCAGATTGCGCTGCGCGGCAATGGCATCATCATGGCATGGCAAGGCACAGTTCATCCGTTTCGCCTGAAACCGGCTTGGGCAGAAATCGAAAATCTGACATGGGATGAACAATTGGTGCATCTCAAGGATCCGGCATTTCGCACGCGGATGATAACAGAGGCATCTGTTTATCCAGAATCAGACGTGATTGAGCTGTTGCATGTTGTCACAGACGGCTGGTTCATTCAGTTCGAAATGGACGATGATTTCAATTATGAACCAACCCCTGCTGATACGATCATGACCCGCGCTGCGGCGGTCGGTGTCAGCGGCGCTGAATATGCCTATGACATGCTGATGAAAGATGATGGCAAGGGCTTTATTTACTTCCCGATTCTCAATTACCGCGATGGCAATCTCGATTTTTTAGAGGATTTACAGCTTGCTGATGATACGGTGAATTCGCTCTCTGATGGCGGCGCACATTGTGGTACAATCTGTGATGCCGCCTCCCCTACCTTCATGCTGCAACATTGGGTCAGAGACAGGAAAAAGGCCCGTATTACGCTTGAAAATGCTGTGCAGAGACAGTGTCGAGATACAGCCTTGCTCTATGGTCTTCGCGACCGCGGCATCCTTGCGCCAGGTTATCTCGCCGATGTCAATATTATCGACATGGATAGCATTAAGCTGGGCAAGCCATGGATGGCATTTGATCTGCCAGCGGGCGGCAAACGCCTTCTGCAAAAAGCAGATGGTTATGTTGCGACGATTAAATCGGGACAGATCACCTTCCGTGACGGCGTGATGCAGGGACCCACGCCCGGCGGCGTTATTCGCGGCCCGCAATCTGTGGAAATGTCGTTGGCGGCGGAATAGGGTAATTGCCTTAGTAGAAAACCAGGGTTGACCGATACGGCAAAAACATCGTCATGGCATCTGAGCGGCGCAGACGATGACGCTGACGCTGACGCTCGCAAACCCAACCGACATTATGTTACTGTCAAAACCTGCGCGAAAACGACACCATATGCTGCGCTGATATGCATATCCATCAACATCCTACTTCTCTTTCATAAGTGCGTTCATGCCGCCTTTGTGAAGATCAATGCCAAGTTGAAGGCTGGTCGCGATGCGGTGCGCGCGTTCAGAAAAGAAATCCGTGACCGCATGATTTGGAGAAATGTCGGCCAAGACATCATCCCACAGCGCAAGCCAGTCCAGAAACTGATCTGCACCAAGGCCTTGGATTGCGATATGTTTGAGCATAGGATTGCCGTGAAAGCGGCCAGATTCAAGCGCGACAGACGCCCAGAAATCCTTCATACGGCTGAGATGATAGGGCCAGTCCTTCACATGACGATTAAAGATTGGTCCCAACGCGCCGTGCGTCTGAATGCGCGCGTAGAAAGTGTCGACCAGCTCCGAAACAAACGCCTCATCAATGCCTATTGACGCGGCATCGGCTTGCTTTCGCGCTCTGGCTTCGATGGCATATTGGGAAGTCTTCATGAACTAGCCTTAAAAGATGTATTTAATATACCTTTTATAAAAGCATTTGCCGATCAAATCAATATATCATACGCATGTTTTATGAGATTGACCCTGCAGACTGATTACGCATTGCGAACGCTGATGTTTCTCGCTGCTAACGACACTGTCCAGACGATTGAAACCATCGCTCGCAGCTACGCTATATCCAAAAATCATCTGATGAAGGTTGCTCAGAAATTGGCGGCAGATGGCTATATCATCAGCACACGCGGTCGAGGGGGAGGATTGACGTTGGCGCGACCCGCTTCAGAAATCAATCTGGGTGCAGTGATCCGCGCGATTGAAGATACTGGAAATTTTGTAGAATGTTTTGATCCAGCTACAAACCAATGCGCCGCGACCCCTGTCTGTGGATTAAAACATATTATAGCAGAGGGTGTTGCCACCTTTTTAAAGCATTTCGATCAATATAGCGTCGCGGACCTGGCCCCAAACCGCAGCAATTTTCGCGCAGTATTTGGACTTATTGACGATTAGGACATGGGGAATGACATCGCGACATTACACCGGTCGTAGCTGCCCCCATAACGCTGCATAATGGCAACATCATGAACAAAACCGTGCTTTTCATAGAGGTGGATTGCGGCCGCACAGTCCCAATTGGTCAGTAAATACAAAGTTTTAGCATGCATTGAAACGGCGCGCTCAATCATATGCTGTAGCAGAAAGTCGCCTGCCTTTCTGCCTTGAACGTTACTGCTCACCCCCATCTTGGTGAGTTCAAAAACACCTTCTGCTTCTTTACGCAGCGCACACGCGCCGATGATGCCAATATCCAATGCTTTAACAAACAGGATCACACCGCCGCGATCAATTATTTCTGATTGCGGGTTTTCCAGAACTTTCCGGTCAGAGTCTTCCATGACAAACATGGACTCAATCCATTCCGCATTGATCCGGTAGAAATCAGGTGCAAGCTCTTGAGTAAAAGTGACAATTTCAAGCTGCATCGATTTTAGAGCATCTGTCATATCAACTCTGAAAACTTTCTGCCAAATTGTCACCAGCCCGTTGGATCCATTGCATCGCATCTGGGATCGCCTGATAAAGGCTGAAAAAGCCGTGGATCATGCCAGGGGCACACATAGAATCCACGTCACACCCAGCATCGGAAAGGCGCGCGGCATAGGCATCACCTTCATCACACAAGGGATCATATTGCGCGGTGATGACTGTTGCTGACGCTAACCTTGAAAGATCGGCGTGGCGCATCACCACAGCAAGAGATGCTTCTGCAGGGTCGATTGCGCCCAGATAATGAGTCCAGAACCATTTCATCCCCTCTGTCGAAAGATAATATTCCCCACCACCATTTGCGGCAAAGGAAGCGCGATCAAAATCGACATCGGTCACCGGGTAAATG
This sequence comes from Chakrabartia sp., assembly GCA_040079575.1. Classification (GTDB taxonomy): domain Bacteria; phylum Pseudomonadota; class Alphaproteobacteria; order Sphingomonadales; family Sphingomonadaceae; genus Aquisediminimonas. The sequence continues at coordinate 25,595 of JBEBKH010000013.1, read as the reverse complement.
AGCAGTTGATGAGACAATATTGGCGTCCCTGCGTCCCGCGCCATGATTGCAACGGCTGCTGCTAAATTACCGCCGGCGCTGTCCCCTGCAACCGCCAGTTTTCCAGCATCCACACCTAAAGATTGAGCATTGGCAGCAGCCCAACACGTGGCTTCATAACAGTCCTGAGCGGCGACGGGATAGCGATGTTCTGGGGCCAGTCGGTACGCAACAGAAAGAAGTGCCGCGCCACTTGCTTTTGCCAGCGCTCTGCAGGTGCCATCATGCGTTTCCAATGTGCCAATAACCCAGCCACCACCGTGGAAATAGACCGTAAGCCCCGGCGATGCACCGTCCGGGACATAGAGCCGCGCCGCAAGCGTGCGTCCGGGCAATGAAATTTCCACTTCCTCAATACGTGCCATCGCAATTGGTTCTGCAAAGTTCATAGGCACATCAAAAATTGCACGGGCATCTGCCGGCGTTGCGTTTTGAAAATCAATTTTTGGCGCTTGCTCCATCATCTGTAAAAGCGCCTGAACTCCAGCATTCAGTGTCATTAAATTTCCTCCCAGCCCATATCAGATGCAGCATCATAAACGGCATCATTGATCGCTTGTCACTCGCTTTTTTTGGCCGCTCCATTTTGTTTTCTCTTCGACTTAAACGAGAACAGCTTGCGCTCCTTTTTCAAAGCGTTAGCATCCTGTATAAATAAAAAGGGGAGCATCCGCTTATGCGGCACATCGCGGTGATTGGTTCTGGTCCGTCTGGTTATTATACCGCCGAAGCGTGTCAGAAGAAATTCGGCGATGATGTCCGCGTCGATATTATTGACCGCTTGCCGGTCCCTTACGGCCTTATCCGCTTTGGCGTTGCCCCTGATCACCAGTCCATCAAAGCAGTGACGCGGCGCTATGAAGCGGTCAACCTGACTGAAAATGTACGCTTTGTCGGCAATGTGTCTGTCGGAAAAGATGTTAGTGTTGCCGAATTACAGGGCCTGTATGACGGCGTGGTGCTCGCGACGGGCGCACCCGATGATCGCAAACTCGATATTCCCGGCAGCGACCTGCCCGGCGTGATTGGTTCAGCAGCTTTTGTTGGCTGGTATAATGGCCATCCCGACTTCGCTGACCTTAACCCGTCACTCACGGGCCCGGGTGCGGTCGTTATTGGCAATGGCAATGTCGCACTAGATGTCACGCGCATCCTTGCAAAAACCCGCAGCGAATTTGAAGGTGCCGACATTGTCGATCATGCCATCAACACCCTCGATCACAGCGGGATAAAGCGTATCTCCGTACTGGGACGCAGAGGGCCACATCAAATCGCGATGACCCCCAAAGAGTTGGGCGAACTCGGCCATTTGTCACGCGCAACGCCAGTCTTGAATTTGGATGATTTTCCGCCATTGGCCGACGACGCTTTGCTCGAACCCGGCATGCGCAAATCTGTGACCCATCTCCGCACCTTTGCGGCCAGCACTGAACCCCCTAAAGAAATCAGCCTTGATTTTGATTTTTTCGCAATGCCCATCGCGATTGAAGGCGACGGCAAGGTTGAACGTATCATTGTTGAACGCACGAGGTTGGACGCCGACTTACGCTCGGTTGGAACGGGGGAGACCTATGTCATCCCGTGCAGCCTTGTCATCGCCTGTATTGGCTATCAAACCCCGCCGATTGAGGGTGTGCCCTACGAACATGGCCGTGGCCGATTTGCCAATGTTGAAGGCCGCATCTTGCCGGGGCTTTACTGTGTCGGTTGGGCGCGGCGCGGCCCCACGGGCACTATCGGCACCAACCGACCAGACGGTTATATGATTGCCGACAATATCGCTGAAGACATTGGCAGTGGTCAGGCCAAACAAGGCCGCGCGGGTCTCGACGCATTGTTATCGCAGCGCAATGTCGACATCGTCACTTTCCGTGACTGGCAAAAAATCGAAGCAGCCGAAACCGCGAACGCACGTGCAGGCGCACCGCGCGAAAAGTTCACCGACATTGCTGATATGATCGCGGCGCTGGGCTGATGCTATAGACAGATTAACCTTCCAATATGCGATCTCACTTAGGGTCAGCTTACGTATTCCTCTCGCAATTTTCTGCATTCATTTGATTTACCTTCGCGGCTTTGCCCCCTATCTGTGGCAAAGTGAACTGTTGATTCCCTAGCGTTTTCCCTTCCACGGAGTATGTGCATGTCATTTACGGCTGACACGCTGTTGTTATTTGGTGCCACTGGTGATCTTGCGCAGCGGATGCTCTTGCCTTCGCTCTGTGCGTTGCATGCAGACAGGCTTGTTCCTGCTGGCCTGAAAATTGTGGGCACCGCGCGCAGTGAGCATGATGATGAGAGTTTCCGAAAATTTGCAGCAGAGGCGCTCACTAAATTCTTGCCCGAGGATCGCAAAGATCCGGCCACAATAAACAGTTTTCTTGATCGCCTTTCTTATCAAGCGCTCGACGCCACAAAGCCTGAAGGTTTTGCCGATTTGGCCAAGAAAGTGGGTTCAACTGATGGTGGCCTTGCCATTTTCCTATCGACCGCACCATCGCTGTTTGAAGCAACCATAGCGGGTTTGGATGCGAACGGTCTTGCTGGGGCAAAATGCCGGATCGGTCTGGAAAAACCGCTTGGCAGCAATCTAGAAACAAGCCGCCACATCAATGATGCTGTGGCGCGTGTGTTCCCAGAGGATCGAACGTTCCGGATCGACCATTATCTGGGCAAGGAAACCGTGCAAAATCTGCTCGCACTGCGTTTTGCCAATGCGATGTTTGAACCCTTGTGGAATGCCGCGAGCATTGACCACGTTCAAATCACCATCTCGGAAACGGTTGGTCTGGAAGGACGCGTTGGTTTCTATGACGGGGCAGGTGCGATCCGTGACATGGTGCAAAACCATATGCTGCAACTCCTCGCGCTCGTTGCGATGGAACCGCCAGCACAGTTTGACGCAACCTCAATCCGCGATGAAAAGGTGAAAGTGTTGCGCTCTCTGCGCACCGTTGAGGAAGGGCACAGCGTCACTGGCCAATATAATGCAGGCGCGATCGGCGGCGTTGCGGTTCCCGGCTATGATGAGGAATTGGGCAAACCATCCGATACTGAAACCTTTGTCGCGCTCAAAGCCTATGTCGACAATTGGCGGTGGAAGGGGGTGCCGTTTTTCCTCCGCACCGGCAAACGTCTGCCCGAACGCAAATCAGAAATTTACATTCAGTTCAAACCGGTGCCACATTCAATTTTCGCATCAAAAGGTGCTGTGTCGCAACCTAACAAGCTGATCATAGGCCTGCAACCGACCGAAAATGTGCGCCTTATGGTGATGGCAAAGGTACCAGGCCTTGACCGCGAAGGTATCCGCTTACGTGAAGTACCGCTCGACATTTCGATGCCCAATGCCTTTGCCGGCGCGCGCAAACGGATCGCTTATGAACGGCTACTTCTCGACCTGATTGAAGGCGATCCCACTCTGTTCGTGCGCCGTGATGAGGTAGAAGCACAGTGGACTTGGGTTGACGCAATCCGTGCAGGCTGGACAGAAAGCGGCCTCACCCCCAAAGGCTATACCGCTGGCAGCTGGGGACCATCCGCAGCTGTCGCCCTCACAGAACGCGATGGAGTAAGCTGGAATGATTGAAGCCGAATGGTGGGATTATGAAGATCAAGAAGAACTGGCCGATGCAGTGGCCGGAGACATTGGTTTCATTATCGAAAGTGCACTGGATGCCCGCGGTCAGGCGCTGATTGCACTGCCGGGCGGAAAGACGCCTTTGCTTGCCTATGAAAAACTTGCCGCTGCAAATATCAAATGGAAACATGTCACGATCATCCCCACCGATGACCGCCTGGTCGCGGTGAGCGATCCTTTGTGCAACGCGGGCATGCTCGCCAAATTCTTTATGACCAAGGGCGCGCGCGTCCTCCCCATCGGCAGTGAAAATGCGGATCATCACATGGCAGGCAAGGCTGCTGACGCGCGCCTGCAAGATTTGCATTGGCCACCGGATTTGGTGTGCTTGGGCGTTGGCAGCGATGGCCATACAGCCTCGATCTTTGCCGGGCCTGATTTGGATGAAGCGCTCAACGCCCCAAAGGCACGCTATGCCGTTGGCGTGATGCCGGATCCCTTACCTGTTGAAGCGCCGGTCGCACGGGTCACACTGACCCGCAATGCGATACTTTCAGCGCGCACTTTGACCTTGATTTTGACCGGGGCTGACAAACGCGCGCTGGTTGAACAAGCGATCAAGGACGGTCCACTTTCTCACCTCCCCATCGGCCGAGTTCTGGCAGACGCTGAACAGGCCATCGATATTCATTGGTGCCCATGACACTTCACCCAACCATCGCCGCCGTTACCGCGCGCATCATAGAAAAAAGCAAGGCTGGCCGTGCGCGCTATCTTGATTTGATCGCACGAGAAGGCGAAAATGGCATTGGCCGACCGCGCCTTTCATGTGGCAACTTAGCGCACGGTTTTGCTGCATCAGGCGATGATAAGCCCTTGATCCGTCAGGGTCAGGCGATGAACATCGGTATTGTCACCGCATATAACGACATGCTGTCAGCGCATCAGCCCTATGGTCGCTACCCCGAACAGATCAAATTGTTCGCACGGGAAGTCGGCGCGACGGCCCAGATTGCGGGCGGCGTCCCTGCAATGTGTGACGGCGTGACACAGGGACAGGTGGGGATGGAACTCTCACTGCTCAGCCGCGATGTGATTGCTATGGCAACCGCCGTGTCGATGAGCCATGCGATGTTTGAAGGTGCCTTGCTGCTCGGCATTTGTGACAAAATTGTTCCCGGCTTGCTCATTGGTGCATTGCGGTTTGGCCATTTGCCGATGATCCTTGTGCCTGCTGGGCCGATGCCTTCTGGCCTCGCCAACAAAGAAAAGGTCCGCATCCGCCAGCTTTTTGCCGAAGGAAAGGTTGGGCGCGAAGAGCTGCTTGAGGCTGAATCCGCCTCCTATCACGGTGCTGGCACCTGTACATTTTACGGTACAGCCAACAGCAACCAGATGATGATGGAGGTCATGGGCCTGCATATGCCGGGCAGCGCCTTCATCAATCCGGGAACAAAGCTCCGCACCGCCCTCACCCGCGCGGCAGTCCACCGCCTGACCGAAATTGGAAAAAATGGCTCCGATTATCGCCCGCTGGGTCTGTGCATCGATGAAAAGGCGATTGTGAACGCTTGTGTCGGTTTGCTCGCCACCGGCGGTTCGACCAACCATGCAATCCATTTGCCCGCAATTGCGCGCGCGGCAGGGATTATACTCGACTGGCAGGATATAGATGAACTGTCCGCCACCGTGCCTTTGATCGCAAGGGTCTATCCCAATGGATCAGGTGACGTGAACCATTTTCACGCAGCAGGCGGCATGGGCTATGTTATCCGCGAATTGCTGGATGCCGGCCTGCTTCACCGCGACATTATGACCGTCGCAGGTGATGATTTGGCGGCTTACGGTCGCGAGCCAATTCTGGAAACAGAAACGCTCGGATGGCGAGATGCACCCGCAACCAGCATGGATGATATGATGCTTCGCACCCCTGCAGCCCCGTTCCTGCCAGACGGCGGGATGCGATTGGTGCAGGGCAATCTGGGCCGTGCGACCTTCAAAACCAGTGCGGTCGACAAAGACCGTTGGACCATTGAAGCCCCTGCCCGGATATTTCATTCGCAAGAAGATGTGCTGGCCGCATTCAAAGCGGACGAACTCAATCGTGATGTCGTCGTCGTCGTCCGTTTTCAAGGACCACGCGCCAATGGGATGCCCGAACTCCACAAACTAACACCGGCTTTGGGTGTGTTGCAGGACAAGGGGTTTAAGGTTGCGCTTGTTACCGATGGCCGAATGTCAGGCGCGAGCGGCAAAATCCCCGCCGCGATCCACTGCACCCCCGAAGCATTGGGCGGTGGGCCTCTTTCTAAAATCCGTGACGGCGATGTGATCCGGCTCTGCGGCCACGATGGGCATTTGAACATATTGGTCGATCAGGCAGAATTTGACGCGCGTGCATCAGACATTGCCCCGCCATTTGTCGAAGGAACAGGCCGCGAACTGTTCGCCCTTATGCGCATGGGTGCTGACGGCGCGGAACAAGGCGCCTGCGCAATGCTGGCGGCGGCAGGATTATGACACAGATTGTCGCCGTTGATATTGGCGGAACGCATGCCCGTTTTTCACTAGCAGAAATTGCGGATGGCAAAGTGCAATCCCTTGGCGACCCCGTCACGCTCAAAACCGCCGAGCATGCGAGTCTGCAAACGGCTTGGGAGGATTTTGGAAAGCAGATCGGATCACCGCTGCCCCGCGCTGCCGCCATCGCCATCGCCTGCCCCATTCAGGGCGAGGTTCTAAAACTGACCAACAATCCGTGGATCATTCGTCCAGCAATGATCTGTGAAAAATTGAACGTTGACCAGTACCGCCTCGTCAATGATTTCGAAGCGGTGGGCCACGCAGTAGCACAAGCCGACGCGACACATTTTATTTCCCTCTGCGGACCAGAAACAGGGCTGCCTGCGACGGGAACAATCAGCATCATTGGTCCTGGCACCGGCCTAGGTGTTGCGCATATCCTGCGTGATGATGAGACTTATCATGTTCAGGCGACCGAAGGCGGGCATATCGATTTTGCGCCCCTTGATAGCATTGAGGATGCGCTTCTGGCGCGGTTGAGAAACAGGTATCGCCGCGTATCCGTGGAGCGCGTCGTTTCCGGGCCGGGCATTGTCGAAATCTATGAAGCGCTTGCCCAGATTGAGGGTCGCGCAGTGCAGTCATTGGACGACAAATCACTATGGGCGCTTGGGACGTCTGGTGAAGACAGTCTTGCGGCAGCCGCCGTCGACCGCTTTTGCCTTTCGCTTGGCAGTGTGGCGGGCGATATTGCGCTTGCACAGGGCGGGAGCGGCGTTGTGATTGCCGGTGGCCTTGGGTTGCGAATCAAAGACACCCTTACCAAATCCGGCTTTGCAGATCGGTTTAAGGCAAAAGGCCGGTTTGAGGCGATGATGGCGAATATCCCGGTCAAACTTATCACTCATCCCCAGCCCGGCCTGTTTGGTGCGGCAGCGGCCTTTGCGAAAGAAAACGCATAATGACCAAAATCGAAACAATCATGCGCACGGCACCTGTCATCCCCGTTCTGGTGATTGAAGATGCGGCCCACGCCCGCCCTATCGCCGAAGCCTTGGTTGCGGGCGGCCTTCGCGTTCTTGAGGTTACACTGCGCACCGCCGCCGCGCTTGACGTAATCCGCGAAATGAAAAAGGTTGAAGGCGCGATTGTCGGCGCAGGGACGGTGTTAAACGAAGCTGATCTGCGCGCCAGTATCGACGCGGGATCTGAATTTATCGTGTCACCCGGCCTCACCGAGCCGCTCGGCAAAGCTGCCATCGCCAGCGGCATCCCCTTCCTGCCCGGCATCGCCAATGCGGGCGACATCATGCGCGGGCTCGACATGGGGTTAACCCAGTTCAAATTCTTCCCTGCGGAATCCAGCGGCGGGATCGGCGCGTTAAAGGCGCTTGCTGCGCCGTTTGGTCAGTGCAGTTTTTGTCCCACTGGCGGCATCACACTTGCATCTGCACCACATTGGCTGGCATTAGACCCTGTGCTCTGTGTTGGTGGCAGCTGGGTGGTGGGCAAGGGGTCACCCGACAGCGAAATCATCCGCGCCGCCGCTCTGGCCAGTGCGGCCTTAGCGCGATGATCGATAATGCGCAGCTTCGTGAGCGTCTTCAAGAGCTTCACGCACTGACCGCGCAAACCCCGCTGTTCAACCCCGTTTTCCAATTGAGCTTAGACATTTCGCGCGATTTGGAAGGGGGAAAGGCCAGTCTAAAACAAATTTCCGGCCTCGTTAATGACCTTGAATGTGAAGCCCTCCAAAGCCGAGCGCGGCGTTTACAAAATCTGCTCTCGCCCGTTGCTCTCGCCGATAATCTTGCCTGTTTGCGCGCTATCATTGAAGCATCTGCGACAGATTTTGCCACGTTTCAGGCGCGCTGGGCAAAGCCGCTGATCCACGCCGTCTTTACTGGCCACCCGACTTTCCTGCTGTCCTCCGCACAAAGTGATGCGATTGCGAGTGCGGCGAGCAGCGGTGATGTTTCAACCGCGACAGTGTGCATTGTTGATCCTGCGCGTGATCCAATCACCCTCGACAGCGAACATAAAGATGTGATCGCAGCCATGCGCCGTGCAGGCGATGCGCGCGATGCCATCACGCGTGTCGTGTTCGATGTTGCGGAACAACATTGGCCGGATCAATGGCGAGATGTTCGCCCCCTGCCCTATCGCCTTGCGACATGGGTTGGCTATGACATGGATGGGCGCACCGACATCAGTTGGGCGACCAGTATCCGTTACCGCTTACAGGAAAAGGCAGAAAGGCTCGCCGGATACGGGGCGACGTTGGCCGCGATCAATGCAGATGGAGACATTCTCAATCAACTGCAGATGGCAGAAGCACATAGCCGCAAAATGGAAGCAATCTTTGCACAGGATCTAACCAATCCACATGCCCTATCCGATGCCGCGAACCGCTTGACGGCGCATGACCCTGCAAAAATTCTATCTCTCACGCCCATTATAGAGAAATTAGAGGCACTGGCGGCTTCTGCTCAGACAGACAAAGCTAAGGCACTCCTCACGCTTGCCGCCGCGATGCGCGCGGACGGATTGGGCATGGGCGGCATTCATTTTCGGATCAACGCGGCCCAGCTTCACAACGCAGTACGTCGCCGGATTGACCCAGACAATACACTCGATATGGGCAGCAAAACGGCGCTCATCCGCATGAGAACCTTGCTCGCAAACGTCAAACCGTTGCGGACCAACTTTGCAGCACTCGCCATTGAGAACACGACGGCGCTGCGGCAATTTCTCGCAATGGCGCAAATTCTGCATCATATCGACGCGGACTCACCGGTGCGGATGTTGATTGCTGAATGCGAAGACCCGCAGACTGTGTTGGCTGCGCTTTATTTCGCGCGTCTGTTTGGCATTGATGACAAGGTGGATGTCTCTCCCTTGTTTGAAACCGAAAGTGCGATGGAACACGGTGCGCGCTTCCTCGATGCGCTGATCGGTGAACCCGCCTACCGCGATTACGCAAGGGGTCGCGGGCGGGTATCAATCCAGACCGGATTTTCGGATGCCGGGCGCTTCATTGGCCAAATTCCAGCGGCATTGGCAATTGAGCGTTTACACGGACGGCTTGCACGGATCATGGGGCAACACGGATTGACCGATGTGGCCGCCCTTATTTTCAACACCCACGGTGAGTCGATGGGGCGCGGCGCGCATCCGTCCAGCATTACGGACCGAATGCGCTATCCGATGAGCCTGTGGGCACGCCAACAATTTGCGAGCCAAAGCATTCCCATCGAAATCGAGGCAAGTTTTCAGGGCGGCGACGGATTCTTGCTGTTCCGCACGCCTGAACTTGCGCTTGCGGCATTGACACGCATTGCCGAAGCGGAGGTCGAACCTCTGCCGAGCAGTGAGGACCCATTTTACGACCGCACAGACATCAGCCTGGATTTTTATCGCGGGATAAGGCGGGTACAGCGTGAACATTTGGCGTCCCGCACCTATGCGCGCGCGATTACTGCGTTTGGGCTTGGCTTGCTCAACGAAACAGGATCACGCAAATCACGGCGTCAATCGGATTTATCGGCGGACCGCGAAATGAACTTGCGGCAAATTCGCGCGATCCCCCACAATGCGATACTTCAACAGCTTGGTTATCCCGTGAACGTTTTGTCAGGTGTCGGCACAGCAGGCGCAGAGGATATCGACGCGCTTGCAGATCTAATCAAGGTCAGCCCGCGTGCGCAGGCACTTTTCCGTATGCTCCGTGCATCCAATCGCATCGCCAGTATCAAATCAGTCGCGGCATACGGAGAATTGTTCAACAGCGCCTATTGGGCAAGCCGTCCTTACCGCGGCACTGAAGTGCATCTGGAACCCGCGTGCCTTGCGCTGGCCGAACATTTGACAAGCGACGACAGGACCGGCGTGTTTCGCCGCTTGGTATCTCGTCTGCGCGTGGACGGAATGAAATTCCACCGCCTGCTCACCAAAATCCCTAATGATGACGTTGCGCCGGAACGTGAAGCCACACGACGTTCGCTTGGTGTGCTGCAAGCATTGCGGCTTGCCTTGATGCAACACATGTTCTTGCGTGCGGTCCAAATTCCAGCATTTTCACGCAGCAATGATATTAGCCGTGATGACGTGCTTGAAATGATCTTTACGCTGCGGATTGAGGATGCTTTGGCCCAATTGCGGCGGGCATTTCCGGTGGCAGCGCCTGCAATCAGCGATTTTTCGGTGAATGAACCCACCGATTACCCCGACGGCGATGTCCAAGCCTATGCTGGCATTCAATCTGCTTATATTGACCCCATCGCCGATGCTTATGCCTTATGTTTGCGTATCAGCACTGCAATCGCCAACCATTTCGGCGCACACGGATAGAGGCTTGCACTGAAAGTGATTTAGGGACATAATACACCTATGTTGAACATTACATCCATTGTCATCGGCGCGGTCGCACTGCTCCTTGCCATTTTTGCTTTCATCCCGCTTTTGGGCTGGGCCAATTGGATTATCATTCCAATTGCCGTGGTCGGCCTCGCGCTCGGCGCGATGTCAGGCAAAACAGCAGGCCGCAATCTCAACATTGTGGTGATCGTTGTCGGCGTCCTGCGTTTGATGCTTGGTGGAGGCCTGATCTAACGCAGATCTGGCGCCGCGGCCTCCGCTGCGAGCATCGTGACCGCATCCTCTACACTCATAATCCGCTGACCATCTGAACCAAGCGTACGAATGGCAACCTTGCCTTCTTCGGCTTCGCGCATACCAATGACCAACAGATGTGGCACCTTTGCCAAGCTATGTTCACGCACCTTATAATTGATCTTTTCATTGCGGAAATCGCTTTCCACACGAATGCCGGCGGCTCTTAGCTTGGCGATGACACCTTGTGCATAATCATCGGCATCAGAAACGATTGTCGCGACAACAGCCTGTGTTGGCGCAAGCCACACTGGGAAACGGCCAGCGTGATGTTCAATCAAAATGCCGATAAAGCGTTCATATGATCCCAAAATTGCGCGGTGCAACATGACGGGGCGGTGCTTGGCACCGTCCTCTCCAATATAAGTCGCATCGAGCCGATCAGGCAGCACATAGTCCAACTGGATCGTGCCGCATTGCCATGTCCTGCCGATGGCGTCGGTCAGGTGAAACTCTAGCTTAGGAGAATAAAATGCCCCTTCTCCGGGCAATTCTTCCCATTTATATTCAGGGCCAGCGCGTCCAGCGAGGCGTACGGCCTCTCTCAAGTCATTTTCGGCGCGGTCCCACATTTCATCAGTGCCAAAGCGTTTTTCAGGACGAAGCGCGAGTTTTATTGCATAGTTTGCAAAACCCAAATCCTTGTAAACGCGGTCAAGAAGGTCGCAAAATTCACGCACTTCATCAACGATTTGATCTTCGCGGCAAAAGATGTGCCCATCATCCTGCGTCATTTGTCGGACACGCATCAATCCGTGGAGCGCGCCGTGCAGTTCGTTACGGTGACAGCAACCCATTTCCGCCATGCGGAGCGGAAGGTCACGGTAAGATTTAATTCCTTGCCGAAAAATCAAAACATGTGCGGGACAGTTCATCGGTTTGAGCGCCATCAGGCCACCCTCCCCCGTCAGCACCGGACCGTCATCTTCGGTATTTGGAATTTCGTCCGGCACCACGAACATATTTTCGCGGTATTTGCCCCAATGGCCTGATGCTTCCCACTGTTTGGCATCCATCAGTTGCGGTGTTTTGACTTCTTTATAGCCACCCGCATCGATCCGACGACGCATATAGGCTTCTAATTGACGCCAAACCATATAGCCTTGAGGATGCCAAAAGACTGAACCGTGCGCTTCGGCTTGCAGATGGAATAAATCCATCTCTTGCCCAATTTTCCGGTGATCGCGCTTGGCAGCTTCCTCCAAACGCAGAAGGTGCGCCTCAAGCTGCTTTTTGTTGAGCCATCCAGTCCCATAAACACGGCTAAGAACAGCATTTTTCTGGTCACCACGCCAATAAGCACCTGACACGCGCGTGAGTTTGAATGCTTGTGGATCAAGCCCGCCAGTCGAGGCCAAATGCGGCCCGCGACACATATCGAACCAGTCGTCCCCAGACCAGTAAACCGAAAGTTCCTCTCCTGCCGGAAGTTCAGCCGCCCACTGCGCCTTGAAACTTTCACCAGCCGCCTGCCAGCGCGCGATAAGGACATCACGGTCCCACACTTCACGTCGCAGAGGCTTATTTTCTGCAATGATCTTCCGCATTTCAGCCTCGATGATCGGCAAATCGTCGTCGGTGAACGGTGTTTTGGGTGCAAAATCATAATAGAAACCATCATCTGTCGATGGGCCAAAGGTAATCTGCGTGCCCGGATACGCCCGTTGCACGGCCTCTGCCAAAACATGTGCGAAATCATGCCGGGCCAGTTCCAATGCCTCTGCCTCATCCCGTGATGTGATGAGCGCAAGATTGGTGTCCGCGTTCAAAGGCAGCAATATATCGCGCACCTGCCCATCAATACGCGCTGCAATCGCAGCTTTGGCGAGGCCAGGACCAATGGCAGCCGCAATATCAGCGGGCGTAGTGCCCACTGCAACTTCTCGCACAGTGCCATCGGGAAGGGTGATTTTGAGTAAAGTAGACATAGCTTTGCCTATGGCGAGGTGACGCCAGACGAGCAAGCCCCATAGACTGTGGATCACAATTTATGTAAAGGTAACTTGACATACACCCAGTCATATGACAAGCTACCTTTACACATAGATGAGGACAAAGCGTTATGAGCGACACGAATGAGATGATGAGCCAATCGCGACGCGCGATGTGGTTCTGGGTGACTCTGTTCTTTTTGGGCAGCTTTGGGAGCGGCATCGCCGGGCGCATATTGAATTTAGGAACGACAACGACAATGGTCCTCATTGCCAGTTCAATGCTGTTTTTGATTCCCATGGTCCGCGCAACAGATAAATATCAAAGCGTCGCTGGCTGTGCTTCGACTGCGCAATCCGCGTACAACAAACGGATCGTCTATTTGAGCCTAATCTATTGCGCGACACTTTTTGCATCAATCTGGCTCGTTGACACCTATGACGTTCAAGGGCCTTTGCTATGGATTTTGGCGATCATACCTGCTGCCCCAGTAGTCGGAATTATCTGGGCTGTGAGCCGCCTCATCCTTGATGAAAAGGATGAGTTTTTGAGACAGAAAACAATATATGCCTCGCTTATTGCGACGGCAATTTCTTTGACGGTAGCGACGATTTGGGGCTTTTTGGAAATGTTTAACCTCGTCCCGCATATCTGGATGTGGGCGATCATGCCGGTTTGGGCAATCGGTTTGGGTATCGCATTCGTCATTGAAAAAGTGAGAACGTCTTGAAAAATCGCCTTAGGATTTTACGCGCTGAACGAAACTGGAGTCAAAGTGATCTCGCGGAAGCTTTGGGCGTGTCGCGGCAAAGCGTGAACGCGATTGAGACGGGGAAATATGACCCATCCCTGCCCCTAGCATTCAAAATAGCGGATCTCTTTGATATTAAGATTGAAGATATATTCAGGCGGGACTAGGCGCGCAGACCTCACCCAAAAGCGACAATCTTGTTATCAATATCATGGCCAATATCGGCACGCCCCAGATAGGGGATCGACGCTGTCTGGCACCAATGTTCAACGATTTGTTTCTCGTCGAGAATAAAATCGGGGTCATTGTCCGGAATCTGTGAACAGCGCCCCAATTTGATCCCCGCAACCTTTCGGATATTCGGATTGTTGGTGATGTGAAACAGGCTGCGGTCGATGCGGTACATATATTCGGCAACCTCCTCAATGATGAGGATATGATCCGTAAGATCAGGTTCCAGAGGCGTACCGAGCAACTGGCTCAGCACCGTGAGATTGAATGCTGCCAATTTTGACCGTCCAGCTGACACTTGCACGGGGGGTTGATCAGAGCCTTTGGCACCCTTGCTAGCTTCAGGGTTGATCATCCATCCGAGCGCGCGGAGCACTGCCACCTCTCCGCCAGTGCGATGAATATCTGCCGGCATCGGGCCATGTGCGACGCGCCCGATTGATTTTGCGTATAGACCTGCCAGCAAAAAACCTGCGTCGCTATAGCCCAAATAGAGTTTTTCGCGCGCTGATGGTCCCAATTTTCCGAGAACCGTTGTCGCAATACGGCATGCCCCATACCCACCGCGTGCGAACCAAATCGCATCGAGATCAGGATCATTGGCATATTCGATTATGGCTTGCGCGCGCGCATCATCTGGTCCCGCAAAATGGCCTTCGCTAAGAAAGCATTGCGGGTGGAAGATGATGGCGGGCGCTTGGCTGGCAAAATGATCAGCAATCAAGGCACCCAAACGTGCGGGGATTGTCGGGTCAAGCGTGCAACTGGGCGCGACAATCCCTATCCGCATCGTTTCACTGTCCGAATGTATTGCATTGATCCGGATCGCCGGTTTGCAACCCACGTTTCAGCCAGCTCATCCGCTGTTCGGCGCTGCCGTGCGTGAAAGCAGCTTCAACAACAACGCCTTGGGATGCCCGTTGAAGCACATCATCACCAATTTGATGGGCAGCGCGCAGGCCTTCTTCAATGTCCCCTGGCTCCATCCGTTCTTTATTCTGAGCCGCCCACACACCGGCGTAGCAATCTGCTTGCAGCTCCATACGCACCTGCAATTGGTTGCCTTGGGTGCGGCTGGCGCGCGCCTGACCGGCCTGAACCTGATCAGCGACACCGGTGAGTTTTTGGATATGATGCCCTGCTTCATGCGCGATGACATAGGCTTGCGCGAAATCACCAGCTGCACCGAAACGCTGTGACAACTCCCCATAAAAACTGGTGTCGATGTAGATACCTTCATCGGCTGGGCAATAAAATGGGCCCATGGCAGATTGCGCATTGCCGCATCCTGATTGCCCATTGCCGCTATAAAAAACAATTTTTGGCGCGCGGTACGCACCGTCTGTGAACAGCTTGTTCCACGTAAGGTTGTTCGATTTCAAAACCTGACATGAATATTTGCTCGCCGCATTGGCATCACATCCAGCGCCAGAAACCGCTTCGCCAGAAGGAGCACCGACCTGCGCTGTAGGGGCAACCTGCCCTCCTCCCATCATTTCAGCGGGATTGACGCCGAATATAAGGGCCGCAACGATAAGAACGAGGATGGTACCGCACCCCATTGAGCGCCCCAAAGGCAAGCCACCACCCGGCATGCCAAATCCGCCACCGCCTTGCCCGCGTTGATCCTCTACATTGACATCAGACGTATCAATATCATCGAGCCGCATGATTCACTCTCCCTCACTGCTACTTTTAACATTGCACCGGCATGCGCAGTGATGCAATCGCCCAATCATCAATCCAATGGAGTTTCGCATCATGTTCCTCAAAGGCAAAACCGCTCTGATTACAGGCTCCACGTCCGGCATAGGCGCTGCCTGTGCCACGGCCCTCGCTGCAGAAGGCGCTGCGATAATGATCAATGGCTTTGGCGATGCCGATGTGATTGCTGCACAATGTGCCGCGCTAACCGCGGCAAGTGGCGCTAAAGCGATCCATTCAGGCGCGGATATGACCAAGCCAGATGAAATCGCCGCTATGGTTGAAACCTGCCACACCCAATTGGGCGGTCCTGACATCGTTATTAACAATGCTGGTATCCAACATGTTGCCCCCATCGATGCATTTCCCATTGAAAAATGGGATACACTGATTGCCATCCTGCTAAGCGCACCTTTCCATGTCATGCGCGCGGCCTTGCCCCATATGAAAACAAAGGGCTGGGGCCGTATTATCTCGACGGCGTCGGCGCATTCGATTGTCGCAAGCCCCAACAAGTCTGCCTATAATGCGGCCAAACACGGCCTTATGGGGCTCACCAAGACAGCGGCACTTGAGGTTGCGCAGACCGGCATCACCGTGAACTGCATCAGCCCAGGTTATGTTTGGACACCACTGATCGAAAATCAAATCCCTGATACGATGAAAACGCGGGGTCTCACGCGCGATCAGGTGATCAACGATGTGTTGTTGGGAGTCATCCCGCAAAAGAAATTTGTGATGCCTGATCAGATCGCCGCAATGGCCGTTTTCCTTTGCCGCGATGAAGCCAGCGCCGTTACAGGCGCGAATATGGTCATTGATGGCGGATGGACCGCACAATAGCTTGCGATCTCCGTGGCAAAGGCGCATTCAACGTTCATCATAAATTTTGACTGGGGTGAGTGATGAAATTTTCAACGATCATGGTCCCGGCGTTCATTCTCTGTTTGCCTGCAATTGCTTTTGCGACACCTTCACAGAGTTCAGAGCGCCCCGCAGACTGCAAACCAAGCTTAGCGCGGTTTACGCCTGAAGAAACGCAGCAATCCGATAATTCTTCGTTCGCGCAATCAGCGCCTGCCAACAGAGAAATCAAACGACCGCGTGATGTGCGACCCCGCTCAACAAAGCCGTGCTTGCATCTCGCATCAGGTTAAACACATTATCCGGGGACTGAACCTATGAAGGCAATGAAGATTTTGGCCGGGCTTATGTGTGCGTCCGCACCAATTGGCCTTCGGGCAGAACCGCTGCGCGACGCTGTGACTGCTGATTTACCGTCTTTGATGACGCTCTACCGCGATTTTCATACCACGCCTGAACTGAGCATGCAGGAAGTCAAAACGGCCGCAAAACTCGCCACTGAAATGAAGCGCCTGGGCTTCACAGTCACAACAGGCGTTGGAAAGACCGGCGTTGTTGCCGTGATGAAAAATGGCCCCGGCCCAACGCTTTTAATACGCGCTGATATGGACGGTCTGCCGGTTGTTGAACAAACCGGACTCGCCTTTGCGTCAAAGGTTCGCGCGACAGGGGATGAAGGCATCGAGTCTGGTGTGATGCATGCTTGCGGCCACGACACCCATATGACCAGCTGGATTGGCACCGCGCGGCGGATGGTTGCCACGAAAACGATATGGTCCGGGACGCTCGTGATGATCGGTCAGCCTGCCGAAGAACGCGGCACGGGTGCGCGCGCGATGCTCGACGACGGTCTTTATTCGCGCTTTCCAAAACCTGATGTTGCGATTGCATTCCACGATTCAGCCGGACTGCCAGCTGGCGTTGTTGGTTATACCAATGGCTATGCGCTCGCCAATGTTGACTCGGTTGATGTGTTGGTGCCCGGCGTTGGTGGGCACGGGGCCTATCCTCATACCGCCAAAGATCCGGTGGTGCTCGCCGCGCGCATTGTTGGTGCGCTCCAAACCCTCGTATCGCGAGAAATGGACCCAATCGATTCAGCGGTTGTGACCGTGGGGAGCTTTCATGCAGGGGCCAAACATAACATCATATCCGATAAAGCCGAATTACTGATCACCGTCCGCAGTTATACGCCAGAAGTACGTCAGCATTTGTTGGACGGTATTGCGCGCATTGCAAAAGGTGAAGCCATCGCCGCCGGAATGCCAGAAAGCAGAATGCCGGTTGTGACAGTGAAAGATGAATTCACCCCGTCAACCTTCAACACTCCGGAAATAACCACAAAGATCGCATCGGTATTTGAAGCGCGTTTCGGAAAAGATCGTGTCACAAAAGTCCCGCCAACGATGGGCGGCGAAGATTTCAGCCGTTACTGGTTGGCCGACAAATCAATACAGAGCATGATATTCTGGGTCGGCGGCGTGCCAAAGGCGCAGTGGGATGCCGCCAAGGGGGACGCCACCAAACTCCCCTCGCTTCATTCTCCCTTTTGGGCCCCGGACGCCGACGCTGTCATTGCGACGGCGACCGAGGCGATGACGGCGGCTGCATTGGATATTTTGGCAAAGAAATAAGCCCTTGGTTCAGACCGAGGCTTCCCGCCATACCGCAACGTTCGCCGGTGCGATCTGATGATTTCCTAACAGATATTTGAAATCTTGCGCCCCATCGACATGGACTGAAAGATCAAGGGGTGAGGTTCCGCAATTAAAGGCAAAGCGCACATCACCTGCTCTGCGTAAACGCAAACCGTGTGGTAAATCCACCAAAGCTTGACCGGCTTCTCCAGCCATGCGCCCAACAATCAGGCGGAGTAGATCGGAGTCTGGCCATGCCGCAAGGTATCTAAATTGGCCCGATTTATAAGTAACGCCGCGCCCATCCGACAGACAATCCTCAGGCGTTAAATCGGTTTCGACATGTTCGAACCAATGGCGAATTGTGAATTCATTCCCAGCCATTGTTACGCCGTCGCGTAAAGACTCAACGCGGACAATCTTGAGCGGCAACAAAGCCTGCAATTGCCCCGGCGGCAATGTGTCGGGAATGAAAAAACTCTGAGTTTTGCTCCCTGTGCGGGGTCCGATGAGGACTGGGCAACTGAGCTTTGCCAAACGATCAACAAAGCCGTCTGGCATCATTGGCAAGCAAGGGATGATGACCATATCATACCCATCCAGCGCAGCACTGGGCGCAACAATATCAACATCCAACCCCTGCTGACGCAATGCTGAATACGCTTCAAAACAGAGCTTTAAGGCGCTAAATCCTCTCCCTTGCGGCTGGATCGATGTCACCCAATCACTGTCATAGGAAAAAACCAGAGCAACCGATTTTGGCGGCGCACCTAAGGCCCCAATCGCGGTTATATCAGCGGAGGCCTCCCGTGCCTCATGCGCGCCAACGTCATCGCTCCTGTCGGGACGGAGCAGCCCAGCGTGCATTTGTTCCTGCGCGAAAGGTGCCTGACGCCACCGAAAATAAGAGACGAGCTCTGCCCCGTGCGCGACCGCTTCTAAAGTCCACAGGCGCACCATTCCGGGCAAGGGCGCAGGATTAAAGCCCGCCCAATTTACGGGGCCTGGTTGCTGTTCCATCACCCACCACCGACCGTTCGAACATCCGCGATACAAATCATGATGAAATGCGGCGATGTCAGGATGACCCTGCCGTGCAAACGCAATCTTGTCTTCCTCACTGAACCAAAATTGTTCGAGGAAACCGAGCGGATAACTGTCCCATGTCGAAACATCGAGATCGCGGCCAACGTCATGGTGATCAAATTCAGTGAAGAAACCCATGAAGTTATGGACGATATCACGTCCGGGTGATGCCGCGCGCAGAATGTCAACTTGTGTGCGGTTAAATGCGACAACTTGATCTGATGAAAATCGCCTGAAATCAAGCATGTGGGATGGATTGACCTCTGTCACCGTCAAAACGGGAAGGTCAATCTCGGAAAAAGTGCGATACTCTTGGCTCCAAAATACAGCGCCCCATGCTTGATTAAGGGCGTCAATATTTCGGTATTTCTTCTCTAACCAAATGCGAAAACCATCCTGTGCCGCTTTGGAATAGCTGAGCACTGTGTCGTGACAGCCATATTCATTATCGGTTTGCCACGCGACAACGGCAGGATGATTGCCGTATCGCGCCCCTATTGCCCTTGTTATGCGCGCAGCCACTGCTGCATAACCTTGATGAGAAAAACAATAATGTCGACGCGATCCAAAGCCGCGCGGACGGCCCTCAGCATCGATGGCGATCATATCGGGCATATAATCAACCAACCATTTTGGCGGCGTTGCTGTCGGCGTTCCCATGATAATGCCCAATCCCGCCGCATGAAGCGTTTCCACAGCGCGGTCGAGCCAAGTCCAATCATATCGGCCAGCTTCAGGCTCAATCCGGCTCCATGCAAATTCACCAATCCGCACGCGTGTAATACCCATTTCGGCCATCCGGCGTGCATCATCTGCCCACCAATCTTCTGGCCAGTGTTCGGGGTAATAACAAACACCAAGTCGTGTGATTTCAGTCATGCTCATGATGGTTCAACCGATAGAAGCCATGCCGTTTCCGGATGGGTGAGTGGAAGCGCCAAACCGCTCATCGCCAGGGCATGCCCTGTCATCACAACGCCTTCCCGCCACAGATTCGCATTGGCAACATATCGCGCGGCTTTTGTTGACCATGGTTCAAGACACTTAACGCGGTAACTTGCATCGGCAACAAGCCCTGGAAGCGTGATTGGCGCAACATTGAAGTTACGCGCAAAGCCAATCTGCGCGATAAGGGCCAACCCTGTTTGACCGCGCAACGCAAACCAGCCGTAAAGTCCGGGGTCGTTATGATTGATTTCATGCAGATGGCCTTCATGCAATACATGCCGCCACGCCTTATAAATTTCGATATGCGCCGATAGAATATCGCGCTCGCTTTGTGACAAAGATCCGGGATCAACCTCAACCCCCATATGCCCGAACATGGCCACCTTGGCGCGAAAATCAATGTTGATTTGCCGCCCGGTAATCGGGTTAGGGCTGGGTCCAACATGATTGCCTGTCACCATTAGGGGCAGAAAATTGAACCAGCCTTTGTTGATGGAAAGGCGTTCTATGGCATCATTATTATCGCTTGCCCAAAAACGACTGCACCGACGTAACATCTCAAAATCAACGCGCCCGCCTCCGCTCGCGCACGTTTCAATCTCAACGTCAGGATGGTTAGCGCGCAGCCGGTCCGTCAGCGCATAGAGTGCCTGTGTCTGGGCATATCCTTTGCCCGCAAGCGGAAACAAATCACGGTTATGATCCCATTTGAGATAGGCAATTTTATGGTCAGAAAGCAGCGCATCAATCGACGCAAAAAGATAATCAGCAACGTCGGCCTGTGTCAGATCAAGCACCAGCTGATTTCGCTGCGTTGGCCGCGCGGCCCTAGGGGCATGAAGACACCAATCAGGATGGGCACGATAAAGATCGCTGTCCGGGTTGACCATTTCGGGCTCAACCCAAAGTCCAAAATCCATGCCCGACGCGTGCACATGCTCAATGAGCGGTGTCAGGCCATTGGGGAACAGGCCCGCATCAACCGTCCAATCGCCCAAACTGCTCGTGTCATCCCGACGCCCTTTGAACCAACCATCATCGAGAACGAAACGCTCAACCCCCAGAGATGCGGCATCCCGCGCCAGCCGAAAGAGGCATTCTTCGGTCATATCAAAAACAAGCGCTTCCCAACTGTTGAGATGCACCTTCCTTGGCCCCTTGGCGGGGGAAATTTCTTCGGTGACATATGAATGGAAAGCAGTGCGCACTTGAAAACGCCCCTGATCACTTATTGAAAACATCGCTTTTGGCATGCTTTGTTTGTGCCCCGGCGCGATGATCATTTCACCGCGATCAAGACGCGGGCCCATTAACATCACGCCGCACCCCTCAGAATCCTGTTCTATGGTCAAAAAATGATCCCCGCTCCACGCGAGATGTGCACCTAAAGCCCGGCCACTTTGTTCCGCCGTCGCCACTTCTTCAAAACGTGCCCAGAGCGCGCCGCCAAATCCCGGGCGACCTCCATGCGATGCCCCGCCGAAGGAACCGTTGGACAAAGGTGTCCGTATTTCTTGCATTTCAGACGCCCAACGTCCGGTGTTCCGAACAATTTGGGTGGCCCAGTGCGGCAAAGGAAGGGTAAGTGAAGCAAGTTGATCCACCGAAAAATCGGCGGTGCCAAAATTTTCAATTTCTGTTTGCGTGATCACAAGCCCAGATACCGCAATCTTCCAATGGATCGTCAATCGCGCGCCAATGCCCGCGTCCTCAAAGCGGAAAGTGATTAAATGATTCTCTTGCTCAACACCTGTTAGAACAAAGGATGTGGGCAAATTATGTCCCACGCGTGACAATGCGATAGACGGCGTTCCTGCGTAACCGAAACCTGATTGCATCAGCAAGGAAGCCGGAACAGGCGCGTCAGGCTGGGATTCGTGACGCCCCCGAATCTGTGCGTCGCAAAGCATAAGCAGATTTTCTGTCTTGGGTAACGCAGACCCCGCATAGGACAGTTGAACGCACCCCGCGCGCAGATCAAAAACCAAGGTCCGTCCAGCGCCATCAACGCGACATTGAGAAAGTGTTTGTGTCATAAAATACTTCATGGCCAATGCATTGGGGCGACGTCAACCAACATCCTTGATCGGTGCTTGATCCTATAGAAGGGATCGTCCACTCACGAAAAAATGGAGACGCCAGTGTTAATAGAGTCGCCAGTAAGCAGTGATCTTCGAAGGATGCTCCATAATGGATAAGACGATCCCTATTTCAGCGTCTAACCATCCTCACCGGCGATATAATCCGCTTAATGGGCAGTGGGTATTGGTGTCCCCGCACCGCACGCAAAGACCGTGGCTTGGACAAGTGGATGACACCCTTGCTGCATTATCAACGCCCCATGATCCGCATTGTCACCTCTGCGCTGGCAATGTGCGCGCCAACGGCACTAAAAACCCTGCTTATGATGGGGTTTATGTGTTCGACAATGATTTCCCCGCCGTACAGCGCGAACAACACGATGCCGAGCAGGGTACTGATCCTTTTTTCATATCTGAACCTGCCAGTGGCGTCTGCCGAGTCATTTGTTTTTCCTCCGACCATGCCCAGACGTTGCCAGAATTACCAATATCAGCCGTGCGGGCCATTATCGATTGTTGGGCCGAACAATCGGCCGATCTTGGCAAAGACCATGCCTGGGTGCAGTTGTTTGAAAATAAGGGTGCGATGATGGGCTGTTCAAATCCCCATCCTCATGGGCAAATTTGGGCAACACACCATATCCCAGATGAAATCCTGACCGAGGATAAATATCAACGTGCTTACTATGAAAACAATGATAGCCCCATGCTTTTCGATCTTGCGGAACGCGAATCTGCAAGAGGGGAACGCGTCGTTGTCAAAAATGAACATTGGGTTGCCATCGTCCCCTATTGGGCGAGCTGGCCGTTTGAAACGCTGGTGTTGCCGCGGTTTAAGGTTGCACGGCTTGATGCCTTAAACGCCGAGCAACGCGATGCGCTTGCGATGACGTTAAAGGAATTGACAGCGCGTTATGACAATCTCTTCCACTGTTCTTTCCCCTATTCAATGGGGTGGCACGGCGCGCCATTTCGTTCAGGACCGCAAGATCATTGGCAGCTTCATGCACATTTTTATCCGCCACTGCTCAGATCTGCAACAATCCGCAAATTCATGGTCGGGTATGAATTGATGGCAGAGCCGCAGCGTGACTTGACGCCTGAACAAGCCGCAGCACAGCTGCGCGCCGTTTCACCACATCATTATAGTTTAGAAAAAGCAGAATTATGACCGCTTCTGTCACTGTCGACCGTGCGACACATGCCTTTATCAAGGCTTATGGTGTAACGCCAGATTTCGTTGCCTTTGCGCCGGGCCGCGTCAATTTAATTGGTGAACATACGGATTATAATGATGGGTTCGTTCTGCCTTGCGCTATCAACTATGGCACAGCAATTGCGGGACGGGCGCGAACAGATACCGTGGTCAATGCTGTTGCTGCTGATTATGCAGGCGCGCATGACAGTTTCAACACCGCAATCCCCATCCATCACCACGACAGCGCCGAATGGGCCACTTATGTGCGCGGCGTTTTCGCGGCCTATCAACAGCGCGACTATCACGGCGTAGGATGCGATATCGCCGTTGCAGGGAATGTTCCGCAAGGCGCTGGACTCTCCTCCTCCGCTTCGCTCAGCGTCGCATTGGCGCGCGCCATAAAACATGTCAGAGGTTTGGACATGATTGGCGCCGCAGAAATTGCGCGTATCGCACAACAATCCGAAAATGATTTTGTCGGCTGTGCTTGCGGGATCATGGATCAACAAGTGTCTGCGGAGGCACACCGCGGCCATGCCCTGTTGATTGATTGCCGCACCCAGCTGGCAACACCAATTGCCATACCTGACACATGGTCAATTCTGGTATTCCATTCGGGCGTAAGCCGCGGGTTGGTAGAAAGCGCCTATAATGAACGCCGTGCCCAATGTGAGGCCGCAGCGCGCCATTATGATGCCCCGATGCTACGCGATGTTGATGAAGCATATTTGCTTGCGAAAAGTGGCGGCCTCGATTCTGTCACTTTTCGCCGTGCGCGCCATGTCGTGAGTGAAAATGCCAGAACATTGGCCGCTGCATCAGCTTTGCAAGCTGCCGACATGCCGACCCTAGGTCAGTTGATGACCGCATCTCACGCATCAATGCGCGATGATTTTGAAATCACAGTACCCCCTGTCGACCGCCTCGTTTCATTGATCAAAGACATGGTTGGCGATCAAGGCGGCGTGCGCATGACCGGTGGCGGCTTTGGCGGCTGTGTTGTTGCGGTCGTTCCCAAGGACAGTGCTGATGATCTCCACCGTGAATTTGCGCGATATGCAACCGCCTCCGCCCTCAACCCCGTGTTGAACATCACGGTTCACCCCGAAGCAGGCGCGCGCATCCAAATGTTGAATTAGTAAGTTCGACCGATCAAAATCCGCTCAACGGCAGGCACCCCCGTAAAGAAGCACGCGCCAACAACCGGCGCAGCATCGATGGGCGTGTTCCGTATGGTCAGCTTTAATGCCTTGAGTTGTTGAACAATTTTTTCCAGCGCATCCCCTGTTGGGCGCGCCCATTGCACTTCGACCCATCCCACCATTTTATCATCGCGTTGGAAGTGGACGGCCAAGTCCAACACATCATGTGCAATGTTTTCGATCATACGGGCGCGCGCTTCTGCAAACAGGCTTTGCTGGATCGATTCCAGCGCTGGCCCTGCCCAATCGACGAATTCATCGCGTGTCATGACGGCAGACGAGAGCTTGCCCTCCGCTGTATAAAGCCGATCACGGCGCAACACCGAAACATTCCCACCAGCAACATCACGCCCACCAATTTCAAGGATCAACGGCGCGCCCTTTTTTACCCAAGCCCAACGTTTGGTCGCTGCCTTGGTCGCTTTGATGTCAAGTTGGACACGCAAATTTTCATTAAAGGCAGATTGCATGCGCAAATCTCTGGCAAGGCCTTTGCAATACTCAAGGACCGCGTCATCCCCTTCGTCATCACGTAACATCGGCACAATGATAATCTGTTGCGGCGCGATTTCCGGAGGCAAACGCAACCCATCATCATCACCGTGAGTCATAATAACGCCGCCGATCAAGCGCGTCGAAACGCCCCAGCTGGTTGTATGGCAAAGCGCATGATCACCATCCTTGTCTTGATAGCGGATGTTCTGGGCCGTTGCGAACGTTGTACCAAGATAATGGGATGTTCCCGCTTGCAGGGCTTTGCCATCCTGCATCATGGCTTCGATTGAATAGGTCGCATCTGCACCTGGAAAACGCTCATTTTCAGGTTTTTCGCCCGCAATCACCGGCATCGCCAATGGGCCTTCTGCAAACGCACGGTACATCTCAAGCGCACGCAGCGTTTCCGCCATTGCATCGGCCTTGTCTGCATGGGCAGTATGGCCCTCTTGCCATAGAAATTCGCTGGTCCGCAGGAACATGCGCGTCCGCATTTCCCAGCGTACAACATTGGCCCATTGATTGACCGTCAGCGGCAGATCACGCCAAGATTGCACCCAGCGGCTCATCGCAGCACCAATCATCGTTTCCGACGTTGGCCGAACAACCAAGGGCTCTTCCAGTTTCGCATCGGGATCGACAATCAGTTTGCC
>JBEBKH010000012.1:0-35068 GCA_040079575.1 Chakrabartia sp. | reverse complement strand
CTGTTGGAGTCGTTGCTTGACGTGTCGCCAGCGCCTCCAACAGACGTGCGCGGTTGATTTTCGACTTTCCTGGCGTTGTCCAGCTTTTGTCGCGGCGTGCAAAACTCATGTCCATGGACACTGAGTCGCACAATCAGGTGAATCTCTCGTAAATGACTGATTCAGGCTGCATCCTTGTTAGGATGTGGTTATGGGGGCTTCATGCTTGATCTTTTTCAGCTTGATGGCCCCCCAAAGGCGCGCCGTATCGTGGTTGCGATGTCGGGCGGCGTTGATTCGTCGGTTGTTGCCGCGCTTGCCGCGCGCACGGGCGCAGAAACCATTGGCATTACATTGCAGCTTTATGATCACGGCGCTGCGGTCAACCGTGTGGGCAGCTGCTGTGCCGGTCAAGATATCCGCGATGCACGCGCCGTCGCAGATAAATTGGGGATCGCTCATTATGTGTTCGACCATGAAAGCCAGTTTCGCGACTCGGTGATCGATCATTTCGCCGATGAATATATGCGCGGACGCACGCCGATACCCTGCGTGCGCTGCAATATGGGGGTGAAATTTACCGATCTGTTTCGCCTTGCGCGCGACCTTGGTGCGGATTGCCTTGCGACGGGCCATTATGTCCGGCGGGTGTTGGGTCCCAGTGGCGCTGAACTGCACCGCGCGCATGACCCTGCTCGCGATCAAAGCTATTTTCTGTTTGCGACAACAAATGAACAGCTCGATTATTTACGATTTCCGCTGGGCGGGATGCCAAAGCCAGAGGTGCGTGCGATTGCGCAGGACATGGGCTTGGGCGTGGCGATGAAGCCCGACAGTCAGGACATCTGCTTTGTTCCGAATGGCGATTATGCCAGCGTGGTGCGCAAAGTCCGCCCGGAAGCCGAAAGCGACGGCGCGATCGTCGATATGGAAGGGCGGGAACTGGGCCGTCACAAGGGTTTGATCCATTATACGGTTGGCCAACGCCGCGGGCTTGAACTTGGTGGGCTTGCAGAACCGCTTTATGTCGTCCGGCTTGAGCCTGAAACGCAGCGCGTGGTGGTGGGACCAAAGGCGGCCCTTGCCGTTACATCAGCGCGCATATTGGAACCCAGTTGGCTGGGCATTGTGGAAGGCCGCCGTGTGATGGCGAAGGTCCGTTCACTGGCCAAACCCGTGCCCGCAACACTGAAGGGCGAATGGCTCCATTTTGATGCGCCTGAATTTGGGGTGTCACCGGGTCAAGCGGCTGTGCTTTATGACGGGGACCGCGTTTTGGGTGGGGCGTGGATTGAAGAAACTGTCGGGGCGGAATTGGTTTCGGCTTAGGCCCTGACCCTAAGGAAGCGCGTTCGGTTGACATCCAAGTAGAGGATCATAGGTCGCTGACCGGCGCGCAACCAAAGGCACAGCAGCGGTAACGGTCTTTGTCGCGGGATCATCCGAAAGCTGGATCATTTCCATACCGGGTTCAAAATCTTTTTTGCAATCGCCAAGGGTGCGCCCGCCAATATAGCGGCAGCCACAGGCAATGCGTGCGCCGTATCCAACGCCGAGTTGGAGCAGCGGTTTCTGACTTTGCAGATAGGCAAACAGGCCGCCCATGATCAGCAGAACAAGGGTGGCGGATCCGAACAGTATGTGTCTTGCTTTCATGAGTGGCATGGTTAGGCTGGGCTTATGATAAAGAAAAGCCTTGTTGTGACCGCAGCATCATTGTTGTTCCTTTTGACGGGATCATCGGCTGCGGTGGCCCCGTCGTCAGCGACAGACGCACTTATCGCCCCCTTGTTTGAGAAAAACACTTCAGAAACGCGGGCAGTATTGCTGATCAAGGACGGGCGCCTGGTGGCAAAGCGCTACGGCGCTGGTTATTCGGACGCCAATCGCTTTATCAGTTGGTCGATGGCGAAATCTGTGACGGCGGTTCTCATTGGTGAATTGGTTGAAGACGGTAAGCTGACACTGGATGCGCCTGTGCCATTTGTTGAATGGCAGGGAAAGGATGATCCCCGCCGCACGATTACCTTGCGGCACATGCTGCATATGTCATCTGGGCTCAATCATACCGAAGGGCTTGATCCCAAAGAAGGTGCCGCCGGCGTTCTCAAATCTGATACAGCTTCAACGATTTTTGTGAACCGCACACAGGATATGGCGGCGCGCGCCCTGACCAACGGCATGGAGGCAAAAGCGGGCACGCAGTATGAATATAGTTCTTTGACGTCACTGCTCCTCTCCGAACTCATCACGCGGCAATTGACCGATAGCAAGGATGCCAAGGTTCGTGCAGCGGCTTACCGCAATTTTGCCGAGACAAGGGTGTTTAAACCCGCCGGCATCACAGGTGCAGTTTTGGAGTTTGACGGCGCAGGCACGCAGATTGGCGGGTCGATAATCTATATGTCGCTAGACGATTGGGGCCGCTTTGGTTCGCTGCTGCTGGCAGGGCGCGGGCGTGACGGCGCACAAGTGATCGCGCCGGATTGGCTCAACTTCCTAAAAACGCCCAGTGATACAGACGGCGGTTATGGCGGGCATTTCTGGCTGAACAAGCCGCGCCCTGCTGGTTCTGATCCGGCGCTCTTTCCGGGTCGGGGGCCTGAAACGCTTTTTTCCGCTATTGGCCATTTGGGGCAATGGGTGATTGTTTCCCCTGATCAAGGTCTTGTGCTGGTGCGGCTCGGCAAGACCAATGACGGCGATTTGCAGCCGGTACGAGATGCGCTTGCGACATTGGTGGAAACCGCAGAATAATAACGCCACGGGAGATATTTTGAATGCCAAGCTTTTCTGCGCGCCTTGTTAGTTTTGTGCTTCGTACCACCGGCTATTATAAACGCATGTTTGCTAGCGTTGGCTATGTGCAGAAAAACCTAGTGAAATTGCGGGCGACGCCTTCTGCACCAGCTGCAAAATGGCAAAAAAAGCTGGAGATCAGTAACACTGTTTTTCAAGGCCGCACCGTTTGGCATATCGACCCCAAAGAAACACTGTCCAAAACCAAGGTGCTTTATTTCCACGGCGGTGGTTATGTTTTCACCGCGGCTTCGGCGCACTGGGATTTCATGGGCCATATGGCTGAAAAGCACGGCGTGTCTTTCGTTGCGCCGCTTTATCCATTGGGGCCAGAAGCCCATATTGATGAGATTATTGATTATGCCCTGGCGCTCTACCGCGATGTCCTGACCCGTCATGATGCACGGGACATTGTTGTTGGGGGCGATTCCGCAGGCGGCGGGTTGACGGCATCATTGATGGCGCGGGTAAAAGCAGAAGGATTGCCGCTGCCCGCCGGAACGATTTTGATCTGTCCTTGGCTCGACATGACCATGTCTCACCCAGATCAAATAGCGATTGAAAAGCGCGATGCGATCCTTGGCATCACTGGTCTTCGCGCCATTGGTCCGTTGCTTGCGCCGGACGTTCCGGGAAGTGATGTGCGGCTCAGCCCGATCCATCATGATTATCAGGACTTTCCACCCACCCTTATGTTTGGGGGCGGAGATGACATTTTGGTCACGGATGCCCGCGCGCTTAAAGCAAAACAGCCTGCAATTGAATATCAGGAAAGCAAAGGTATGATCCATGTCTGGCCGGTTTTCATTTTTCCGGAATCGCGTGTAGCTCAAGCAGATATGGCGCGCTTTATAGGTCGGGTAACGGCCTGACTTTAATCCTGATGCTCAATGCTAATGTCCGGAATATAACCGCGCTCTTCATCGCTATGCCCCTCAGGGTCGGGATGGATCAACACTTCAACGCCCGGAAATTCCTTCATGAGCTGCGCTTCAACCTCATCCATCACACGGTGTGCGTTGAGGATGGTCATCGCCGGATCGACCCAGACGTGAAATTGCACAAAGTCATGCGCACCGCTGGTGCGGGTGCGCATATCATGAATGCCCTTTAGCTCGGGATGGCTCTGCGCCACAGCCAAGAAACGTTTTCGTTTTTCCAATGGCCATTCTTTGTCCATCAATTGGTCAATGGCAGAAGAGGCAACTTCTCTCGCGTGCCAGATCAACCATAGTGCAATCGCAACCCCAAACAGCGGATCGGCACCGCGTACACCCAGAATGGAATCCAGCACCAGCGCCGCGATGACAGATGCGTTGAGCATCAAATCACTTGAATAATGGACATGATCGGCATGGATTGCGACCGAGCCCGTCTGTTTGACGACGTATTTCTGATAGGTAATCAAAGCAAAGGTCGCGATGATCGCGATCACCGAAACGCCGATCCCAAGTTCAGGATTTTCAGGGGGCACGTCAACCCCGAAACGGCTGATCCCCCGCCAGCCAATGGCCAGTGCTGACGCAATGATGATCCCAGTTTGGAATAGCGCCGCCAATGCCTCTGCCTTGCCGTGGCCATAACGATGTTCATGGTCGGCGGGTTCCGCGGCAAGACGGACACTATAAAGTGTGACCAGCGATGCCACAATGTCGAGCCCGGTATCGGCCAGCGATCCCAGCATAGCGACCGAGCCCGTTTCAACCGAAGCCCATGTTTTCAGTCCCAGCAAAAATGTTGCCATCGTCACACTGGCCATCGCGGCACGTGTGGTCAGCGTCGCGCGCGCATGATTGTGTGGCAATGCTTTATGATCGTGGCTCTGGTGATCGTGGGCGTGGTGATCGCTCATGGGTAAAGCATGCCTTCAACCCAATCCGCGCCGCTGCGTGTGAACAGCCGCCGTTCGTGCAAACGGTGTTCACGGTCTTGCCAAAATTCAATGCGGTTAGGGACAACGCAGTAACCCGACCAATGTGGCGGACGCGGCACTGGCCCGCCTTCAAAGCGGTGCTGCATTTCGGTAAAGCGCGCCTCAAATGCCGCACGGCTGTCCAAGGGGCGGGATTGATCTGATGCCCATGCTCCCAATTGTGAATCGCGACCACGCGTTGCGAAATAGGTGTCGGCGGTCGCGGCTTCGACGCTCATGACCTTGCCTTCTATCCGGATTTGACGCCGCAGAGATTTCCAATGGAACAGCAGCGCCGCAAAAGGACGCTCACCAATTTGGCGGGCCTTATTGCTTTCTTGGTTGGTGTAAAACACAAACCCGTCCGGCCCGTGCCCTTTAAGCAGGACCATGCGCACAGACGGCTGACCATCCCCGTTTGTGGTCGCCAGCGCCATCGCATTGGAATCATTGATTTCGGACGTGCGGGCTTCGGCATACCAAATGTCGAAAAGGGCAAAGGGGTCTGTGGCTGTCATATGCAGCGTTTAGCCGCAAAGGTCGGTGTCGCCAAGCGGGATCAAAGTCCTAGAAAATCCTTTTGACTTTGATTGACGGTTGCGGGCCAATCGCCATCTTAAAACTGCCCAGCGCGCCCTTTTTTACGACGATTTTCATGCCGGGTTTCGGACGAAGCGCGAGCATCTCTCCGTCAATCTGTTGCCATGTTGATCCTTCTTCAAGGGTGATGACCCAGCCATTGGCATTTGAACTCACCGATTTCAGCGTTGAATCAATTTGGGTGATTTCATTGGCGGCAGCTGTTTCATCATCCTTGTCACCGCCAAAAAGCCCCAGATTTGGCAAAGAAAGGCCAAATAAAGTGCGGCGCGTTTCACGGACCTGCGCGCGGTCAATCATATAAAGGTCTTTGGAAGCAACAGCAGCGTCCAATTTTGCTGCGGCATCATCAAAGCAAGAAAGCCGTGCTGCAGGATCAGATAAAGCGCGGCAGGCCGCCAGTTTAACATAGAGAGCGGGCGGCGCTGCCCCCTCTTTTTCCTTCGCACTCAGCGGCGCACTGTGCAGGGTTGTTAGGGCCAAAGCGGAAAAACACGCTGCTAATGTGGTGGGTCGGATGATCATCAGCTGGACTTTCTGTGGACAATATAAACATGTGTCTGCCACTGAACATGCGGAACGCCAAGGAATTTTGACTGTTGCAAAAAAGCGACACAGGTCACGTAACTTTCTTTCGCCCTTCATCTTTGCGTTTACTTCACAAGGGGATGGGGGGTAGGCGCTGCATAAGTCATATTTGGGGGTGTGCGTTTGCACGGCTTTAATGGTGACGATTCAGATCGAACCGTAACGCGGTTTGGCACTCCAGATTAAAAGGGACTGGACAGTGAAAATGACACAGAAATATTTTTCTCACTCGCGCCTTAGCGCAGGCGTTGCGTCTGCTGTACTTGGTATGGCTTTGCTTTCGACCCCTGCGTTTGCGCAGGATGCTGCTGAAGCAGAAGCACCAAGCGATATCATCGTAACGGGATCACGCATTCCTCAGCCGAACCTTGATGGCGTCAGCCCAGTGACAACTGTGAGCGCGCAGGACATCAAGCTGCAGGGCACGACAAAAATCGAAGATTTGCTCAATTCACTGCCAGCCGTTTTTGCCAGCCAAGCGTCGACACTGTCGAACGGTTCCGACGGCACGGCATCGATCGATTTGCGCGGTCTGGGGTCAAGCCGCACATTGACACTGGTCAATGGCCGTCGTTTGATGCCGGGTGATCCAGGCAATAACAGCGGTTCAGCCGCTGACATCAACATCATCCCTGCTTCGATGGTAAAACGCGTTGAAGTTCTAACCGGTGGCGCGTCGTCAACCTACGGCGCTGACGCTGTGGCGGGTGTTGTGAACTTCATCATGGACACAGAGTTTACGGGTTTCCGGATCGACAGCCAGTACAGCCTGTATCAGCACAGCAACCGTAACAAGGTTATGCCGCCGCTGCTTGATGCACGCGCAGCGACAGGCACTCCAGGCTATGGTTATCCCGATGGCAGTGTGATTGATGGTGGTACATTTGATACAACCATTTCGATCGGCACAAAGTTTGATGATGGTCGTGGTAGCGCGGTTGCCTATGTTGGTTATCGCAAAGCGAAATCAATTGTTCAATCAAACCGCGATTTCAGCGCTTGTACGTTGCAAAACACAGGGACGGGTGCCCTACAGTGCGGTGGTTCAGCCACATCTGACAATGGCAACGTCCTGGTTTTTGATAACGGCACATCAACATTCTACACATTTGCACCGAATGGTGGCTTTGAAAATCGGGCAACGCGTTATAACTTTGCGCCAACCAATTATTTCCAACGCCCTGATGAACGCTATACCGCAGGCGTCTTTGCAAATTATGAAATCAATGAATCGATCAAGCCCTATCTTGAATTCATGTTCATGGATGATCGTACTGTTGCACAGATTGCCCCATCAGGCGATTTCGGCAACACACTGACGATCAACAGCGACAATCCGTTCATTTCGGCCGCACAGCGCGCAGTGATTTTTGATGCTGAAAATCTGATCAACGGCACCATTGGGTCGTTCCCGCTCGCTGCCGGCGCACCTTACAACCCAACGCCGGGCAATGCGCCAATCAACTTTATCGATCCGACAACGGGGACAACCTATAACAAGGCATTCTTCCAGTTGCTGCGTCGTAACGTTGAAGGTGGTCCGCGCCGCAATGATTTGCAGCACACCAATTTCCGCACGGTTATCGGCACCAAGGGTGACCTTGGTAAAGCTTGGTCTTATGACACATATTATTCATATGGCCGGACCAATTACACGCAGGTCTATTCCAACGAATTTTCGGTTGCTCGGCTGACGCGCGCTCTCGACGTTGTTGCTGGGCCTGGTGGTACACCGATCTGCCGTTCGGTTCGTGATGGCACTGATCCAAACTGCGTTCCCTATAACGTCTTTGGCGGGGCTGGCGCTGCTACGCAGGCTGCGGTCAATTATCTGTCAGCAACAGGCTTTCAAAAGGGTCAAACGTCTGAACAGGTTGCCAACCTCTCCTTTACCGGATTGCTCGGTGAATATGGGTTGAAAACACCTTGGGCGGAAGACGGCGTTGGCGTGAACATCGGTGTTGAATACCGCAAGGAATCGCTTGAACTGAATTCGGACAATGCGTTCCAGACAGGTGATCTTACCGGTCAGGGCGGCGTGACGCTGCCAAACTCTGGTAATTTCCGGGTTTTGGACTTCTTCGCAGAAACGCAGATTCCACTGGTTCAAGAGTCCTTTATCCATGATCTGACCCTCAGTGCTGGTTATCGCCGGTCATCCTATAAAACGAGCGCAGCGCGTAAATATGATACCGATACGTACAAAGTTGGTCTCGAATTCGCACCAGTGCGTGATATTCGTTTCCGTGCTTCGTACAACCGCGCTGCTCGCGCACCGAACATTCAGGAACTGTTCGCGACCAACAATGTTGGCTTGAACGGTAGTGTTGATCCATGCGCAGGCATTACCATCACGGCGACCAACTACGGATGTCGTGCACAGGGCCTCCTTGTTGGTCAGCGCACAGCAGCCAACCCTGCAGGTCAGTATAATGGCTTGATTGGTGGGAATGCTGATTTGCAGCCTGAAAAAGCGACAACCAAATCACTCGGCGTTGTGTTTCAACCAAGCTTCCTCCCACGCTTCTCGCTGACGGTCGATTATTTCGACATCAAGGTTGCGGATGCAATCCGTTCCTTTGGGCAGGATGCTGTGTTGGGTCACTGCTTGGCAAATGCGACAGCAACCTTCACACCAACATCATGCGCCTTGGTGCGTCGTGATACTGCTGGGTCAATCTGGTTGACACCAGGTGGTTTCGTTCGCGATCTGCCAAACAATGTGGGTACGCAGCAGACAAGCGGGTTTGAAATCAACAGTGCTTATTCCGCCCCACTTGGTGGTCTTGGCACATTGTCGTTCAGCCTGATCGGTACCTATCTTGACTCGTACAAGGTTAATAACGGTTTGACGCAGCCCTATGATTGCGCAGGCTATTACGGACCAACGTGCAGCGGTGGTGGTACCACGAGCACCGGCGCGCCGTTGCCAAAATGGCGTCATAAACTCCGTGCTTCGCTGCAAACACCGCAGGGCATTGGTTTCTCACTACAATGGCGTCACATTGGTTCGGTTGAAGCTGAAACACGCCAATTAACAAACAGCTCAATTGGTGCACCTACAAACGCCAATCTTTATAATCCTGGACAGAAAATCAAAGCCTTCAACTACTTTGATATCTCCTCGACCATTAAAATTGGTGACAGCTACACCTTCCGTCTGGGCATGAACAACGTTCTCGACAAGCAACCACCACTTGTCACCAGCGGCAACGGCAACCGTGCAGGTTCGAACCTTTGCCCAACAGGGCCATGCAACGGGAACACATATCCCGCCAGCTATGATGCCTTGGGACGTTACCTCTATGCTGGCATTACCCTCGACTTCTAAGTCGTAGGTTAAGGTCAAAATGGGGCGGTCAATCTTCGGATTGGCCGCCCTTTTTTTGCTTGCGTGCCCGGTGTGACAGACTATTCTAATTCCATTGCCATGGCTGGGCAGTCAAAATGCGGAAGTGATTACAGCGCCAATGCTCGATTCAGGAACCGCAAACATATTGCAAAAGGCCGTTGCAGCCGCGCGCGCGGGCGATTTACGCAGTGCCCATAAATTTGCGTCTGATGGACTGACCCAAGGCGGTGATATCGTCGCGATCAACGCATTTTTGGGCATGTTACAGGCGCGTTCTGGTGACAGTATCGGCGCAATCCATCATTTGAGAGAGGCGCACCGTGGCCGCCCTGACGATACAACAATCGCGTGCAACCTTATTTCCATTCTGATCGACACGGGGGATTTGGCAGGCGCATTTGATGTTGCGACGCAGGAAATGGCACTGTCTGATCCGTCGCTTCGTGTGGCGCGTTACCGCGGATTTCTGGCACAGTCGCTTGAACGTTATGACGACGCGGTTGCTGCTTATGATCATGTGGTCAAACACGAACCGCGTGATTTTGAAAGTTGGAACAACCTCGGCAATGCGCGGACCGGTGCTGGGGATTTGAGCGGCAGCGTCGCCGCCCTCCGCCGTGCCGTCGCGCTTGAACCGATGGCGCCGCCCACACGCCTCAACCTTGCGGCAGCCCTTGTCGCAGATGGGCAGGTGGATGAGGCTGAAAGCATATTGCGACAAGCTGCGCAGGATTTTCCGACGGATGCGATAACATCGTATGAACTTTCGCTCCTGCAAAAGGGGCAGGGGCGCGATGAAGATGCGGTGCAATCTTTGGAGCAGGCCGTTGCGCGTGACCCTAAACATGCGGACTACCACCTGAAACTCGGGGTCGAATACGGGGCGGCAACGCGGTTGGCGGAGGCCGAACAGGCGTTTCTAACGGCGATCAGTTTGGACCCGCTTTTGGTCGATGCCTATCTCGGTCTTGCCATCCAATATGAACATAGCAACCGCGAGGAGGAGTTTGCGCCGCTGATCACGCGCGCCGAAACCAACGGCGTCGACCTTGGCACACTCGGTTTCCTTCAAGCGTTAGAGCACCGCCGCGCCGGTCGTTTTGAAGAAGGCCTTTTAAGCCTGTCGCTTGTCCCTGCAACGATTGAACCAGAACGTACCGCCCATATCCGCGCAACCCTGCTCGATCGGCTTGGTCGCACGGATGAGGCTTTTGCGGCCTTTAAGGAAACCAATGTTTTGCACGCAGGGAGTGTGACGGACCCGCTACGCCGCGCCACCGAAATGCGCGCGGATATTCGTTCGGGATTGCAGAACATGACCCCGGCGTGGGTTGCTGGATGGTCCGATGCTGCGCCTGAATCAGAGCGTCCGGACCCAGTGTTTTTGGTGGGTTTTCCGCGGTCGGGAACCACGCTCCTTGATACAATTTTAATGGGACATCCCGGCGCGATTGTGATGGAAGAACAACCACCCCTGAACATTGTCGATCATGAGATTGGTGGGTTAGAGGGCATAATATCGCTTGATGAAGCCGCGATCATTGCCGCGCGCGCGCGCTATTTTGAAGAGGTCGAAAAGGTTCATCCGCTTGATCGCACCAGTCTCTTGATCGACAAATCTCCGCTCTATCTCAATAAAGTCCCCCTCATTCAGCGTCTGTTTCCAAACGCCAAATTCATTCTAACGCTGCGGCATCCCTGCGATGTTTTGCTCAGCTGTTTTATGAGTAATTTCCGTTTGAATGCGGCGATGTCAAATTTTCTGCGCATTGAAGATGCAGCTGATTTTTACGATCTGACCTTTCAGCATTGGCAACAATCGCGCGCCCTATTTCCGATGAATGTTCACACGATTGTCTATGAACAGCTGATTGAAGATGTCGAAGCGGAAGTCCGTCCGCTCTTTGAATTTCTTGGACTTGATTGGCGTGACGCGGTTCTGGACCATCAACGGACGGCCAAATCCCGGGGCCTTATCACCACCGCAAGTTATGCCCAGGTGACTGAACCCATCTACAAACGCGCGGCTGGTCGCTGGGAACGTTATCGCACACATTTGGAACCGGTCTTTCCAACCCTTGCGCCCTGGGTTGAAAAGTTCGGTTACACATTTTGAACGCGCACGTTTCGACACTGCTGGCGCAGGCGGATCAGGCCTCCGCCGCGCAAGATTTTACGCGTGCGCAGGTGTTGCTCCGTGAAGCCTCAGATGCAATACCAGATGACGCATCCATCCTATTGAAACTGGCTGGGGTTAGTCGCGCCGTTGGGCAGCCGCGGGTTGCGCTTGATGCTATCAACCGCGCTCTCGCCATCACCCCGCTTGATTTCACCGCATTGCTGATGAAGGCAAGCCTTTTGGAGCGGATGGGAGACGGTGATGCAGGGGAAGCATGGGGATATGCCATTGCCCAGAAACCAGAGGGCCCGCTACCGCCACAAATCGCCTCCGTGCTAGCACAAGGCGAACGGACCCATGAGGCGTGGTTGGATGCGCGCGAAAATCGTCTAAAAACGGCGATGATCGAAAGTGAGCAGCGTGCAAATCTGGAAGAAAAAGCCCGCATAGAGCGTTTTCGCAGCAATGCCCTGCGTCGCACAAAGCCCTATCACAGCACGCCGACCCATTTTCATTTCCCAACACTTGCCGAACGAGAATTTCACCCGCGTCGCTTGTTCCCCTGGTTGGATGAACTTGAAGCGGAAACAGAAGCGATCGCCGCTGAACTTGAGGGTATTATGGTGTCTAAACGCGCTGAGCTTGTCCCTTATATTCAATATGAGGATCATCTTCCGCTACGCCAATGGCAACCGCTCAACCACAATCTCGATTGGACGGCCATTCATTTGGTGCAAAATGGGCAGGTGATTGATGCCAATGCGCGCCACTGTCCGCGCACAATGGCACTGCTCAAGCGCCTGCCCCAGCCGAAAATTCAAGGCGCTTCACCCAATGCGATGTTTTCTCTGCTCGCCCCTCATACGGCTATTCCGCCCCATGTCGGTATCAGCAACGCCCGGCTGGTTTGTCATTTGCCGCTGGTGGTGCCGCAAGGGTGCTGGTTCCGTGTCGGTGAAGAGGTTCGGTACTGGCAGCGCGGGGAAGCGTTTGTTTTTGATGACACCATTGAACATGAGGCAATGAACCCGACGGATCAACTCCGTATCGTTTTCATATGTGATGTCTGGCATCCTGATCTGAGCAGCGTTGAACGGGATGCGGTGGCGGCGCTGATTGCTGAGGATGGGCGCGCGACTCACGCAGGTTTATGACGTTTCAAAGGAAAATCGCGGCTGTACGATTAGGGCAAGCCAATTCCAATGATCTCGCCGATCTTGCTCGCCTTGCGATACAGGAAAGAGCAGAAGAACAGGCCTTACCCTATCTTCAAAAGGCCGCTGCCGCTGCGAGCGATGCACGGCTTTGGCAGTGGAGTGGCCTTCTAGAGCGTGCATTGGATGAGCACGGGGATGCTCTGACTTCATTTTTCCATGCCGCACGCCTTGCGCCAATGGACGCGAGCATCGCGCACGGCCATGCACGTGTGGCATTAGAGGCCGGGATTGATGCTGTCGCATTGTTTGACCATGCCCGCCGCTTGGCACCTTCAAATGGTGAGGTGCTATTGGGGCAAGCCGCCGCGCGGTTGGCGGTTGGTCGCGGCGAAGAGGCGGCTGCCGAGATTGATGCGATCCTCATTCAAGAACCGCGATGGGTGCAGGGGCATCATCAACTTGCGCAGCTACGCTCCATGCTGGGCAGGCCAGAGGATGCGATTTTGTCGTTGGATCGGGCATTGACCGCGCTTCCTGGCCATGCAGACCTATGGCAGGCGCGCTGTGACCTTGATCTTCGGCGCGAGGAATATGGTGCGCTTCAGGACAGCGTCGAAAGGGCAAAAGCACGGGGGTGCAACGAAGCCTTTTTGGCAGAATATGAAACCATAGCGGCTTCGGAGGGTGGTGATATTGACCGGGCAGATATTCTATTTGCTGCTATGCCCAATTTATTGCGGCCTAAACTTGCACTCTGGCATATTCGTCATTTGCTGCGGGCAGGGCGGATCGATGATGCGATAAAGTATATCGATTCTGAACTTCAAACGGACCGTGCCGCTGCTGTCTGGCCCTATGCTGCGACGGCATGGAGATTGGCAGGTGATCCCAGAAGTGCGTGGCTGGAGAGTGATCCGCGTTTTGTCTCCGTGGTAAACTTAAAGAAAGACCTGCCAAAGCTTGATGCCTTGGCCACGGTCTT
Source organism: Chakrabartia sp. (assembly GCA_040079575.1). GTDB lineage: Bacteria > Pseudomonadota > Alphaproteobacteria > Sphingomonadales > Sphingomonadaceae > Aquisediminimonas. The sequence goes on along the minus strand of JBEBKH010000012.1, from coordinate 21,580 downwards.
GCGGGCGCTGCATGTTGCGAAGGGGGAATATCTCGATCAATCGGTTCGCGGCGGAACGCAGACGGATGGCCCATTGCTGAGCCGAATTGATCCTGAAATTCGTGCCGTGCGCGAAGCCATCTTTAAAGCGGTTGAACACTATATTGGGCAATTGCCAGAGCGGGATGACGCCCACCCGCTTTTGGCTGGTCGTCGCGACCGCCGGGTCCGTTTTGCAGGCAGTTGGTCGGTGCGGTTGCGCGGTGCGGGACATCATACCAATCATGTCCACCCCCAGGGATGGATTAGTTCAGCACTCTATGTCTCGCTTCCGCAGCATACAGACAATGACGCGCCAGACGCCGGATGGCTGACACTGGGGGAACCTCAGGCCGCGCTTGGCCTTTCGCTGCCGCCCACGCGCATGATTGAACCTCGCGAGGGCCAATTGGTGCTTTTCCCATCATGGATGTGGCACGGGACAAGGCCATTTTCAGAAGGGGAAAGGTTGACCATTGCGTTTGATGTCGCGCCCGCTTGATGGGATTAGTACATGTTGTTGGTCGAAAATACATTTGTACATTTCTGTAGAGGCGTAATTTTTTAATTATGTTGTTTTGAAAGGATTCAAAATGGGTGCTCTAGTTCGCATTTTCGTTGGATGTGCCTTTATTGGTCATGCCCTTACATTCCCTGCTTATGCTGAGGGACAAGACAAGAAAAAAATCGATCTTAATGAAATGGTTTGCCGGTCAGACCCTATTCTTGGCAGCCGCCTTGCCAAAAGACGGACGTGCATGACACGCGCTCAGTGGATTGAGCAGCGTGCGCTGGATCGGCAATCGATCGAAAGGGTGCAACGCAGCGCATGCGGCACACTCGAAAAGTCTAACTGCTAAGTTTCATATGACCTTCAGCACCAACCCACCGTCGCCTTCATCTGCATTGACGCTTACGCCGTCTGGCACATCGCCGCGCAGGATCATGTCGGCAAGGGGATCTTGTAAATAGCGTTGCACAGCGCGTTTGAGGGGCCTTGCACCGTAAACGGGGTCATAGCCAACCCGGCCGAGCCACGCGCGCGCGCCGTCTGTTAGTGTGAGTGTGACCTTTCGGTCCGCCAGCAATTTTGCAACGCGCGCAACCTGAATGTCGACAATTGGGGCCATATGATCGGCACTCAAGCGGTGGAACAGGATGATTTCATCGAGCCGGTTGAGGAATTCGGGGCGGAAATGGCCCCGAACGATTTCCATCACCTGTGGCTCTACCTTATCGACATCTTCCCCTTCACCCAGACCCGCGATGAACTGCGAACCAAGATTAGAGGTCAAGATGATGATCGTGTTGGTGAAATCAACCGTGCGGCCTTGTCCGTCGGTTAGCCGCCCATCATCGAGCACCTGAAGGAGGACGTTGAACACATCACTATGTGCCTTTTCAACTTCATCAAACAATACGACTTGATAGGGGCGGCGGCGCACAGCTTCGGTTAAAACACCGCCTTCTTCATAGCCGACATAGCCCGGAGGCGCGCCGATCAACCGCGCGACGCTGTGTTTTTCCATGAATTCGCTCATGTCGATGCGCACCATCGCACTGTCATCATCAAACATGAATCCGGCCAGCGCCTTGGTCAATTCGGTTTTACCAACGCCGGTTGGGCCGAGGAACAGGAAGGAACCAAGCGGGCGGTTGGGGTCTTGTAAACCAGCACGTGCGCGGCGAACCGCTGTTGCGACCGCCTTTACAGCATCGCTTTGCCCGATGACCCGTTTGCCAATGATGCTTTCCATCGCGAGCAGCTTTTCACGCTCACCTGTCATCATCCGTTCGACCGGGATGCCAGTCCATTTCGCGACGACAGAAGCAATGTCATCGGCGGTTACTTCTTCACGCAACATCGCGCCAGCGGCTGCACTTTCAGCATCGGCCAACTGCTTTTCAAGACCGGGGATTGTGCCATATTGCAGTTCTCCGGCGCGTGCGAGATCACCGCCACGTTGGGCCTGATCCAGTTGAAGACGGGCCACATCGAGCGCTTCTTTGAGCTTGCCTTCGGCGTGGATCTTATCTTTTTCGGCCTGCCACCGTGTTGTCAGGCTCGCGGATTGCTCTTCCAGATTGGCCAGGTCAGTCCTGAGGGTCGCCAAACGATCCTTTGATGCGGTGTCGGTTTCCTTTTCAAGCGCAAGTGTTTCAATTTTCATTTGGATGATCCGCCGGTCAAGCGTTTCAATCTCTTCGGGTTTGGATTCCACCTCCATGCGCAGGCGGCTGCTGGCTTCATCCATTAAGTCGATGGCTTTGTCCGGCAGGAACCGGTCGGTAATGTAACGGTTAGAGAGGGTCGCGGCGGCGACAAGTGCGGCGTCGGTGATCCGTACACCGTGGTGCAATTCATATTTTTCTTTGAGGCCGCGCAGGATCGACACCGTGTCTTCGACCGTCGGCTCACCGACGAAAACGGGTTGAAACCGGCGCTGAAGTGCGGCGTCTTTTTCAACATGCTTGCGATATTCATCCAGCGTGGTCGCACCAATACAGTGAAGTTCACCGCGTGCGAGCGCGGGTTTAAGTAGGTTAGACGCGTCCATCGCGCCTTCGCTTTTGCCCGCGCCGATCAGCGTGTGCATTTCATCGATGAACAACACAATTTGCCCTTCGGCCCCGCGCACTTCATCGAGCACGCCCTTCAGCCGCTCTTCAAATTCACCGCGATATTTAGCGCCAGCGATGAGCGCGCCCATGTCGAGCGACATGAGTGTCCGGTCTTTCAGCGTGTCTGGAACATCGCCGTTGACGATGCGCAGCGCCAAACCTTCGGCAATTGCAGTTTTCCCGACGCCGGGTTCACCGATCAGGACAGGGTTATTCTTGGTACGGCGCGCAAGGATTTGGATCGTGCGCCGAATTTCCTCATCACGGCCAATCACCGGATCGAGTTTTCCGTCGCGTGCGGCCTCGGTCAGGTCACGCGCATATTTTTTGAGCGCATCATAGGTTTCTTCCGCGGATGCAGTGTTTGCGGATTTGCCCTTCCGCAGATCGTTAATCGCGCTGTTGAGGGCTTCAACCTTCAGCCCAGCGGTCGCAAGGGCTTTCCCAGCAGTTGTAGTTGTGGCCAAGGTCAGTGCGAGGAGCAGGCGCTCAACCGTGACAAAGCTGTCACCGGATTTTTGCGCGACCTGTTCAGCGGAGTCGAGAATGCGGACCAGATCATTGTCGAGACCCGGGGTTTGCTGTGCACCCCCGCCAGACACAGCGGGAACCTTGGCAAGAACAGCATCAATCTCTCGTGTTGCCGCCGCTGCATCACCACCGGCTGCTTTGATCAAGCCAGCACACATGCCCTCACTGTCCTCAAGCAATGCTTTGAGGATATGTTCGGGGCTAATCCGCTGATGGTTCATCCTTATGGCAACAGTTTGCGCGGATTGGAGAAAGCCCTTGGCACGGTCGGTAAATTTTTCGAGGTTCATGGCGAATGATCCTACCTTTCACCTCTGATGTAGTGTTGTGATTATGCAACACAAGGGGGCGATGTTCTATCGCGCCGCCCTCAGTGCATCTGGCGCAAATATTTTCCCAAAAAAACTGTCCGCATACCATCTTGGGGCTTCATCAGCATTGGCGATTTCAGCGGCGATTAACATGTTAATCTGTGCAAATTTGGCAGCCGCATTCCAATTGAAAGGCAGGTCGGCCTGATCACTGACTTTGTGATAATGGGTGGCGAGGAATGTCTTGAACGCCAACTCTCCGCCTTCCTTGAAACCTGTCATCAAGAACACCGAAGGAACACCCTGCTTTACAAAGCTGTAATGGTCAGATCGGGTAAAGAGCCCTTCAGATGGCAGGGGATCGGGCGAAAGCGACACGCCCATTTTTTTGCCTGCGCGCGCAACAATTGGCCCCATTGTCGAATGCTCTGCGCCAAACGCAACCACATCTTTAAAATCATAGAGCAGCACAGGCATGTCGAGATTGACGACGCTTACCACCCTCCCATTTGAAATAACGGGATGGCGCGCGAGATAGTCAGACCCGAGTAACCCTTTTTCTTCTGCTGTAACAGCGGCGAACAAAATTGGGCGGCGGGGGCGGTCTGGCATGGCGGCAAGTGCGCGTGCGGCCTCCAGCATCGCCGCAGTGCCCGACGCATTGTCCATCGCGCCGTTGAAAACTTGGTCACCAGAACGCTTGGGGTCAACGCCGTTGTGGTCGAGATGCGCCATCAGCAGCACATATTCGCCCGCGAGCTTCGGGTCAGAGCCAGGCAACATGCCAATGACATTGGGACTGGACAGCGCCGATAAGACTGTCGTGCGGTTGAGTGTGACGCTTTGTTTTAATGCAAAGCCTTTGGGTCGTCCTTTGTCCTTATCGGCGGTGGCAAGGATCGTGCCCAAGGACGTTGGCGCGCCTGCAAAAAGTGCTGCTGCTGCCTTGTCGTGCAGCGTGACACCGAATGATATGGCGGGTGTTTCGGTAAAAACCGTGCCGTCGCTTTGGGTCCAAGCAATCGTCGGATGCACGGGCCCTTCAATTTCACGGGTCCACGCGCGGGTACGCTCACGTTCGAGCGTGCGTATAGTGATGACTCCGATTGCACCGCGTTTTTCAGCCATCTTGGCTTTGCTGCGCCCATAATGGGCACCAATGTCGCTGCGCATCCCCTTTGGAAATCCGGTCAGGACGGCAACAATTTTTCCCTTCACATCAAGGCCGGCATAGTCATTTTGTCCTGCCTTGGGATCATCAATGCCGTATCCGACAAAAACCACATCACCTTCGGCCTTGGTGTCTCCAGCCTTGCGTGCAGGACCAAAGAGCACCTCTGTGCGGTTGGAAAAGGGCTGCCCGCTGATGCTGAAACTTGATTTTGCCTCGTCGAGCAGCGCGCCACTAAAGGGCACCCGCTGAAACCATCCATCCTTGTTCGCAGGTTGCAGGCCAAGCGCCTTGAACTGGGCCGCAACATAGTGCGCCGCAATTTCGTGCCCGCGCGCACCGGTTTCGCGGCCTTCGAGCAGATCATCTGCGAGGAATTCAACATGCGCACGCATCGCTTCAGGTCGAAATGTCGGCGTGTCTGTGGTCTGGGCCACAGCCAATGTTGAAAATGACACCGCCGCGACAAACCATATTCCCTGTTTCCGCACCCTTAACTCCTCTATTTTTTCAGCACCTTGCATTGCTGTATAGCAATCGACAAAGATGCGTTCGATAATCGACTAAAGACCAATAAGGGTCGACGGAGGGATAGCAATGCCGCGTTGGGTAAAGAGTGCGCTTCTGGTCATTGGGATCCTGTTGGGTATCAGTGCGGTTTGGGAACCGCTGATCGCTGATGAGCAAAGTGCCCCCGCGGCGCGCGCTTATGACGTGGAAATCGTCCGCGATACATTCGGGGTTCCGCATATTTACGGAAAAACCGATGCAGATGCCGCCTACGGCCTTGCTTATGCCCATGCAGAAGACGATTTTTCGACGCTGCAAGAAGTGGTCGCAATGACGCGCGGGCGTTACGGCGCGATGGTTGGCGCGGACGGGGCCAAGATCGATTATGTTGAACATTTGCTCGGTGCACGGGACACGGCGCAACGAGAATATTCAAAAATTCCCGGCGACGTGCGTGCAATGCTTGAAGCTTATGCGGCGGGTCTCAATCATTTTGCCAAAAAACATCCCAACGAAATTCGTTTGCGAAAATTATTTCCGGTCAATGGTCAGGATATCGCAACCGGCTTTGCGCTCCGCGCGCCATTTTTCTTTGGGCTTGATGATACAATCGGCAAACTCGCCAATGGACAGGCACCGCCGCGCGGAACCGCAGCGCCGATGACACCGCTGGGCAAAGACCCTGCTATGAATGGATCAAACGCTTTCGCCATTTCCCCGCAAAAGATGGCAGACGGCAAAACCTGGCTGATTTCGAATGCGCATCAACCCTATGAGGGGCAGGTTGCCTGGTATGAGGCTGCGATGCATTCTGAAGAGGGGCTCGATATGGCGGGTGCGCTTTTTCCGGGTATGCCGTTTATTGCACTTGGCCATAACCGCAATCTTGGGTGGACCAACACGGTCAACGGCCCAGATTTGATCGATGTTTACAAGCTGGTTCTCAGCGAGGATGGCACGCAGTACCGCTATGACGGAAAATGGTTGCCACTGAAAAAGAAGCGCGTCTGGTTGCCAATCAAATTCGGCCCTTTCACATTTCCAGTCCCCAAAACTGTCTACCGCGCCATTCAGGGACCCGTGATTATCAATAAGGATGGGGCCTTTGCAGTGCGATATGCGGCGATTGACCAGGTCCGTAACCTCGAACAATATTACCGTATTGGCAAAGCGCAAAACTGGGATGAATGGACCAAGGCAATGTCGCTTGGCGGGATTGCTTCGACCAATTTTCTCTATGCGGATAAAACGGGCCGGATTGCTTATGTCTACAACGCTTTGTTTCCAAAACGAAAACCGGGGTTTGATTATACAAAAATCTTGCCCGGGGATACCTCTGCAACGATGTGGCAGGGTTCGATAGGGTTTGAAAATATGCCCAAGATCATCAACCCAGCGAGCGGATTTGTTGTCAATGCCAACAACACGCCCTTCGTTGCAGCGGGGCCAGGATCTGAACTCGATCCAAAAGATTTTTCGCCTTTGCTTGGGATTGAGCGGCGTTCAACCAACCGGATTGTCCGCGCGATCGAACTGTTGTCAGCCGAAAAAGGGCGGATCACGCCCGAACGCTTGCTGCAGATCAAATTTGATACGGCCTATAGCCGCAACAGTTTTGCGGGTCAGTGGATTGGGAAGCTTTTGGCCGCGGATATGAAGGCGGAACCTGATTTGGCCGCTGCACAAGCGCTGCTCGCAAGATGGGATTGGAACAGTGACGGCAATGCCAAGGCGGACACTCTCGGTGAAGCGATGATGCACCTTGCCAACAGCGCGGCCTATCACGGGGATCCTTTGCCTGATCCGCGTGAAAAGTTGCGGGAGGTTGTTGACCGGTTGATGGAGGGGTTCGGGCGCATTGATCCTCCCCTTGGTGATGTCCAACGCATGCAACGCGGGGCCATTGATTTGCCTGCCAATGGCGGCACGGATACGTTGCGGGCCGCGACCACGTGGGAACCGCAATCCGATGGCCGGATGCGGGTTAAACACGGCGACAGTTTTATCATGCTGATGAATTGGGACAAAGCGGGCAAGGTCAGCAGTCAGTCTATTCAACCCTATGGCGCGGCAACCACACGGCCAGATTCTCCGCATTATACCGATCAGATGAAATTATTTGTCGCACGGCAGTTTAAGCCTGTTTGGTTTGAACGCGCGGATGTTTTGAAAAATGCACAGCGGATTTATCGGCCCTAAACGTCGTTCGTCGAAAATCTGCGCGGCTTTGTAGCTAATGTTGCACGGGACGGGCTGGGTGTTACACACCACGTCCAGAATTTAGTTTTGCCAAGGATTTTGATTATGATGACCACGCGCCGCGTTTTGACGCGCCTTATGCTTGTACCGATTTTTGCGCTGTCGATGACGCCAGCTTTCGCTGAAAAAGCGGTAAAGCCGGCATCCGTAAAATCGCTGATCAAGTCTGTTGATATTCCCCATGAACAATTCACGCTGCCCAATGGTCTGCGTGTTATCGTCCATACTGACCGCAAAGCACCCTTGGTCGCCGTGTCAATCTGGTATCATATCGGATCGAAGCACGAACCAAAGGGTAAGACCGGTTTCGCGCATCTGTTTGAACATTTGATGTTTAACGGTTCTGAAAATGCACCTGGTGATTTCTTTGCGCCGCTGCGTGAAGTGGGGGCCACCGATTTTAACGGTACAACCAGTTTTGACCGGACCAATTATTTTCAGACTGTGCCGACAGGCGCGCTCGACATGGCGCTTTTTCTTGAAAGCGACCGAATGGGTCACCTGCTGGGCGGGGTGACGCAGGAAAAGCTCGATAATCAACGCGGTGTTGTTCAAAATGAAAAACGGCAAGGTGATAATCAACCTTATGGCCTGTCATTTTATGAAATTCTGGGCACGCTGTTTCCAGAAGGTCATCCCTATCATCACTCAACCATTGGATCGATGAAAGATCTTGATGCCGCCAGCCTGACCGATGTTAAAAAATGGTTCAGCGATAATTATGGCCCCAATAACGCGGTCCTCGTCCTTGCTGGCGATATTGACGCGCAGTCTGCAAAGCCGATGGTTGAAAAATGGTTCGGGGACATTGCGCGCGGCGCGGACGTTGTCCATCCGCGGCCCTCTGTTCCGACGCTTCCAGCCCCCGTTTCCAAGGTAATGAAAGACACTGTAGCGACCACGCGGGTCATGCGGCTTTGGGCGGTACCAGGTATCAATGATGCAGACTCGACAAAGCTGGACGTTGCCGCATCCGTTTTGGGGGGGCTTTCCAGCAGCCGTCTTGATAATGCCTTGGTGCGTGATGAAAAGGTTGCGGTAAGCGTAACCGCATCTTCATCCTCTTATGAAGATGTGGGCATTTTTTATGTCAGTGCGGACGTGACCCCGGGGCAGGATCCAAAGAAGGTTGGCGAACGTTTGGACGCGATCATTGCCGATTTCATGAAATCAGGCCCGACCAAAGATGAAATTCAAAGGGTCGCGACTGGTGCTGCTGCGCAGACCATTAACGGTATTGAGTCTGTGGGTGGTTTTGGCGGCAAGGCAGTTACACTTGCCGAAGGGGCCGTTTATTCCAATGACACCTCTTTTTATAAAAAGGAATTGGTTGAACTTTCCGCTGTAAAACCTGCCGCTGTTGCGCGCGCAATGCAGAAATGGTTGTCACGCCCTGTGTTCAATTTAACCATCGAACCTGGGGAGCGCGAAGCCTATGAGGAAGCAAAGGGCGGCGGCGCTCCTGCGAAATTCGATGGTTTTCCAACGACGTTCAATTACCGTGCGCCAGACGATGACAGTCACATCATTCAACCTTTGTCAGTTGTCGACCGTTCCAAATTTCCCGAAGTGGGTCAGCTGACAGGTCTCGATTTTCCGACCATTGAGCGTGATACGCTATCGAACGGGATCGCGGTTTATTTCACGCGGAGGGCGGCGGTTCCCACAGTCCAAGTGAGTGTTAGTTTTGACGCGGGCTATGCCGCTGATCCAGCAGATGCATTGGGCACTGAGTCACTGATGCTCAGCGTTATGTCTGAAGGGACCAAGACGCGCAATTCGGTCCAAATCGCCGAGGAATCAGAGCGTTTGGGCGCTGGTATTTCCTATGGCGCAAGCATGGACCGGACCAGCATTAGCATGGGCATGCTCGCGCCAAACCTTGCGCCTTCATTGGCTCTTCTGTCTGACATCGTGCGCAACCCGGCCTTTGATCCTGTCGAGGTCGACCGTGTTCGTGATCAGAAATTGGCAAGCATTGCGGCAGAATTGGCACAGCCGCAGGGCATGGCGGGGCGCGTAATGCCCGCCCTCCTTTACGGAGCTGCGCATCCCTATGGCCGCGCGAACAGCGGCACAGGTGACCCCGCTGTTGTTAAGACGCTGACCGCGCAACAATTGGCGGCATTCCATCGGCGTTGGTTTCGCCCTGACACAGCCCGTATTTTTGTTTCCGGAGATACAAATTTGAAGGCGCTTAAGCCTTTGCTCGAAAAAAGCTTTGGTACTTGGGCATCGGATCGGTCGGCACGTCCAGTCAAGAATTTTGAACTGGCCATTCCCAAAGCGACTCCCAAAATTTTTCTTTTGGATCGTCCCAATTCGCCGCAATCGATTATCATTGCGGGCCAGGTGCTGAACAAAACAGGCCGCGATGATTTGTTGACGTTGCGCGCTGCCAATGAAAATCTGGGCGGGAATTTCCTGTCGCGGATCAACATGGACCTGCGCGAAACCAAAGGCTGGTCTTACGGATCGCGCAGCAGCGTTTCAGGTGTTGAGGGCCCCGTTGCCTTCACCATTAGCGCGCCAGTACAGGCCGACCGCACCGGCGATTCGATCAAAGCCATCTTGGACCAAGTGAAAGGGTTTTTGGGCCCCAATGGCCTGACGCCAACCGAATTGCAGCAAACGATCAATGGCAATGTCCGCCAATTGCCGGGCAGTTTTGAAACATCAGCAGATGTTTTGGGAGGAATGGTCAACATCATCAATCTGGAACGCAGCGATGATTATTATGAAAAGTTGGCAGAAAAATATCGTGCGCTGACGGCAAAGGATATTGACGCTACGGCACGGGCAGTGATTGACCCCGACAGATTGGTGTTTGTGGTTGTTGGGGATGCAAAGAAGGTGCGACCACAGCTTGACGTCGTCGGTTTACCAGTCGAAATGGTGTCCGCTCCCGCAGCCAAATGACGTGAGCCATGTTTTTTAGGAGAATACCCATGTCAAATGTAGCAGGCAGCTATGACTGCGTCGTCAAATCACCAATGGGTGATCAAAAATCCGTTCTGACTGTGGTCGCCGATGGCGATAGCTTCACAGGCACAAATGCCGGCGCGCAAGGCTCACTTGACGTTTATGACGGCAAGATTGATGGCAATGTACTCACATGGAAAATGGACATGAAAGTGCCCATGCCCATGACATTGGAAGCAACGGCAACAGTTGATGGTGATGCTATTTCAGGCAACATCAAAGCCGGTATGTTTGGATCGATGGCGATGTCCGGCACACGCCAAGCCTAATCTGAAATTTGAATCGGGTCTGTCAGAGATTGCTCATGACAGACCCGATTTCAAAACTACTGAACCGTAATTGTAACAGCGCGCCGGTTGCGTGCCCATGCGCTTTCATCTGAGCCAAGGGCTTCGGGGCGTTCTTTTCCCAAACTGACGGTTGAAATACGGCTGGCGTCAATCCCAGCCGAGGCGAGATAATTCTTTGCCGCGTTGGCCCGACGTGCGCCCAAAGCAATGTTGTAATCGCGCGTGCCGCGTTCGTCGCAATGCCCTTCAATGGTTACACGCGTGTTGGGATAGGTTTTGAGCCACGCCGCCTGACTGTCCAGAGCCGCTTGATCTTCTGCATCAACATCCGACTGATCTGTGTCAAAAAAGATCCGGTCTGCGGTGACGCGGGCAAGGAAATCTGCCTGTGACCCCGGCGTCGGCGCGCCAGCATCCGTGTTCCCTGCGGGCGCGTCGGGAGTCATTGGTGCTTGTGGCAAATCTTCTGGGCGTTGTTTCTTGGTGCAGCCTGCCGCCGCGACAAGGGATAATCCCATGATCAGCATCGTCGTTTTTTTGGCCATGATAAGCATTCCTTCACTTTCATTATGCCCTGTATGATGACAGGATCGCGTTAAGCAGTGTTACCGTCAAGTCTTTAGGGAAGCAGTGGCCCCCATGAAGGGTCAGATCCGTCGACAGGCGTCTGAATACGGCGTTCCTTGGCCCCTGTGACATCGACTTGCCAGACGCTGGCCTTGCCATTGCCTTGCGTGGTACGGAAAAATTGGATGACACGGCCATTGGGTGACCATGTTGGGGCTTCATCCTGCCAACTGCTGGTTAGCAGGCGTTCGCCGCCGCCGGCAGGTGTCATCACGCCAATGCGGAACTGCCCGCCGCCAATGCGCGTATAGGCAATCAAATCCCCGCGCGGACTCCATTCGGGTGTGGCATGCCCGCCACTGCCAAAACTGATGCGCTGTTGATTGCTCCCATCGGCATCCATGACATAGATTTGTTGGCTGCCCGATCGGTCACTTTCAAAAACAATTTTAGCGCCGTTGGGGGCGTAACTTCCCCCCGTTTCAATACCAGCGCCACTGGTTAATTGCTGGGGTTTCCCGCCAGCGGTTGAGATACGGTAAATATTCGTATTACCGCCCACGGCCATCGAATAGAGAATATATTTTCCATCCGGCGACCAGCGCGGGGAAAACGTCTGGTTCGCGCTTTCCGTTACCAACCGCTGTTTGCCACTGACAATATCATAGATGAAAATGCGCGGCCGGTTGTTCAGATAGGAAAGATAGACAATCGATTTATAGTCTGGCGAAAAACGCGGGGTCAAAACAATCGACTGTCCGTTGGTGATGAAACGGTGATTGGCTCCGTCCGAATCCATGATTGCCAGTCGTTTGACACGGTTCCCCTTAGGGCCTGTTTCGGCGATATAGGCGATACGGCTGTCGAAGAACGGGCTTTCTCCGGACAGGCGCGCATAGATGGCATCGGCGCATTTATGCGCGGCACGGCGCCAATCACGCGGCGCAACGACATAGCCCTGCCGCACCATTTCGGTTTTGAGCGCAACATCGTAAAGATAGCAGCCAACCGTCAATGTGTTGTCATTGTTCGCGCGGACAAAGCCGTGGATCAGGTTTTCGGCGTTTTTCCCCGCCCATTCAGGAAATGCTGGGGCGGTGACTTCCGCCATTGTAATACCGCGCAATCCTGCTGGACCGACGGGGGTAAACACGTCTGTTCCTGACAGATCATTGGCCAATATTTCTGCGATCTTCTTACCCAGATCGGCGGTATTTCCCGCTGGTGTCGCTACGCTGTCGGGTGTGGTCAGGGGCGGAATCGCGACGACAAATTCATTGCTGCCGCTTTCGTCTGTTACCGTGCCGGTAATCTGAGCGTGGGCTGTCGTCCCAAGCATCACGGCGAAACAGGTTAAAGTGTAGCGAGCCAGTAAGCGCATCAGTTCATCTCGATTTCTTGTCAAATGTGATCGGGCCTAAAGTCTGCCAAATAGCGTAGTGTGCGATTGGAAAATCAAAAGGTGCTGCGCGACGAACCGCACTTTCCGCCCGTTCAGCGTGGAGTTTGAGCAGGTTTCGGTTGCTATCATTGTCTCCCGACTGGCTAACAATTTTGATATTTGCGACCGATCCATCGCGGTTGAGCGCGATGATAAGGTTGGTTTTAAGCAATTCGGCGTCTGCACCCGTGGGTGCTTTCCAATAGGGTTTCATTTTTGCAAACACATTTTGGATGAAGCTTGCCTCTAATTGTGCCGCTGTCTTTACGGCAGGCGTTCCGCTGCCACTGGCAGCCGTGCCTTTGCCTGTGCCCGAACGCGCAGCGGCTTCACGCTTCGCGGCATCAGAAATACCAGACATAACGCCGATATTCAGTTGTGATTTGCGCGGGGCTGGCTTTGGTTTGCTGATGGGAGGGGCAGTTTTTTTAACCGCTTGCGGAGGCGGTGTTTTTACGGGCTTAGGAGCGGGTACGGCAGAGGGCGGTGGCGGCGCAACGGCGATGTCCTCAACCACAGGAGCAACAGCGACTGGCGGCGGGCTCGATTGCGGCGAAGGATCAGGTGCGGCGCTTTCCAACGCCGTCGCGTCAATCAACTGCACATCAATTGGTGGGTTGGCCGATTTGAATGGCTCTTGCGGCATCATTAGGCTGAACGAAATTGCCGCGAACAGCGCCGCATGCCCCAGAATAGCAATGCCAAGTCCAGTGCGTTCGGCGCGATCCATATTATTGCGCTTTGTCACCAGAGACAGTGCCGCTCGTGGTGACAAGCGCAACACGGTTCAACCCAGCACGGTTAAGTTCCCCCATCACTGCCATGACTTTACCGTAATCTAGCTTGGTATCAGCACGCAGATAGATTTGAGGGCCCTGTGCACCTTCGTCTGTAGCCAAGGAGGATAGCCGCGCAGGCAGTTGTGCGCTCATGATGTGTTCGTCATCAAGGAACAGCTTTCCCTGCGCATCGAGCGATATTTGGACAGGTTTGTCACCTTGATCGAGCGCCTTGGCCCGGCTGTCGGGCAGGTTCACGGGCACGCCAGCCACCAATAAGGGCGCTGTCACCATAAATATGATCAGCAGCACCAACATTACGTCAACCATTGGCGTGACGTTAATCTCTGCCATTGGCGCGCGACGGCTGCGTGATTTGTGGGAGGGGAGAGGCGTCACCGCGCAACCTCTAACTCACGGCTAAGGGTCGCATGGAATGCGTCGGCAAAGCGGTTCAGGCGCGCTTCCAGACGGTTCAGGCCATGGCCAAAACGGTTGTAAGCGATGACAGCTGGTATCGCTGCGAAAAGGCCAAGGGCGGTCGCAAACAAGGCCTCTGCAATACCCGGTGCCACCACCGCGAGCGAGCTGTTCTGTTCGGCGGCAATCGCGGTGAAGCTGCGCATGATGCCCCAAACCGTCCCGAACAGGCCGACAAAAGGGGCGACGCTGCCCACGGTCGCCAGGATGTTGAGCCGGTCTCCCAATCGGTCAATTTCACTGGCAATGGCTGACCCTAAACTTGAGGCCAACCGCGCGCGCGTGCCTTCACGGTCAATTGGCGTACGCGCGGTTGAGCGTCGCCATTCATGCAGGCCTGCTGCAAACACCTTGGCCGCGGGCAGGTCGGATGCCTTATGCTCTTCGGCAAAACCGTCAATATTATCGGCCTTCCAAAAGTCACGTTCAAACCGTTCGGATGCGCGCGCTGTTCGCCGCATTTTTAGCCACTGGGCGACGATGATTGACCATGTCCAGACACTCGCGATCAGCAAACCGACCATGACGATTTTGACAACAATATCGGCCTGAAGGAACAGCGCGGTGGGGGATAATGTTGTCGCGGCAATGGCGATCGGGGCTGTCATTATTCGTCCGTTTCTTTGGGTAGCAAGGGGGTAAAGGCGGTGATCCAATCGGCGGGCTGGCGTTTGGGCCGTCCTTCTGGAGAAAGGAAGGCCGCAATCACCTGTGCATTGGCCAGCATTTCACCGTCCAACATGACTCGTTGATGAATCGAACAGCTTGCCGCGCGGACACGTTCCACGGTTGAGACGACCAGCAGTGCATCATCATAATGGGCGGGTTTTAGATATTTGATGTTGAGTTCAGACACAGCATAGACGCCGACTTGCGCAGTAAAGGCCGCGCGCTGATCAATGCCAGCACAGCGCAGCATATCCGAACGCGCCCGTTCCATATAACGCAGATAATTGGCGTGGTAGACAAGGCCGGAAAAGTCCGTGTCCTCAAAATAAGCACGGATAGGCAAATGATGTTCACGGCCGATAAAAACGCCGGATGTGGGGATTAAGTCTGCCATTGCCCTGCCTTAACGCACCAGATTCAGGGCCGCAAACAAGCATTTATAATTATCACTTGCGTATATGTAACCTATGAGTTACTCATGTAACCTTGAAGTTACATATCGGAGCAAGCCATGC
This sequence comes from Chakrabartia sp., assembly GCA_040079575.1. Lineage (GTDB taxonomy): Bacteria > Pseudomonadota > Alphaproteobacteria > Sphingomonadales > Sphingomonadaceae > Aquisediminimonas. The sequence continues at coordinate 6,435 of JBEBKH010000012.1, read as the reverse complement.
CTGTCAGCAACAGTGTTATCGCAGAACGCTTTATAAACCTGCGTATTTTGTCATCGACGATCATCCCTTTTGGTTTGATGGCAAATTATGGGACGACTTACGCGCTGCAACCAACATCATGGGTGGATGTGCTGCATCTGTTTGCGGGTCCGTTTTTCATATTTTGGCTGGTGTTGATTCTGGCCAATGGGTTTGAAAATCTCTGGTCTAACGTCCCAATTGTCCGAAGCCTCTTGGGCGATGACTCCACAATTGAAAATCGTCGCCGCGCCCAGGGCTTTGGATTTTGGGCGATGATCGTCATTGGTGTTGGTGTCTATACACTATGTCAGTTTGTGGTGATGCCTGATCACAAAGCTGCTCAGCTTGTCGTGGTATTGTCGATCAGCGCTGCTGGACTTCGCTTTGGCTATCTCGAGCAACGGGCGCTTAGCCTTGGCCAATAATTCCACTGTGAGCCAGTTTGCTCTGTCCAACAGACTGCGCGAATGCCGCACTGCTTTAGAGCTGACTCAAGCCCAATTGGGTGAGGTTGTAGGGGTCAGTCGCAAGACGATCAACACGGTTGAAAATGGCATTTTCATTCCCTCAACTTTGCTGGCACTAAAACTCGCCCGTGCCCTTGGCAGGCCGGTTGAGGACTTATTTGCCCTCGTCGAATAGACCGTCCTGAATATCGGCAGGCGGGTTTAACCCCAAATGTTTCCACGCCTTGGCATTCAGACAGCGGCCGCGTGCGGTGCGGGCGATGAGGCCAAGTTGGATCAGATATGGCTCAATCACTTCCTCAACCGTATCGCGCGGTTCAGACAGACCAGCAGCGAGGGTTTCGACGCCAACAGGCCCGCCGCGATAAATGTCCGCAATCATCAACAAATAGCGGCGATCCATCGCGTCGAGGCCCAGACCATCAACCTCCAGCCGGTTGAGCGAGGCGTCGGCGATCTTGGCGGAGACATTTGCCTCGCCTGCTACATTGGCGAAATCACGAACACGGCGCAGCAGACGCCCGGCAATGCGCGGTGTGCCGCGCGCGCGCCGTGCGATTTCCTGTGCGCCGTCTTCGGTGATACCCAGATCAAGCAAGGCTGCCGCGCGGCGGATGACCTGTTCCAACTCAGTAACCGTATAAAAATTGAGCCGCACCGGAATGCCAAAACGGTCGCGCAGCGGCGTGGTGAGCAATCCTTGCCGCGTGGTCGCGCCGACAAGGGTGAATTTGGGCAAATCAATCCGCACTGACCGCGCCGATGGTCCTTCGCCAATCATCAGATCAAGCGCGCGGTCTTCCATCGCGGGATAAAGGATTTCCTCAACAGCGGGGGCGAGACGGTGAATTTCATCAATGAACAGGACATCGCCGTCCTCAAGATTGGTGAGGAGTGCGGCGAGATCCCCCGACTTGGCAATGACCGGACCAGAGGTCGCGCGGAACCCGACACCCATTTCCTTGGCAACAATCTGCGCGAGCGTGGTTTTGCCAAGCCCCGGCGGCCCGAAAAATAACACATGATCCAGCGCATCGCCGCGCTGTTTCGCGGCCTCAATAAATATGCGGAGATTCTCCCGTGCCGCTTTCTGCCCGACAAAGTCGTCGAGGGTTTTCGGACGCAAAGCCGCGTCAACGTCTTCGGGGCGGCGCAGGGGAGTGGTGAGGGGGTTAGTGCTCATGGAGTCCATTTCATGGCGCGTTTGGCGTGTTGCGCATGATGGACGATGCGGACGATCAATACAATGTCACCGCGCACGGTGTAGAAAATTCTATGCTTGCGGTGGAACATACACCGGATGCCCTTGCCATATTTGGACGCAGCATGACCCGCATGCGGATGACGTTCCAAAACATCAAATGCATCTTCAAAACCAACTGCATAAGCGTCGGCAACCTCACGCCCAAATTGTTCTTCGCTATAGTCGTCGATTGCCGCAAGATCAGCCCGCGCAGCCGGACTCAACTCAACTTCAGCCACGCCGTGCGTGACGTTCAGCGACGATCTCTCTGAGGACTTCCTTAGCGGGCTTGTGGATCGCACCGGACGCCAGCCCCTCTTCAATCAACCCACGCAACCAGATGGTCTCTTCCTCATCGGCTGCTGCTTGGTCACGGCGGACAAGGTCGCGCATATAATCACTCGCGCTGGAATATCGCCCCTCGGCAACGCGGGTATCCACCCATTCCTTGAGCGCGGGCGGGATTGAGACGTTAAGCTGTGTCATAGGATATTTATAGAGATGTGTAGGGATTTGTCTATTGAGAAATGTCACGGATCACCGCGCCGCCTTCTTCAACGCTAGCCGCACCAGCGCATCCAAAGTCGCCCCGTCACCCAGTTCGGCTTCTGCCGCTGCGACCGCCGCCCCGGCCTCTGCGGGTTTGAAGCCCAGATTGCCGAGCGCGGACACCGCATCTGCTGCAGCGCCGACGGCTGCTTTAGGCAGTGCGCCTGCGGGACCAATGGCGACGCCGCCGATTTTGTCCTTCAATTCCATCACGATCCGCTGGGCGAGTTTTGGGCCGACGCCGTTGGCGCGGCTGACCATGGCCTTGTCTCCGCTGGCCACCGCGCGGCTGAGTTCACTTGCGTCGAGGGTTGAGAGAATGGAGAGCGCCACGCGCCCGCCGACGCCCTGAACGCCGGTCAACAACCGGAACCAGTCGCGCTCTCCCGCTGTGCCAAATGCGAACAATGTCATAGAGTCTTCACGGACCTGCATTTCGGTGAGGAGCATCACTTGACCCCCGACTGCCCCTATCGCGCCGAGAGTGCGGGCGGAAGCCTGCACCAAATAGCCGACGCCGCCGACATCAAGCACCGCATGGTCTGCGGTCAGTTCTGCAAGGGTTCCGGTCAGGCGCGCAATCATGGATTATCCTTAGCGCGTAATTTCAATAAACCAAATCCTCCCCTGCGGGCAGGGTTCATTTCAAAGCGCGCGCGCTGGCCAAATGATGCGCATGGGTGATCGCCACCGCCAGCGCATCCGCCGCATCGGCACCGACAATCTTTACGCCGGGGAGCAGGCGTGAAACCATTGCATGCACCTGTGCTTTTTCTGCGTTGCCAACCCCCACGACGGCTTTTTTGACCAAGCGTGCGGCATATTCGCCGACGCCCATGCCCGATTTTGCAGCGCAAAGCAGGATAACCCCGCGCGCTTGGCCGAGTTTGAGGGTGGATTGCGGATTGGAATTGACGAACACTTCCTCCACCGCCGCACTTTCGGGTTGGTGGAGCAAGATGACATCGGTCAGCGCGGCGTCGAGCGCGACCAATCTTTCAGGCAACGGCTGCTTGGCGTCGGTTTTGATCTGGCCATTGGCGATATGCGACAGCCGGTTCCCCAGTGCGGAAATGATACCCCAGCCCGTCGTGCCAAGGCCGGGGTCGATGCCGATGATTAGCATAAGCGACGCATATTAGCCTAGTTTCTCCAAAATATCATCGCTCACGTCGTAATTGCCCCAGACAGTCTGCACATCATCGTCGTCGTCGAGCACATCGAGCATTTTGAACAATGTGTTAGCGTCGCCTTCTTCCATGCTGACCATCACTTGGGGCCGCCAGGCAAGCTTTGTGCCTTCGGGTTCACCCAATGTTGCTTCAATTGCCTTGGCAACACCGTGTAGATTTTCGAGTGCGGTCCAGATTTCATGACCATCTTCGGTGGAGGTAACATCCTCGGCCCCGGCTTCCAGTGCCGCTTCGAAGACAGTGTCAGCATCGCCGACGCTGGCGGGGTAGTTGATGAGGCCCAGGCGGTCGAACGCATGGCTGACAGCGCCGGGCGCCCCCATATTGCCGCCGTTTTTGGAAACAGCGACGCGGACATTGGTTGCGGTACGGTTGCGATTGTCGGTCAGCGCTTCAATGATGAGGGAAACGCCGCCGGGACCAAATGCCTCGTAGCGGATTTCTTCGTAATTATCGCCTTCGCCGGTCGACGCCTTGTTGATCGCGCGTTCGATATTATCCTTGGGCATCGACTGCGCTTTGGCCGCAAGCACGGCAGAACGCAGGCGTGGGTTCATATCAGGATCGGGCGTCCCTGATTTCGCCGCAACGGTAATTTCGCGGGAAAGCTTTGAAAACATCGCAGAGCGCTTTTTATCCTGCGCGCCCTTGCGGTACATGATATTCTTATATTTCGAATGGCCTGCCATGGTAACCTTTGGTCGCTAGAATGTGATGATACGCCCTAGCCTAAGCCTATGGCCTAGAGCAAGGTTTGCCACCAGCCTACGTCGCGCCAGCCGCCCATTTTCCAGCCGACCTCTCGGTAGATACCGACCGGCGTAAAACCGCACGCCTCGTGGAGGGCGATACTGCCGGGGTTGGGCAAAGCGATACCGGCAAAAGCAGCGTGAAAACCACGTTCGCGCAATTGTGGCAGGAGCGTTGCATATAGGCTGCGGCCGACGCCTTTTCGCGCGTGTTGCGGATCAACATAGACGGCAACGTCGCACGAATTTTGGTAGGCTTGGCGGGTGCGATGCGGGGAGGCATAGGCAAAACCCGCAAGCTGATGGTCGATTTCGGCGATCAGCCAGCCATGTGTGCTTCCAAATTGCGTGATGCGGCGCGCGACCTCAGTCGTGTCCGGCACTACAGTTTCAAAACTCACCCAACTTTCTGTAACAAAGGGTGCATAGATGGCCTGGCAGCCTTCCGCATCAGCGGTATCCGCCGGGCGAATGATCACCCCAGCTTAACCGCCGTACCCGAAACAGAAACCATCAGCATCGATCCGCCCTTGCCGAGCACTTCATAATCAATGTCGACGCCGATCACAGCATCGGCACCCAAATCGCGCGCTGCCGACTCTAATTCAGCAAAGGCGGTTTTGCGCGCGTCACGCATGGCGCCTTCATACGCGCCTGAACGACCGCCTACTATGTCACGAATGCTGGCGAACAAATCCTTGAAAATGTTTGCGCCGACAATGACTTCGCCAGTGACCACGCCGAGGTAATCACGGACGGGGCGGCCTTCGACCGCAGTGGTGGTGGTGATCAACATCATTGTCTCCTTTAGCCCAGGCCAAGTGCTGCCTTGTATGTATCCAAAATCGCTTCCATTTCCTGCCGGTCATGGGCTTCCATTTTACGCAAACGGACAATCTGTCGCATGATTTTGGCATCATAGCCGCGCGACTTGGCCTCTGAATAAACGTCGCGAATATCGTCGGCGAAGCTTTTCTTTTCTTCTTCAAGCCGCTCTACACGCTCAATCAACAGGCGCAGTTCGTCGGCGGCAATAGCTTCACTCATCACAGTCTCCAGTTAGGGTCAGCCCCGTGCCTTAGGGAGGCACGGGGATTTGCTCAACCCTTCGCCTTCAAAGATTTTGCAACGGGCATGCCGTGCTTCTCCAATCCCGCAACAATTTTAGCGGCGCCTTCAAGATCACCCCAGAACATCGGGCCGCCGCGATAGACCGGCCAGCCATAGCCATAGATCCAGACGACATCGATATCGGATGCGCGCTGCGCCTTACCCTCTTCAAGGATCAAATAACCTTCATTAATCATCGGATAGAGGGTGCGTTCAATGATTTCTTCGTCGGTAATGTCGCGTTTAAGCTGGTTTGATTTTGCAGCCCATTCGTCGATCAGAGTCTGCACTTCAGCACTTGGAGTGAAATTGCGTTTGTCATCATAATCGTAAAACCCCTTGCCGGTTTTCTGGCCCCAGCGCCCTGCCGCGCACAAGGCATCCCGCAGGCTTTCAATGCGTGATGCGTCGCGGTGCCAGCCAATATCGAGGCCAGCAAGGTCGCTCATCTGGAATGGCCCCATCGGCATGCCGAAATCGGTATGGACCTTGTCAATTTGCTGCGGTGTCGCACCTTCCATGATCAGCTGATTGGCCCCTTGCTGCCGCAGCGCGAGCATCCGGTTGCCGATAAAGCCGTGGCAGACACCCGCGACAACTGCGACTTTGCCAATTTTTTTCGACAGCGCCATGACTGTGGCGAGGACATCATGTGCTGTTTTTTCACCGCGCACCACTTCCAGCAGTTTCATCACATTGGCGGGGGAGAAGAAGTGCATGCCAACCACGTCTTGGGGACGCGCGGTGGAAGCAGCGATTTCATCCACATTGAGATAGCTGGTGTTCGACGCAAGGATCGCGCCTTGTTTGACGATCGCATCCAATTTTCCAAAGACGTCTTTTTTGACGTCCATGCTTTCAAACACGGCCTCGATCACCAGATCGCAGTCCGCAAGATCATTCATATCAAGCGTCGGTGTTAGCGCGCCCATCATCGCTTCAACTTTTTCGGTTGTGAAGCGGCCCTTGGCAGCACTGGCTTCGTAATTTTTGCGGATCAGACCAACGCCCTTGTCGAGCGCCTCTTGCTTCATTTCGAGGATGGTGACGGGGATGCCGGCAGCGAGGAAATTCATCGAAATGCCCCCGCCCATCGTGCCAGC